>JBGPHU010000062.1:0-15415 GCA_041484545.1 Candidatus Eiseniibacteriota bacterium | reverse complement strand
GTGATCGTGGGCTCTTCCTCGACGAGGCTCGACTATCAGTATGGAGGGTTCAAGGTCCAGGGGCGGCTTGTCGGGCCGGGCGGAAAGGCCGTTCGTGATGGCGTCGTCCAGGCGTTCGGAAATTCGCCGGACACTCGCTACGGTATCCATGTGAGTTCCAGGCTGAAGCGGGGCCGATATGTGTTGTTCGTCCCGCGGGGCATCTACTATTTCCAGACAGAGCCATTCCCGGAGTATTACCCGGCGACCGACGGGGGTTATCGTCCGCCTGGGATAAGAATCGACTCAGATACCACCATGGATCTCCCTGCGTCAGGACACCTCATTGAAGGCAGAATCATCCTACGCGGGCGACCGCTCTCCGGAGCCACCGTCGAAGCGTCTGGTGTCGCCTGGCCCGATACGGTACGGACGCGGGCACATGGCACGACGACCTCCCAGGGCCGCTATCGGCTCCTTCTCCCGAACGGGTCCTATACGTTTGTCATCGGTTGGGGGGACTACCTCTCGCCCTTCGTGAGGCGCTGGTTCCAGCGCGAGATTACCGGCCCTGAGCGCATCGAGACAAACCTCGCCGTGACGCTCTGGAACGGGGTCGTCCGGGACTCGGCTACCGGGGTCGCAGTCGAATCGGTCACCGTCTGGGCGGGGGATCCCACACACCGATCCTCGTTCAGCGCCATGAGCACGTCGGATCGGAAAGGACGTTTCAGGTTGGAGTTGGAACCCAGGCAAACCTACTCGCTCTCATGGAGCAAGGGGAGCGTCATTCCACGGGAGTTCGCAACGGCCGCGGCGGGAAACGATTCGACGTTGGAGGTTCGCGTTCTCGTTTCGGAACGATAGCCCCTACGCCAGCGCGTCGGGAGGCGTGAAGGGCTGCGGGATTCTCACGGAGTGCCCCAGCACGCGGCCGTAGAATTCCTCGTACATCGGGATGACCTTCTCCACCTCGTAGCGCTCGATCGCAACGCGGCGCGCGGCTTCGGACATCGCCGAATACCGCTTCGCGTCCGAGAGAATCTCGATCGAGCGGCGCGCCATCCCTTCCACGTCGCCGACCGGCAGGAGATACCCGGTCTCGCCGTTTCGCACCAATTCGGGTAATCCCTCGGCCGTCGTGGCGATGACCGGAACTCCGGCGGACATCGCTTCGAGCGCCGCCAGCCCGAAACTCTCGTTCCTGCTCGGCAGGACGAAGAGGTCCGCGGTCGAGATGACGTCCTCCACCGCGTCGAGCTGCCCCAGCCAGCGGATCCACTTCGTCACGCCCAGCTCGTCCGCCACCTCCCGCGAGGGCACGCGGTCGGGGCCGTCGCCCACGAGAAGGAGGCGACTGGGCACCTCCCGCCGCACGGCCGCGAAAACCCGCACCACGTCCGGAACGCACTTGCTCGCGCGGAAGTTCGAGATGTGGAGCAGCAGGCGCTCGCCCTTCTTCACGAACTGTTCCTTGGAACACGACCGCTCCGTGCGTGGCGCGAACCTCGCTGTATCCACGAAATTGGGAATGACCTCGATGGGCGTGTCCAGCTCGAACACCTCGAGCGTCTTCTTGCGGAGAAAGCTCGAGACCGCGGTCACTCCGTCGCTCTGTTCGATCCCGAAGCGGGTCAGGGGGCGGAAGGAAGGATCCCCGCCCACGAGCGTGATGTCGGTGCCGTGGAGGGTGGTGACGATCTTGAGCTTGGTCGATTTCATGACTTGGCGCGCGAGATAGGCGCAGACCGCGTGAGGCACCGCGTAGTGCGCGTGAAGCACGTCGAGCTGGTATTCGTCGGCCACCTCAGCCAGCTTCGCGGCGAGCGCCAGGGTGTATGGCGGGTACTGGAAAAGGGGGTACGCCAGCATCTGCACTTCGTGGAACACGACGTTCTCCTGGAACTGCTTGAGCCGGAACGGAAGCGCGTAGGAGATGAAGTGCACCTCGTGCCCCCGCCTCGCCAGCTCCATGCCCAACTCGGTCGCGACGACTCCGGAGCCTCCATGGGTCGGATAACAGGTGATTCCGATCTTCACGATGCTCCTCCCGGCGTCACGAGCGCGTGGGCGCCCGGCTCCCGCACCTTGCGGCGGAACTCCTCCAGAAGCGGAGGCCCGTGCTCGGCGGCGTATCCCAGAACCGACATGGTGCGTTCCTGCAACCCCCCGTGAGGGAAGAGACTCTCGCGCGCGCGCCGGATCTTCTGCACGGATTCCTCGTGCCGGCGCTTCCAGACCTGCATCAGCTTCTTCTCGAGGACCTGCCCCTCGTGGACGACCCTCCCGGTCGCGGTCTCCGCGGCGGCCTTGAGCGACGGGTCGAAGGCCATCACGGCGCTCTCGATCCGCTTCATGCTCTCGATCCACCCCGAACGCTCCTTCTCGAAGAGCGTGGGAAAATCCACCGGGAGAAATCTCGTGAGCGTGTCGCGGATCACGGTCTCCACGTCGCCCGCCAGCGCGTCCCAGGGGATGCCGAAGCGCTCGAGGATCTTCGCGACCCTGGGTTCCAGGATGGTCGCGCCCGCACGCGGCACGATCGCGGGCGGATCCATCTCGAAAAGGGGGTACAGCGCGTACACCTGAGCCCAATAGGCGACCTCGGAGGGGCCGCCGACATAGGCCGCGGTCGGAAAGAGGTAATCCTGCATGAGCGGCCGCAGCAGCACGCCCGGGCTCGCGTCCTCGGGGCGCTCGCGCAGCTTCGACAGAAGCTCGCGCTTCCCGATCTCGCGCCCGCTCTCCGCGAGCCGCAGCGTGCCGTCCCGCGAAAGGCGGAGCGCCTCACGGGTCTTCTCGTGCCAGAAGAGATTCAGCTCCTGCCCGGTCCTCGCGATCTGCGCGTGATAGCCCGCCGCTTGAAGCTCCTCCCCGCGCGCCCGAGCGGCCTCCGAGGTGCGTCCATGGAGCTCGATCTCGCGCTCGAAGATCGGAAGCGCCAGCCGCTTCGCCTCGGGATCGGCCGGATCGAAGACGAGCGCGCCCCAGGGCGCGACCCATCCCCCGGCAAGCCTCGCGAACGCCTCGGCCCAGCCCCGCCCGGGGGCGTAGGCATCCCGCAGGCGGTCCACGACGTCGGCGCGGAACGGGGCGCCCGTCAGCGCCTCGTCCGCCTCGCGGATGAGCTCGAGGACCGCCGGCTGAAGCGGCACCCGCGCCAGGGAGACGCCGTGCGGGGCCGCGTCCAGGGGATACGCCAGCTCTTTCGAAGCGATCGCGCCGTCCCCGATGAAGGCGTGGCGCGACTCCTCGAAGTCGTGATCGTCGGAGGCGATCCAGAAGACCGGGACCACCGGCCGGCCGGTCGCGCGCGAGAGCTCGGCGGCGAACGCGATCGCGGTGAGCGCCTTGTAGATGGTGTAGAGGGGTCCTCCGAAGAGCCCGGGCTGCTGGCCCGAGACCACGACGATCGTTTCCGACCGCTCGAACCGTTCCAGGCTCTCGCGGGATGCGTCGAGGGTTCCCCATGCCGAAGCCTGACGGCGCAGGATGGAGGCCACGGCCGACCGCCGGGACGCGGGATAGTCGCGCGACGCGCCCGCGCGCCCGCACGCCGGAAGGTCGCGGAAATCGAGAGGGTAGTAGGGGCGCACCCGCTCCGGCGCGGCCAGGAAATCCCGGTAGAGCGCGGAGGGATGGAGGAGTCTTTCCAGCTCAGATGACGTTGGTCTCCTCCACCACGGCTCCGGCGGCGAACCGGTTCAGGCTCAACGCGTCCACGTTCACCGACCGGGCCGCTCCGTCGGCGATCATCTCCGAGAGGGACGCGCCGATCGCGGGGCTGTGCATGAAGCCGTGCCCGCTGAATCCGACCGCGAGATAGAGCCCCTTCACCTCATCCACCGCTCCGACGATGGCGTGGTGATCCGGAGTCGTGTCGTAGAGGCCGGCCCATCCGTTCAGGATGTTCGCCTTCTCGAGGAGCGGGACCCGCATCAGGGCCGCCTCGACCAGCTTTTCCAGGTAGCCGTCGTCCACGTTCATGCTGAAGGTGGGCGGGTCGCTCTTGTCCACCATGCCGAGCATGATCCCCCCGGTCTCCTTGCGGAAGTAGAGGCCGGTGCCGGAGTCGATGATGAAGGGAATGTCCTCGGGAATCTCGGGAAAGGTCTCCGTCATGTAGAGATGCCTCCGGTACGGCACCACCGGGACCTCGATTCCGAGCGGCTTCACGAGCGCCGGAACCGCGGGGCCGCACGCGGCCACGACCACGTCCGAAGAGAATTCCCCGATCGAAGTCTTGAGCCCGCGGATCCGTCCGCCCTCCGCCAGGATCTCGGTGACCTCGGACTGCTCGTGGAACACGGCGCCGCGCTGCTTGGCCGCGTTCGCGAACGCGATCGTCACCTCATAGGGTCCGGCGAAGCCGTCCTTGGCTGAGTAGGTGGCTCCCGCCACGTCGTCGTGACGCAGGAAAGGCCAGCGCACCGCCACCTCCTCGGGGGTTAGGAGCGAGACGTCCACTCCGAACTCCCTCTGGAACGCGACCCGCTCGCGAAAGTGAAGCATCTGGTCGGGGGTGACCGCGAGAAAGAGGTATCCCACCTGATGGAACTCCGCATCGGCGCCGAGGATCTCGCGGAAGCGCTCGTAGAAGGCGATCGAGTAGAGCGAGAGCTTGATGTTGACCTCGGTGGTGAACTGGGCCCGGATCCCGCCCGCGGAGCGTCCCGTGTTGCCGCTGCCCAGGAGACCGCTGTCGAAGACGACCGGCCTCATGCCGCGAAGCGTGAGGTGATAGGCGAGGCTCGCCCCGATCACGCCTCCGCCGATGATGAGCGCGTCGGCGCGCTCGGCCATCCCGGCCTACGTCCCCTCGAGCGCCGGCTCCCCGACGAAGGGGTTGGTCCGAAGCTCGAAGCCGATCGTGGTCTCGGGGCCGTGTCCGGGAAGGACCCGGGTCTCCCTGGGATGGGAAAAGAGTTGTTCACGGATCGTGCGCGCGAGCAGACCCCAGTCGCCGCCCGGCAGGTCGGTGCGTCCGACCGATCCACGGAACAGGACGTCCCCGCTGATCAGGCCTTCCGAAGTGACGAAGGTAACGCTGCCCGGCGAATGTCCCGGCGTGTGGATCGCCCGGATGGGGATTCCCGCGACTCCGACCTCCTCGCCTTCCTCGATCGCGTGGGCGATGGGAGCGGAGCCGGGCCACGACATCCCGAACGCGGCCGCCTGATCGGCGCCGCGGTCATAGAGCGGGCGGTCCGCTTCGTGGAGCCAGACCGGCGCCCCCGTGGCCTCGTGGAACCGCTTCACCATGAGGATGTGGTCGATGTGCGCGTGGGTGAGCAGAATGCGCTTCACGTCCAGCGCGCGGCGGGAAATCTCGGCAAGGACGCCCTCGCTGTCGATCGAGGGATCGATGACGATGGCCTCCTTGGTGCCGTCGGCGGTGAGGAGGTAGAGATTGTTGTCGAGGGGGCCTACCGAGAACTGCTCGACCCGCACGGTCAGGCCTTGCAGGCCGTGATCGCCGTGATCCCGAACATCGGCAGTCCGACCATGTCCACGTCCTTGAATCCGGCCTGCTCGAGAAGGGCGTAAAGCTCCGAGCGAGTCAGCGCGCCCGCGAAACGCGGGCCGTAGTTGGCCAGGACGTTGAGCCGGAAGAGCGCGGCCTCCCGCGGCTCCGCTTTGGAATCCTCGAGAAGAAATTCGGTCACGAGGAGCATGCCGCCCGCCCTGAGCGATTGCGCCACCGAGGCCAGGATGGCGGGAAGGGCCGAGCGGCTGCGCTGCGAGAGATGGTGCGAGAGAAGGACCAAATCGTATTCCCCTCCCGGCCTGGCCTCGTCCGGCTGTCCTTCCTCGAAGTGGACGCGGTCCTCGAGCTTGGTGGAGCGGATGAACTCCTCGGCCAGCTCGCGGAAGACGGGGCGGTCCAAGAGCGTCGCCTGGAGCTGCGGGTATCGGCGCGCCAGGCAGAGGGCGCCGGCGCCGGTGTGGCTCCCCACGTCCAGCATGCGGGAGTAGGCGCTGAATTCGAGATCGAGGATTTCGGCCAGTCGCATCATGAGGGCGTACGCGCCGTTATGGAATCCGCGCGCGAGCGAAATCTCGACCGAATCCATTCCTTCCGGAGGCGCCGGGGGCGTCCCCTGGCGGATCGTGGTGGAGAGGCCCTGCCAGATTCCGAAGAGCGGGTCCTTCATGAAGCGGACCAGCTCCACGTAGGAGCCTGGAGAGCCCTCGATCAGGTAGGCGTTGGAGGTCTCGTCGTTCCGGTAGCGGTCGCCATTCCGGTGGAGAAAGCCCAGCGCGCAGTTGGCGTCGAGGAGAGCCTCGATGCCCGCCGGATCGGCTCCCGCCTCCTGAGCCACCTCGGCCGCGGTCTTGGGGCCGCCGAAAAGGATGGTAAAGACCTTCAAGTCCACGGCGCTCAAAAGCGCCTGGCTGGCCCAGAACCCTGTTGCCACCTGCAAGATAGGAACAGGGCTCCGACGGCCTGAAACCGAAGGCAGAGGCCCAGCAGCGCGACCCATTTGGTTCATGGCTCTATCCTCACCGTCATGATACTAGGGGACTGGGCCGGCTCATTCAAGCGCGGCCCGTGGGTCTTTGGATGCGGGAGGTCAGAGAAGGTCGCGCTCGGATTCTGTCGTCGCGATCTCGGACCGTGTGAGCCCCTGGTCGATCTCGAGCACGGCCCGTCTCAGAAGCTCTCCTTTTTCCGTGTACGGCACGAAGGCCGACTTGAACCCGTTCAGAAGAACCTGCCGGACGTCGATCGGGTCCAGATCGAACGTGTCCACGGCCCGGTCCAGCTCATCGGTCATCGTGGTGGAGGAGACGAGCCGGTTGTCGGTGTTCAGGGTGACCCGCACCCCCATCTTCAGATATTCGCGGAAGGGATGCTCCTCGAGAGAGGGCGAGGCCTGCGTCTGCACGTTCGACGTGAGGCACATCTCGAGCGGGATCCGGTGGTCGTTCACGTAGTCGAGCGTCAGCCGGTCCTCGCGGAGCCGCGTGCCGTGGCCGATCCGGTGGGCGCCGCAGTAGTGCAGCGCCTGGCGGATGCTCCCCGGGCCGAACGCCTCGCCCGCGTGGACGGTCACGTTCACGTTGTTGCGAAGAACGCGGTCGAAGGCTTCGCGGTGCGCCTTCGCGGGATAGTCCTTCTCCGCCCCCGCGAGATCGAATCCGACCACGCCGCGCCCGACGTAGTCCACCGCCAGGTCCGCCAGCTCGAGCGAGAGCTTCGGGCTCAGGTGCCGGATGCCGCAGATGATGGCGCCGGTCTGGATCCCGTAGCGTCTTCCCGCTTCGGACAGGCCGCGCAGCACCGCGTCCACGGTTCCGTGGAGGGTGAGATCGCGCTTCAGGTGGAGCGCCGGGCAGTACCGGATCTCCATGTATCGCACGTTCTCCAGGTGGGCGTCCTCCGCCAGCTCGAAGGCGACGCGCTCGAGCGCCTCCGGCTCCTGCAAGATGGAGAGCGTGAGGTCGAAGGCCTTGAGGTAGGTCGGGAGGCTGACGCCCGCGGTCAGGCGCGCGAGGAATTTCGCGAGGTCGGCCTCGCTCTTGACCTCCAACCGCACGCCCTGGGTCTTCGCGAGATCGAAGAGGGTCCCCGGGCGGATGGAGCCGTCCAGATGAACGTGGAGATCTGTCTTCGGAAGCGTCTGGAGGATGGAGCGGCGGCGCCGGGCGTCACCCCACGGCGACGTCCGCCGTCGCGGCTGCGATCGGCGCACCAAGCTCTCCGAGTCTGGCGTACAAAAGCCCCGAGAAGGCCGGAACGTCCTGGGCGAGCCGGGTGAAGATCCGCTCCGGGTCGGGATCGGCGGCGGCGATCACGCCGAGCGCCTGTCCCAGGCCCTGTAGGATCCGCCAGTCCTCGCGTGTATCGCCCTTGAGCGTGAGCACCTTGCGGATCCGCTGCACGCGTCCCTGAGAGTTGGTGAAGGTGCCGTCCTTCTCGGCGAAGGACACGCCCGGCAGAATCCAGTGCGCGCGCTCCGAGACGGGCGACGGCACGAGGTCCAGGACCAGGCAGAGCTCCACGTTCGCGAGCGCGCGCTCGACGATCGCGGGATCCCCGAAGAGATCGAGCGGGCCTCCGCGGAGGAACACCAGCGCCTTGACCGTGCCCTCGGCGGCGGCGCGAACCATGTCGCGAACCCCCAGCCCGTTCGCGGCCGGAGCCATGCCACACAGCTTCGCCCCGCGGGCGTTGGGATCCTGATCTCCCTCGATCGTGAACTTCTTGTAGACGACCTCCTTCTGGGGGCGTCGCGGGAAGTCTACGTGCGCGATCCCGAGGCCGTCCTTGAAGATGGTCCGCGCCAGGTACTGCTCCTCGTTGGTCAACGTTCCGGACCCCACCACTCCCACGGCGCGGGCGCCGTGCCGGGCGATGATGTCGCGCAGGGAGCGGGCGATCTCCGGCAGGGCCTCGTTCCAGGAAACCACCGCCCTGCCCCGTTCTCCTCTTCGCGAGGGCGCCACGATCCGGTCCTTGTCGTGAACATGGTGGAATCCGGCGCGTCCGCGGTCGCAGATCCACCACTGGTTCACGTCCATGTTGGTCCGCGCCGTATGCCGGAGGATCTCGTTCCGGCGCGGGTGATACCCCACCACGATGTTGCAGCCCTTGGAGCACAGCGGACAAACCGAGGGCACGTTGGTCAGCTCCCAGGGCCGCGCCTTGAAGCGGAAATCCTTGCTCGTGAGCGCGCCCACGGGACAGATGTCGGCGATGTTCCCGGCCAGCTCGTTCTCGATCATCCGCCCGTCGACCGTGCCGATGAATGTCTGCTCGCCGCGATTCAGCACCGCGATCTCGTCCAGCCCCGCGACCTCCTTGCAGAGGTTGACGCAGCGCATGCACAGGATGCAGCGGTTCTTGTTGAGCACCAGCTTCCCGCCCACGTCCTCTTCCGGCCAGGTGAGCTTCTCGAACTGGAAGCGGCTCCGCGAGGGGCCCATGAGCATCGTGTAGTCTTGCAGGGTGCACTCGCCGCCCTTGTCGCACATGGGGCAGTCCAGCGGATGGTGGATGAGCAGGAATTCCATGACCGCCTTCCGCGCGTCGGCGACTTTTTGCGAGCGCGTGATGACGTGCATGCCTTCCTCGACCCCGGTCGCGCAGCCGGCGACGAGCTTGGGCCGCCCCTCCAGCTCGCAGAGGCAGATGCGGCAGACTCCGACCACCGGCAGACCCGGGTGATAGCAGAAGTGCGGGACGAACACCCCCGCCAGCTTGGCCGCCTCGATCAGGTTCGTGCCCTTTTCGACTAAGATCTCGCGCCCGTCGATCTTGACCTTCACAGCCGCCATGCGATCCCCATCCTCACGCGAGTCCGCCGCCCAGAGGGCAGCGCTTCTCGCGGATGTGCTGGAGGAACTCGTCCCGGTACTTCCTGGCGAACCCGCGCGCCGGCCACGCGGCCGCGTCACCCAGGGCGCAGATGGTGTTCCCCTCGATCTGATCCGTCACGGAGAGGAGCGTGTCGAGATCCCTCTCCTCCCCCTTCCCTTCCTCGATCTTCCAGAGAAGGCGCTGCATCCAGCCGCAGCCCTCGCGGCAAGGCGTGCACTGGCCGCACGATTCGTGCGCGAAGAACCGCGCGGTGATCCACGCCGCGCGGACCATGCAGGTCGTATCGTCCATGACGATCGGCGTGCCGGTTCCGAACAGAGACCCGGCGCGCGTCAGGGAATCGAAGTCCATGGGCAGGTCGATCTCGTCGCCGCGGAGCACCGGACAGCTGGCGCCTCCCGGGATCACGCCCTTGATCGGACGGCCGCCGGGAACGCCCCCCCCATGCTTCTCGATCAGCTCGCGGAGCGGGATCCCCATCGGAAGCTCGAAGACGCCCGGCTTATTGACGTGGCCGCTCAGTCCGTAGAGCTTGGGGCCGCTGTTCCGCTCGGGCCCGATGGAGCTGAACCACTCCCATCCGAGCTTCATGATGTGCGGCACGCAGGCCAGGGTCTCCACGTTGTTCACGACCGTGGGGCACCCGAACAGTCCGACCAGGGCCGGGAAGGGCGGTTTGAGACGAGGCCACCCCCGCTTTCCCTCCAGCGATTCGATGAGCCCGGTTTCCTCGCCGCAGATGTAGGCGCCGGCGCCCAGGTACATGGTGACCTCGCAGGACCAGCCCGAGCCCAGGATGTTCGACCCGATGAAGCCCGCCGCGCGCGCCTCTTCGATCGCGCGCTCGAGGATGCGCGCCTCGTGGGCGAATTCGCCGCGGATGTAGATATAGGCGCGGCTCGCGCCGATCGCGTAGGAGCCGATGAGGGTGCCTTCGAGAAGCTGGTGCGGGTCCTTCTGGCAGATGAGCCGGTCCTTGAAGGCGCCGGGCTCGCTCTCGTCGGCGTTCACGCACATGTACTTCGGCTTGTCGGTGGCCTTCGGAACGAACCCCCACTTGGTCCCGGTCGGGAAGCCCGCTCCGCCCCGGCCCCGCAGCCCGGACCGCTTCACTTGGTCGATGACCTCGTCGGGCGACTTCTTGAGTGCCATCGCCAGCCCCTCATATCCGCCGTGCTTCCGGTACACCCCGATGGTGTGCGAATCGGGCAGCTGCATGGTCTTGGTGATCACCGGCTCGAAGGTCGCGGTCGGCATCAGCGATCCACCTCCCCCAGAACGATATCGATGCTCCCGATGCAGGCCACGACGTCGGACACCATGCGCCCGATGCACATGTCCTCGAGCGCCTGGAGGTTGATGAGGGAAGGAGGCCGCACCCGCGTGCGATGCGGGATGGACGTGCCGTCGCTCACGACGTAGAAGCCCAGCTCACCCTTGGGAGACTCGACCGAGAAGTAGGCGTCGCCCGGGGGCGCCGTGTACCCCTGGGACATGATCTTGAAGTGGTAGATCAGCTGTTCCATGTTGAGCTTCACGTCGGTGCGGTCCGCAGGGAAGAGATAGGGATTGTCGGCGCGCACCGGGCCCGGCTTGAGCCGGTCCAGCCCCTGGCGGACGATCGAGAGCGACTGCTTCATCTCCTCGATCCTGCACAGATAACGATCGTAGACGTCGCCGTTCCTTCCCAGCGGAACGTCGAAGTCATAGGTTTCGTATCCCGAATAGGGCTTCGCCTTGCGCACGTCGTAGCGGACGCCGCTCCCCCGCAGCGTGGGCCCCGTCAGCGCCAGGTTGATCGCCCGCTCGGCGCTCAGGAGGCCGACGCCGATCGTGCGCTTCATCCAGATCCTGTTTTTCGTCAGGAGATCTTGGTACTCGGCCAGCGCCGTCGGGAACTCCTCGAGGAATTTCCGCACGTGCGGCACGAACGGGTCCGGCACGTCCTGATAGAAACCGCCCACGCGGAAGTAGCTCGGGGTGAGGCGCGAGCCTGCCACCAGGTCGTTCACGTCCAGGAGCTTCTCGCGCTCGCGGAAGCAGTACAGGAAGACGCTCATCGCGCCCAGGTCGATCGCGTGGGTCCCGAGCCAGACCAAATGCGAGGAGATGCGCGTCAGCTCGAGGAGGATGACGCGGAGCACCTGCGCGCGCTCGGGGATGGTGAGATTCATCAGCTTCTCGACCGCCGCGACGTAGGCCATGTTGTTCCCGAGGGGAGACAGATAGTCCATCCGGTCGGTCACGGTGATCGATTTGTGATAGTTCTTCGACTCCATGGACTTCTCCATCCCGGTGTGGAGATAGCCGACCACCGGTTTGAGAGAGACCACGGTCTCGCCGTCCAGCTCGATCACCAGGCGGAGCACCCCGTGCGTCGAGGGGTGCTGCGGCCCCATGTTGAGCGTGATGGTCTTGAATTCGGGGGTAGTCGCGGTGGTCATTCGAATCAGGCGCCGGCGTTGCTCGCCTCGGTCGCCGCGGGAGGCTCGCTCTCGGCCGCCGGGGCCGGCCGCTTGAGGGGCTGGCGGTCGATCTTTTCCTGTAACTTCATGATGCCGTAGATGAGCGCTTCGGGGCGCGGCGGGCAGCCGGGCACGTAGACGTCCACCGGCACCACCGTGTCCACGCCCTGGACGATGGCGTAGTTGTTGAAGATGCCGCCGCACGAGGCGCACGCGCCCATGGAGATGACCCACTTGGGCTCGGGCATCTGGTCGTAGATCCGCTTGAGCACCGGCGCCATCTTCTTGCTCACGCGGCCGGCGACGATCATGAGATCCGCTTGACGCGGCGACGCGCGAAAGACCTCTGCCCCGAAGCGGGCCAGGTCGTACCGCGCCGCGCTGCTCGCCATCATCTCGATCGCGCAGCACGCGAGGCCGAATGTCGCGGGCCAGAGCGAGGACCGGCGCGCCCAGTTGACCATCTTCTCGACGGTCGTCGTCAGAATTCCGTCCGGAACCAGTTCTTCGATGCCCATGACGACCCACCTCTCGCGGGCCTGGCCCTGGATCGCGCCAAGCTCTTGTGGCTACTCAGGAAAGAGACCCGCCGTCAATTTACCAGCCGGTCCCCGCACCGTCAATCACAGACCCAGGGAACCCAGTAGAGCTTCGGTGCAATAGAAGAAGACCACGCCGCCGAAAACCCACAGGGCCATGCGGATCCCCTTGGTCTCGTTGACGACCGGGATGAGATCGGAGGCCGCCACATAGAGGGTCGCCCCTGCCGAGAACGGGAGCGCGAAGCCGACCATTCCCGGCCAGTGCGAGATGATGGCGACGCCCAGGAGCGTCGCGATCCCGAGCCAGGCCGCGCTCCACCCGGCTTCGCGCGGGGAACGGCCGGCCGCCGTCATGATCGAGGCGACCGTGAAGCCTTCGGGCACCTTGTGCAGGAAAATCGCGATCGCAACCAGGATTCCCAGCTCCGGCTTCACGAGGAACCCGGAGCCGATCGAGACCCCGTCGAAGAACGCGTGGAGGAGGAGTCCCAGGAGCGCGGTCGTGCCCACGACGGGCTCGACCCAGTGCTCGTGGTGCGTTTCCTCGCCGAAGTGGAAGTGACCGACCAGCACGTGTTCCGCGGCGTGCACGAAGAGGTAGCCCAGGAGGAGGAGCGTCCCGACCGCGAGCCCCGGCGTCCGGTGCAAGGCGGCGATCCGGTAGCTCTCGGGGGTCATGCGAAGGAGCACCGCGGCGAGCATGTAGCCCGCGCCGGCGGCCACGAGGTAGCTCTGGCGGACGCGGTCCCAGCTCCGCCGGCTCAGGGCGAGAAGCCCGCCCGCTACGTTCGCAAGCCCCGCGACGAGGCCGGAGCCCAGTGCGAGGATCAAGCCCTCGGGCAATGGCGCCTCGCGCTCGCGCGTTCCGGGCGGCTAGCGCCCGCGCACGATACCGGGAGTGTGGGTCTGGCCGACCGGCACCAGGAGCTGCTCCTTGGAGTAGACGAAGGAATCACGCGAGTAGTCGGAGAGCTCGAAATTGTGCCCGAGGAAGATGGCGTCTTCCGGGCACGCCTCCTCGCAATAGCCGCAGAAGATGCACCGCAGCATGTCGATGTCGTAGCGTTTCGCGTAGCGCTCCCCCGCGGAGTAGCGCTTGGTCTCGGAGTTCTCGGCCGCTTCCATGTAGATCGCATCGGCCGGACATACCGCCGCGCAGAGACCGCAGCAGACGCAGCGTTCGAGGCCGTTCTCGTAGCGATGGAGCTCGTGCAGACCGCGGAACCGCGGGTACATCTCCATCCTCACGTCGGGATACTGGAGCGTGACCGGCTTCTTGAAGAAGTGAGACAGCGTGATGGAAAGGCCCTTCATCAGCTCGGTGATCATCCGCCGCTCCTCGATCCGGGAATGCTCGGTGTGATCAGGATATCGCGCGGACCGCGAGAGGCCCGGCGTGGATCAGGACAAGGGGTTGATGGAGCGCTTCTTAACACATGCGCGTGCGGCGCGAGTATAGGGGGATGGCGTCGGAAGGGTCAAGCGCGGGGCGTCGATCCCGGGCCGGCGGGGCGCGGCCCGGTCGTCCCGCTATCCGTACTCCTCGGGGCGGATGTCGAGCTTCTTCATCTTGTAGAGAAGCGTGGTGCGCTTCATCCCGCCCAGGCTCCTCGCCGCCTCGGATTGGTTTCCGCGGTGGGCGCGAAGCGCGGTCACGATCTGCTCCCGCTCGGTGTGGTTCTCCCCACGCGACGTCTCGGTCGCCGAGAGAACGCGCCCGGCGCGACGCGCGGGGCGCAGCGGAACCAGCTCGGCCCCGACCAGGTCCCCGTCGCTCGCGACGGAGACGGAGCGCTCGATCGTGCTCTTCAGCTCCTGAACGTTTCCCGGCCAGGGATGGCCGCGGAATTGCGCCCATGCATCACCGGTGAAGGAAATCCGTTTTCCGGCGTTGGCGCACGCTCGCTCGAGGAGATATTTTCCGATCAGCTCGATGTCGCCCGGCCGGTCACGGAGCGGCGGGACTTCGAGCCGGATGCCGTTCAGCCGGTAGTAGAGATCGTCTCGGAAGAGCCCGCGGCGCACGAGGCCCGCGAGATCCCGTGTCGAAGCCGCCACGACGCGGACGTCCACATGGCGCACGCCCGCCGCGCCCAGGCGGCGCAGCTCGCCCATCTCGATCACCCGGAGAAGCTTGGCCTGCGCCCCGACGAGAAGCTCGCTCACCTCGTCTAAGTAGATCACGCCCCCGTTCGCGCCCTCGAAGAGCCCGGGCTTCATCGCGGCGGTCGGCCCGCCTGCGCGATCGTGCCCGAAGAGGTCGGCGTCTAAGTGTCCGTCCGGCAGCGTGGAGCACCGTCCCACCATGAACGGCCGGTCGCGCCGGTCTCCCAACTCATAGGCCGCGCGCGCGAGCAGCTCCCGCCCGCTTCCCCGCTCCCCGAGAATCAGGATCGGGAGGCGGCTCGTGGCCGCGCGCGCGAGGATGCGGATCAGGTCCGCGATGCGAGCGTCCTGCGTGACGATGCCGAACCGGAAGCATTCGGGGTCCGCGCCCTCGGGGATCTCCACCTGCTTTTCGCCGCTGCCGGAAGCGGCGGCCGCCAAGGGCAAGAGCTCCACGCCGAGGCCTTTTTCGGTGCGCTCCACCCAGCGTTCGAGGTTCATGGTCATCGCCAGGCTGCGCGCTTCCCAGAGGTGATCCCGTCCCAGGCCGCGCTCCTCGGGGTCCTTTCCCGAGAGAAGGGTCTCTCCGCTCCAGACCAGGATCCGGATCAGCTCGTACATGGCCTCGAGCTTGCGGAGGAGCTGGGCGCCTTCCCGCGCCGCGCGCAGCGCACGCTCGCGGTGGCCGAGGATCATGTGGGCCATCGCCATGACGCGGCAGGTCGCCGCCTCCTCGAAGCGGTCGTTGATGCGGCGCGCGATTCTGAGGCCGCGCTCGCAGGTGACCAGCGCGCGGTTGGGCTCCCCGATCCGCACGTGCACCTCGGCGATGCGACGGCACAGCTCGGGGATCAGATCCCCCTCGGGCGCGAGCCTCTCGGCGAGAAGGAGCGCCTGGTCGTAGCGCTCGATGGCGGACTGATTGTCGAATTGATCGAGCGCGACGTCTCCCAGGTATTCCAGGGCGATCACGTGCTCGCGCTCGAAGCCGTGCTCCT
>JBGPHU010000061.1:0-15853 GCA_041484545.1 Candidatus Eiseniibacteriota bacterium | reverse complement strand
GGCGGTGGCTCAGGAACCCGATCGCGCGGCGCGCGTCCCGGAGCGACCGGCGGACGGAGCGGCCGTCCAGCGTCACCTCGCCTTTGTCGGCGGCGAGGGCGGTGGCGAGAATGCGGGCGAAGGTGGTCTTGCCGGAGCCGTTCGCGCCGCGGAGAACCACGATCTCGCCGGAATGAAGCGTAAGCGAGGCCCCACGAAGGACGGTGCGATGTTCGAAGCGCTTCTCGATGTCGCGCGCCGCGAGCGTCACCGCGGGGGCGGGCGTCAACGCGGTGGCGTCAGCGAGCGCCGCTCGCCGGTTCCTCGGCGAGTAGAGCTTGGAGCCGCCGCTTGAGATTTTGACGGATCAAGCCGTGCGTCTCGCGCGTGAACTCCCCGCGCTCCAGCCCCTCGTCGAGCGCCGCGATCAGCATGAGGTAGGCTTTGCGAAAATCGGCGTCGGTGGAGGGTGCGCCGGCAGCCCGGGCCATGGGGAGCGTCGCGACCCGCGCGGACCTGGGCGAGGGCGCGGATTCGGACGCCTGGGCGCGGCGCGAAGGCTCCGCCATCCGCGGGCGTCCCGCGCTCTCGGCCGCGCGCGCTTCCGCGCGAGCCCGCTTGCCCCGGGCCGCGCCGAACCAGAGCGCGCCGACAATCAGGAAGGGGGCCGCGACCCAGGGATAGATCTTGGGGTTCGACCAGAACCCGGCGCCTCCGATGCGGACCGAAATCTCCTGTCCAACGCCGAACGTGGAGCCGTTGTACACCGCGTACTGCTTGCCTCCCTGGTCCCGCACGCCGCCGTACTGGAGCGACTTCGATTCCAGCTTGAGCTTCGGGTCGTCGAGGAGCACCACGAACGAGGCGGTCGGGAAATAGAGACGGTGGCTCAGGTCGATCCGTCCCGTGAGCGGAATGCGGTACGTGAAGCTGAATGGGCGCACCCCGGGCGGAATGGGACGCTCGCTCGAGAGCTCGCGCCCCCTCACGTGGGTGGTCTGGGGATCGCCCCCCATTCCCTGCTGGAAGCCGTCGATCGAGGCGGGAAGCCCGACCCGCGCGCCCGCGTTCTCGGCGTGGTCCGGCCCGGTGCCCAGGTAGGCCGTTTTCGCCTTGTTCTCGAAGATCATGATCTCGGTGACGTGGAAGGCGTCGGGCTTCCGCTCGACAATGATGTGGTGGTTCTTCACCTGGACGGCGGAGATGTCGCGTCCGACGTCGTAGACCGTGAAGTCCTGGCTCGCGGTCTCGCCGGTCCCCGTTTCGATGGGCCCTTCGGTGTAGAAGGCGTTCTCGTACTCGGTGGAGACGTAGTAGGAAAGCGCGGGATCCTGTTTGAGACCCGTGAACCGGTATCCGCCTCGGGCATCGGTTTGCGTGGTTTCACCCTTCAGCTCTTCCTCGCCGCGGACCACGTGGATCTGCACGGTCTGGCCGGCAACCGGGGTCCGTTGATCCCCCTTCGTGACCGAGCCCTGGATCGTGAGCGCGAACGCGCCGGCAGGAAACGCGAGGGCGGCCGCGAGCACGGCCGCAGCCAGGGACGCCACGCGAGGCGCGAGGAGCGCGAGGGCGAGCCGCCTCATGGCTGGCGCGTCCTCGCGCGTGTCGCGCGCTTGTACTCCTCGATCATCCGTTCCACCGAATCTCCTCCCTCGATCACGGAGGGCCGCGGGCGCGGGCCACCTCCGAGCGACTCCTCCTCGCGCAGCACGCCCACCACCTCGTTCATGGCCTCGGCGCGCATGCGCGCATGATCCTCGGGCGATAGTTTCCCGGAATCGCGATCGAAATCCAACTCCACGATGCTGGTATAAAGCCGCGCCTTGCGCTCTCCGATGGAGCGGAGCAAGGCCTCTTCGCGGGATTCTTCCCAGGCGCGCTCTCCGCGACGAAGGATGATGGGCGAGACCACGAACCAGGCGACGATTCCGACGAGGAGAATCTGAGCGCCGAAGACGACCCAATGGCCGGTCATCGCTTGCGCCTCATTTCCCCAAGCTCCTCCTCGGCGCGCCGGCGAAGCGCGTCGAGATCCCCTTCCAGGCTGCGGCCCGTTGGGAACGGGACCGTGCCGTCGGGACGGGCCTCTGGTTCGGACCCCTCGAGCCCCGGGGCGCCCGCGGCGTAGAGCGCTGCCCGGCGGCGCACCCACTTGCGAAGGACGAAGAACGCGATGGCGAACCCCGCGAGCGTGGCCGCGAACGGCGCGACCCACACGATGAGGTTGAAGCCTTCGGCCTTCGGCGCGCCGCGGATGACCTCTCCGTACTGGGACACGAGGGCGCCCACGATCTGGTCCTTGCTCTTCCCCATCTTGACTCCGTTCTCGACGGTCGCCTGCATCGACTTCCCGGTCTCGCACGTGCATCCGCTCAGCACTTCGCCGCAGCTGCAGGGGCAGATGATGTTGCTCGTGATCTCGTGCGCGAGATCACGCGGCTTCGCGGAGGACGGAGCCGCCGAGGCGGCGATGAGGAAGAAGAGCAGGACAGCGGGAACGAAACGACTCACGGAGCGAGCTTCTCCTCCCGGCGGAGTCTCATCTTGTCGCTAGCGGCGATGAAGATCCCGAACACCATGATGAGCCCGCCCACCCAGACGTAGCTGACCAATGGATTGATGTAGGCCTGGATCGAAGCCGAGCCGTCCTCGTTCACGCCGCCGAGGATCATGTAGAGATCCTCCGCCGGCGTGGAGTGCAGCGCGACCTCGGTCATGGGCTGCTGGGCCTTGCTGTAAAACGCCTTGGACGCGTGCTGGGTGCCGACGAACTTGCCGCCGCGCGAGACGTCCAGGATGGCGGTGGTGAGCGAGGCGTTCTGCCTCTGCTGCTCGGTGACTCCGCGGAGCGTCAGGGTGTAGGGCCCGATGGCGAGCGCCTGGCCGTTCTTGAGCGGTCCGTGCGCCTCCTTCTGGAACACCGAGGAGCCCAGCACGCCGATGAAGAGGACCACCATCCCACCGTGGATGATGTAGCCGCCGTAGCGGCGCTTGTTCTTCTGGACGAGATGCGCGACCTGGGACGGAAGCGCCCCGGTCTCGAGGTCCTTCCGCGCCTGGATGCCGCGAGCAAACTCCATGACGATGGTGGTGGTGACGAACGCGGCGGCGAAGATGCAGACCAAGGGATAGACGCCGCTCGCGCCGAACGGGATCGCGACGGCCGTGGCGAGCACACCCATGAACGCCGGGAGGATGAAGTTCCGCTTGAGCACCGAGGCGGTCGCGCGCTTCCAGGAGAGCACGGGCCCGGCGCCCGTCAGGAGGAGGAGCGCCAGGGCGATCGGCACGTTGACCCGGTTGAAGAACGGCGCCGAGACCGAGATCTTGGTCCCGGTCACGGCCTCGCTGATCACCGGGAACGTGGTCCCGAGGAAGGTCGCGAACGTGAGCGCCACGAAGAGCACGTTGTTGAAGAGGAAGGACCCCTCGCGCGAGACGATCGCCTCCATCCGATTTTCGCTTTCCAGCAGCGCCTTCCGGTAGAGGATCAAAGCCGTGGCGATGGTGGAGCTGAGGAGGATGAATCCCAGGAACCACGGGCCGATGTTCGATTCCGCGAACGAGTGCACCGACGTCAGCACGCCCGAGCGCGTGAGGAACGTTCCGAAGATCGAAAGCTCGAAGGTGAGCACGATGAGCGCGATGTTCCACGTCTTGAGCATCCCGCGCCGCTGCTCGATCATGACCGAGTGGAGGAAGGCGGTGCCCACCAGCCAGGGCATGAGCGAGGCGTTCTCGACCGGGTCCCATCCCCAGTATCCGCCCCATCCCAGCTCGATGTAGGCCCAGCGCGCGCCCAGAAGGATTCCCACGCCCAGGAATCCCCAGCAGAAAAGGGTCCACCGGCGCACTTCCTCGATCCAGCGCGTGCCCGAGCGGTTGAGGAGCAGCACCGCGATCGCGAAGCCGAACGGAATGATGAAGCCCACGTAGCCCGTGTAGAGGATCGGCGGGTGGATCATCATTCCGGGATCTTGCAGGAGCGGATTCAATCCCATGCCGTCGGGCGGCGGGGTCGCGAGGATGCGGAACGGCGAGCAGACGAAGCTCAGGAGCGCGGTGAAGAAGATCATCACCGAGGCGACCACCATCGCGACCGCGTCGTAGAAGGGATCGAGGCGCTTCCGGTAGGCCAAGAGGAAAGCCGAGCCGTAGGCGCTCAGGATGAGGAGCCAGAGGAGAAGGGACCCTTCCTGGCCCGCCCAGAGCGAGCTGAAGGCGTAGTGGAGCGGGAGGTCCTTGCTCGTGTGCTCCGCGACGTAGCGGTAGCTCATGTCGCGCGCGAGGAGCGCGCGCTCGAGGAGGATCACCGCAAAGAGCGCGAGGCCGCAGACCGCCCACACCGCGCGCCGGCCGCTGCGCAGCGGCCCCGAGAGCCCCGTGCGGAGCCCCCACGCGATGCTACCGACGGCGAAGCAGGAGCAGCCGAAGCCGAGAAGAAGAGCGAGGCGTCCGAGCTCGCTCAAGAGCGGTCCCCGAGGCTCACGACTTGTCCTTGCCCAGACCCTTGGCTTCGTACTTGGATGGGCATTTCGTCACCAGCTTGGAGGCGTAGATGGCGCGGTCCTGGTGCTTGTAGGCGCCCTCGACCACGACCTCGCGGCCGTCGGCAAACGCGTCGGGCATGAGACCGTCGTAGACGACGGCGATCTTCTCCTTGCCGTCGGTCATCTTGAATTGGAGCCGCGGGACCCTCTGGTCGTAGACGACGCTCCCCGGAGAAACGGTGCCGTCCAGCCGGAATCCCTCGGACTTGGGCGCGCGGTCGAGACGAGCCAGCTCGGTCACGGACATGTATTGCATGCCCGTCTGCTTTACCCCGGTGAGGATCAGGTATCCCACCGCGGCCACGACGGCCAGCGAGAGGACGATCAGTCGAATTGACTTACCCATTTGTGTTCCTTCTACTTAGGGAGTTTTCTTGTGGGGAGCGTCACTGGTCTCATTGTGCCAGAGCCCCGCTTGGAGTCAAGAGTGGAAGCCCAGGTCCCAGGGTAGCTAGATGGACACCCTCCTTGGTCTCATCAAGAGAATGAGAATCGCCCCCGCCAGGAATCCGCCGACGTGCGCGCCCCAGGCCACGCCGCCCTTCATGGGGCTCATGGCCTCGATCGAACCGGTCAGGATCTGGAGCACGAACCAGTACCCTAGGATCAACACCGCGGGCAGATCGAGGATCTGGATAAAGAAGAAGATCGGCACCAGCGTGACAATGCGGGCGCCGGGGAAGAGCACCGCGTAGGCGCCGAGCACACCGGCGATTGCGCCGCTGGCCCCGAGGACGGGCAAAGTCGATCCAGGCTGGATCGCGAACTGCGCGAGCGACGCCGCGAGGCCGCAAAGGAGGTAGAAGACAAGGTACCGGACCGGGCCGAGGGTGTCCTCCACGTTGTCGCCGAAGATCCAGAGGAACCACATGTTCATGATCACGTGAAGCCAGCCGCCGTGCAGGAACATCGAGGTGAAGAACGGCTTGACCGTGTCGGAGAAGTTCACGGATCCGTAGCTGACGCTCCCCGCCACTTCGGCCGGGATCAAGGCGTAGTGCTTGATGAGAGAGGTCACCCCCGGTCCGAGACTCAGTTCGTACAGGAACACGAACACGTTGATCAGGATCAACGTGAGGGTGACACCGGGGAAGGTCCCGGAAGGATTTCGATCCTTGAGCGGAATCATGGCAGGGAAAGGCTAGAGAGTAAGGCCAGCCCTTGCGAGCGAAATCCGCTAAGCTGCCGGACCATGTCACGCGCAAGCGCCTCTCCGGCTCTCGAGCGTTCCCGCTCCTTCGAGCCGCTCCGCTCCTATCTTAAGACGCAGATCGAGCAGGGCCTTGTGCCCGGAGCCGTGTTCGCGGTCGGACGCGCCGGCGGCTCGGTCCATCGCGAGGCGATCGGCCTGCGCGCGCTCGCGCCGCGGCCCGAGACGATGACCGAGCGCACCATCTTCGATCTCGCATCCCTGACCAAGCCCATGGTGACGGCGCCCCTCCTGGTGGAGCTCGCGGTCCTAGGCGCCGTTCGCCTCGACGATCCGGTGGAGCGCCATCTCGAGGAGACGCGAGGGACCCCGGGCGGCTCGCTCACGTTGCGCGCGCTCCTCACCCACACGAGCGGCCTTCCGGCGATGAACCCGCTCGAGGATTACCGCGGGGGGAAGCCGCGCCTCTTCGCCGCAATCGCCCGCGAGCCGCTCGCCGCCGCGCCGGGCGAGCGCGTGATCTACAGCGACGTCGGCTACATGCTGGCGCAGGGCGTCATCGAGCGCGTCGCGGGAAAAGGGCTCGACCGCCTGGCTAGGGAGAGGATCTTCGCGCCGCTCCGCTTCCGCGACACCATGTTCGGCACGCGCGCCAAGCAACGGCCGCGCGTCGCCCCCACGACGCGGCTCCACGGGGACCGGGGCCCCTGGCTCCGTGGCCGCGTCCACGATCCGCGCGCGAGGTCGCGCGCGATGGCGGGCGTCGCGGGGAACGCGGGCGTGTTTGGGACGGCGGAGGAGACGGAGCGCTTCTGCGCGATGCTCCTGCGCGGGGGGATGGACGGGCGCCGGCGGATCCTGAGCGCGGAAGCGGTGCGCCTCATGACCACGAATCAATGCCCGCCGGCGGTCGCTTCGCGGCGCGGACTGGGTTTCGACATCGAGAGCCCTTACTCAGCCCCTCGAGGATCGCTCTTCTCGAAGGATTCCTACGGGCACACCGGCTTCACGGGGGTCTCGATGTGGATCGATCCCGTGAACGATGCCTACTTCGTGCTCCTCACGAACTCGATCCACGCGGGAGGGCACAAGGATCTCAAGGCATTCCGCTCGGAAGCCTCCACGCTGGCCGCGCGCGGGCTGGGCATCGGGGCCTCGGGCGCGCGCGGGGAGGCTCGCCCCGCGTCGCGCTAGTACTTGTACTTCGGGTGCCAGTCTCCCGGCCCGCTCTTCAGCAGGGCGAGGAGGTGCCAGACGCCGCAGAAGGGATCGCCAGGACCGAACGGCGCCTTGGCGACGCGCATGATCTTCCCCTTGTCGCGGTAGAAGGTCGAAACGCCGGGCATCCAGCCCTTCTCGCTCCGGAATCCCATGTCCTCGATGAAGGTCGAGCCCTGCCCCGAGGCCATGCGGAATTTCCAGCCGCGGCTCTCGGCGAACTCGCGCTGCACGTCGAGCGGATCCGGCGAGACCACCACGAACCCGGCGCGGTTCTCCAGGTGCTGGTGCGCCCCGTTGAATCCGTCGGCCCAGAGCGTGCAGTACGTGCAGCCGCGGCCCATGTTGTGAATGACGAGGAGGTCCGGCTTGCCCTCGAAAAGCTCGGAGAGCCTGACGGGGCCCTTCTGGGATTGCAGCGTGTAGTCCTGGACTTCCTGGGGCGGAAGCTCGCGCTTCATCTCCGCGAGCCTTTCATGCCTCTCGATCAGCTCCTGCTCGAGCTGCTCGATCTCGCGAATCCGGTCCTCGGTCGCGGTTGCCATCGATGCCTCCTTCGTTATAGCCGGGATGCTGACGCCCGGCCGCGAATCGGCCGAGCGTCGAGTCTAGACCCAGCGTCGCGAAGGGGGCAATCGAATCAGAACTGGGCTTTTTCGGTCGAGCCCTGGAGCGCCATGGTGGAGGACTCCCCGCCGGTGATCGTCTGGATCACCTGATCGAAGTATCCGGTGCCCACCTCGCGCTGATGGCGCGTCGCGGAGTAGCCGTGCGCCTCCGACGCGAATTCGGCCTCCTGAAGCTCCGAGTACGCGGCCATGCCACGCTCGCGGTAGGCGCGCGCCAGCTCGAACATGCCGTGGTTCAGAACGTGGAATCCGGCGAGCGTCACGAACTGGAACTTGTAGCCCATGGCCGCCAACTCCTTCTGGAACGTGGCGATGGCGGCCTGATCGAGCTTGGCCTTCCAGTTGAACGAGGGGGAGCAGTTATAGGCGAGCATTTTCCCCGGGAAGCGGGCATGGACGCCTTCGGCGAACTGGCGCGCCTCCTCCAGATCGGGCGTCGAGGTCTCGCACCAGAGGAGATCCGCGTAAGGAGCGTAGGCCACCGCGCGCGCGATCGCGCATTCGAGCCCGCCTCGCATGCGGTAGAAGCCCTCGGGCGTGCGCTCGCCGGTCAGGAACGGCCGGTCGCGCTCGTCCACGTCGCTCGTCAGGAGCTTGGCGCTGTCGGCGTCGGTCCTCGCGACGATGATCGTCGGCACGTCCATCACGTCGGCCGCGAGCCTCGCCGCCACCAGGGTCCGGATGAAGGCTCCGGTCGGGATGAGCACCTTCCCGCCGAGATGCCCGCACTTCTTCTCCGACGAGAGCTGGTCCTCGAAGTGAACGCCCGCGGCGCCCGCCTCGATCATGCCTTTCATCAGCTCGAAGGCGTTCAGGGGCCCGCCGAAGCCCGCTTCGGCGTCGGCGACGATGGGGGCCAGCCAGTGGCGCTCCGTGCTCCCGTTCCCGTTTCCATTCCCGTTTCCGTTCGCCTTCGCCTTCCCGTTTCCGTTCGCCTTCCCCTTCTCCAGCGCTTCCGCATGCTCGATCTGGTCCGCCCGAAGGAGCGCCTGATTGATTCGGCGCACGACGCTCGGAACGCTGTTCGCGGGGTAGAGGCTCTGATCGGGATACGTCTGCCCCGACAGGTTGGCGTCGGCCGCCACCTGCCAGCCGCTGAGGTAGATCGCCTGGAGCCCCGCCTTTACTTGCTGCACGGCCTGATTCCCCGTGAGCGCGCCGAGGGCGGCGACGTAATCCTGCTTCGTGACGAGGTCCCAAAGGCGCAACGCGCCGATCCGGGCGAGCGTGTGCTCCACGCGCACGGTTCCGCGCAGGCGCTCTACCTCCGCTTCGGAGTAGGGGCGCACGATTCCGTCCCAGCGCCCCGCATTTCCATTCCGCCGGGTGGTGAGTCGATTCACGTTGGTACGCCGTTCGCGCGTTGCCGGCATGAGAGCTTCTCCTCTGGCTGGGGCACTCCGGTTGGTTTTCATTGGATTCGTTCGTGAGCGGCGTCCTTGGAGCCGCGGTCCAGTGCGTCGTAAGCGGGGAGCGTCAGGAATGTCTCGAGGGCGGGAGCCGTCGAGATCCGCTCGAAGAGGGCGCGCGCTTCCGTGAAGCGGCCCTTCCCGAAGCGGGCCGGTCCCACTTCCCCTTCGATCCGTTTCATCTCGTCGTCGATGATCGCGCGGATCAGGTCCGGCGTGACGCGGCGGCCGTCCTCGAGAGCGGCCCCGTGGCGGAGCCATTGCCACACCTGCGCGCGTGAGATCTCGGCGGTGGCGGCGTCTTCCATCAGAGAGTAAAGCGGGACACAGCCCAGGCCGCGGAGCCAGGACTCCATGTATTGGATACCGACCCTCACGTTGAGCCTCAGACCCTCCTCGGTCCGAGTCCCTTGCGGCACTTGCAGGAGGTCGGCGGCATTCACACGCACGTCCTCGCGGAGCCGGTCGAGCTGGTTTGGGCCCTTCATGTGCGCCTCGAACACCTCGCGCGCGATGGGCACGAGACCCGGATGGGCCACCCAGGTTCCGTCGTGGCCGTCCCGCACCTCACGGAGCTTGTCCGCGCGCACCTTGTCGAGCGCGGCCTGGTTTTGCGCCTCGTCGTTCTTGATCGGGATCTGCGCGGCCATCCCCCCCATGGAATGGACGCCCCGACGGTGGCACGTGCGGATGGCGAGCTGCGTGTACGCCCGCATGCAGGGCTGCTCCATGGTGACCTGCGAGCGGTCGGGCAATACGGCCGCGGGATCGTGCTGACGCGTCTTGATGAAGCTGAAGATGTAGTCCCAGCGGCCGCAGTTCAGCCCGGCCGAATGCTCCTTCAATTCGTAGAGGATCTCGTCCATCTCGAACGCGGCCGGGAGGGTCTCGATCAGCACGGTGGCCTTGATCGTTCCCGGCTCGAGCCGGAGCGCCTCTTCGGCGAACAGGAAGATCTCGTTCCAGATCCGCGCCTCGCGATGGCTCTCGAGCTTCGGGAGATAGAAATAGGGGCCGGTATTGCGCGCGAGCAGCTCGTGCGCGTTGTGGAACAAGTAGAGGCCGAAGTCGAGCAGCGATCCGGGAATGGGCGTTCCGTCCAGCGTCGCGTGGCGCTCGGGCAGGTGGAGTCCTCGCGGACGCACCACGAGCACGGCGGTCTTCGGGTTCAGGCGGTACTGTTTTCCCGTCGCCGGATCATCGAAAGAGAGTTCGCGGCGGACCGCGTCGCGAAGGTTGAGCTGTCCTTCGATCAGGTTATCCCACGTCGGAGAGGTCGCGTCCTCGAAGTCCGCCATGAAGACGTCGGCGCACGAGTTGAGCGCGTTGATCACCATCTTCCGGTCCGTGGGGCCCGTGATCTCGACGACGCGCTTGGCGAGATCGCGCGGGACCGGCGCGATCTTCCAGTCCTTGGCGCGAACCGATTCGGTCTCGGCCAAGAACGTGAGCCGCTCCCCTTTGGCGAGCCGCTCCTGGCGTAGTACCCGGCGGTCCAGCGCCTCGCGGATCTGGGGCGCGAACCTCCGCGCGAGATCCTCCAGGAAGCCGAGCGCTTCGGCGGTCAGAACCTGTTCGAAGCGCTCTTTGACCGGGACCTCGATCTTCAGGGCGCCAGCCTGGATTGCGTTGCGCGTTTCCATGTGGACAATCTTAACAACATTGTGAGGCCTAGGCAATAACTAATTGTTAAATAAATAGTTAAGATGGAAACTAATTGTTAAGTATTGTTGTAAAAAGCGAAATCTAGTAAAATATCTCCATGAAATCGATCCGGCACCTGGGCAAGCGAATACGCGCCTTGCGAGTGCGCGAAGGCCTCTCCCAGACCTCGATGGCTGAGCGTCTGGGTATCTCTACGAGCTATCTCAACTTGATCGAGCACGACCGTCGTCCGATCAGCGCGAATCTCCTGATCCGGCTCGCGCAATTCACCGACCTGGACTTGAAGACGTTCGCGGAGGGCGAGGACACCAAGCTCGCGGCGGTCCTCATGGAGGTGTTCGGCGACCCGGTGTTCGAGGGAAACGTTCCCTCGGAAGCCGAGACGCGCGAGTTCGTGGGCGGAAATCCCGAGATCGCGCGCGCAGTGCTCCACCTCCATCATGCGTTCATCGAGACCCGCGGTTCGGCAGCGACGTTGGCGGCGGAGGTGCTGGACCGGCAGGATCTGACCGGAATCGACCGCGGGGGAATGGTCTCGGAGCAGGTCACGGATCTGATCCAGCGCCACCGGAATCATTTCCCCGAGCTGGAAGCTGAAGCCGAGCGGCTCTGGACCGAGGCCAAGCTCGAAGGCGAAGACCTATTCGGCTCGATGGCGAGCTACCTCCAGAAGAAACACGGTGTGAGCGTCCACGTGCTCAAGGTGGGAGAGATGGGCTCCGCCGTGCGCCAGTTCATCCCCGCGCGCCGGGAGCTGAGGATCTCGGAGGTGCTCCGCCGCGGCTCGAGGAACTTCCAGCTCGCCTACCAGATCGGGCTCCTCGACTGCTCGAGCGTGATCGACCGCATCACACGCCAGCCCGATCTCACCTCGGACGAGTCCCGGGCCCTGAGCCGCGTGGCGCTGGCGAACTACTTCTCGGGGGCGGTGCTGATGCCCTACGCGGAGTTCCTGCGCGCGGCTGAGGAAGAGCGCTACGACCTGGATCTCCTGCAGCACCGCTTTCGCGTGAACTACGAACAGGTCTGCCACCGCCTCACGTCCCTGCAGCGGAAAGGCGCCGAGGGGGTGCCCTTTCACATGGTGCGGATCGACATCGCGGGGAACATCTCGAAGAAATTCAGCGCCACCGGGATCCACTTCCCCCGCTTCGGAGGGCTCTGCCCGCTCTGGAACGTGCACGCGGCGTTCCTTCGTCCGAACGTGATCCGAGTGCAGATCGCCCGGCTTCCGGATGGCCGCACCTTCTTTTCGATCGGACGCACCATCCGCAAGCACCGGGGCGGGTTCCACGCGCCCGAGATTCTCTATGCGATCGAGCTGGGGTGCGACATCGAGTCGGCCCGCCGGCTGGTCTACGCGGACGGCATGGACCTTTCGAATCCCGCCGGCGTGGTGCCCGTGGGGATCACCTGCCGCCTCTGCGAACGTCTGGATTGCGGGGCGCGCGCCTTCCCCTCGATGCACAATCCCCTCAAGATCGACGAGAATGTCCGGGGAATCTCGTTCTTCGCGCCCACCGGAAAGGAGCCGTCGTGAGACTTCGCCATGCCGCCGCCGGGCTCTTGCTCGCGCTCGTCCTGGGCGCGCCGCCCGTGCCGCCCGCGTCTGTCGCTACCGAGCCGGATTCCGCGTTCGGCGCGTACTGGCACGACGGCAAGGCCGAGCTGGACGGCTATCGCTACACGCTCACCCGCTACGGGCAGAAGCGCCGCGGACAGGCCGTCGCCGTCTACGTCACCGAGCCCTTCAGCAGAGCCAAGAACGTGAAGGTGGACAATCCCGCCCGGAACCCCGGCGACACCTTCGACGTCCTGAAGCTGAACCTCGTGCGGGACTTTCAGACCGGGATCTACGACTACAACACCATGACCTCGCTTTTCGTCCGGAGCGATACCTTCGATCCGGTGAAGGTCTCCTTCTCCAGCACCGAGTGGTGCGGGAACGTCTACGAGGAGCTGCGGCTCACACCCGCACTGGTGGATCAGAAGCTCTCGAGCTATTTCGAGGATGAATCCGCCGTCCGGTCGGTGCCGCGGCCGAAGGGAGGGCTCCTGGAGGAGGAGCTGTTCGTCCGGCTGCGCGGCTTGAACGGGGATTATCTGCGGGCGGGCGAGAGCAGAACGGTTCCCTTCCTGCCGAGCGCTTTCCGCAGGAGGCTCACGCACCAGCCCCTACTCTGGACCTCGGCCAGGATCGAGCGGCTCGCGGCCACGCCGAGCGTCGTGGTGCCGGCGGGCCGGTTCAGCGCCCGCGTCTACTCCGTGGCGATCGCGAACGGCTCGGAGGGACTCTTCTTCATCGAGACCGCCTACCCGCACCGCATCGTCCGTTGGGATTGGAAGAGCGCCGCTGCCTCACCATCGTCGCGGGCAGGCGGGAACGCGAGCCCAGGCGCGCGCTCGGGCTTGAGCGCGGACAGCAACGATTCGGGAGAGCTGGCGGGCTCCGATCGGCTCGAATACTGGAAGCTTCACAACGTGGGAGACGAGCGGTATCTGGCCCGGCTAGGACTCAGGCCAGGGGTCGCAACACCCGGCGCGCGGTAGGGCCGGGATCCCTAGGGCACGAGCTCGCCGGTGCGATCCACGACGACCTGCCCGCCCTTCATCACCCAGCGCACACCGTTGATCACCGCCCCGATGTCCGAAACCGGATCTCCATCGACCGCGACCAGGTCAGCGTAATATCCCGGCGCCACGGCGCCCAGCTCTTTCCCCATGCCCAGGAGCGCCGCCGCGTTCCCCGTCGCGGTCGCCAACGCCTGCGACGGCGTCATGCCCGCCTTCACGAACCAGCCCAGCTCGCGCGTGTTCTCTCCGAACATCGTGAAGACCGCATCCGATCCCATCGCGATCGGGACGCGCGCCCGAAACGCCCGCCGCACCGTCTCGAGATTCCTCGCCCGGTAGGCGTTGAGGTGCGCCACGGCGGAGTCCCCATAGCCGAACTCGGCGGCGTGCTCCGCGTAGTAGCGATTGTGATCGACGGTGGGAACGTAGGTGACGCCGCGCTTCGCCATCTCGCGGAGCGTGGCGTCGTCGATGTCGATGGCGTGTTCCACCGAGCTTGCGCCCGCGCGCACGGCGTCGCGCGCGCCGTCGGGGCCGTAGGAGTGGACGGACACGCGCTTGCCCCGCTCGCGCGCGATGTCCACTGCGGCCTTCATCTCCTCGTAGGTGAAGGTCTGGTATCCGGTCACGTCGTCGGCGCTGCCGGTCGAGCCATAGACTTTGATCACGTCGGCCCCGGCCGCGATCTGCTGGCGCGCCGCGCGCATGACCTGATCCACGCCGTCGGCGAGGCCGCCGGCGGTGGCCCGCGGCGCGTCCTGGAAGGGCGACATCGTGGGGTAGAGCCCATAGCCGGCGACGAACATGCGCGGTCCGGTCATGGCGCCCCGGTTGATCAGGTCGCGCATGGCGATGTCCATGTACTGGAACGATCCCAAGTCGCGCACGGTGGTCACGCCGGTCTCGAGGGTCTTCCGGGCGTTCTCCTGAGCGAGAAACATGGTCTGCATGGGCGCCCGCGCGTCCAGTTCCTGCCAGGGGCGGCTGCCCGGCGCGCGGTCCCACCAGTAGGTCATGTGCGTGTGCACATCGATCATCCCCGGGATCCCCGTGAGCCGTGTGAGGTCCAGCCGCTCCGCCGCCGCGGGAATCTCAGCCTTGGAGTAGACGCCCACCGACAGGATGCGGTCGCCGTCGACGATCACGAGGGCGTCCGGGATCGCGCGCCCCTTGCCGTCGATGAGGCGCCGGAAGTGGATCGCCTTGAGCCGCGGTCCGCCGGCTCCGGGCGCGCTCTGAGGCGCGGGCGCGGTGCCCGGCAGGGCCGGAGCAGCGGGCGCGGCGGGCGATGCAGAAACCGGCGGCTGAGCCCAGGAGCCTTTCGGGACGCCGATGTCGCGCCACATCTTCCACGCCCCGGTGCGGTCGCGCTTCCAGATCTCGACGTACTGTCCCGAATCCGGCTCGGCCGTGGTCGAGCCCGCCGGACCGATCGTGAAATTCCAGGCTCCGGTCTCGTAGGCCGTATCGCCGATCACGAACACGTCCGCGGTGGTGATGGTCCCGAACGTCATCCGCAGCCGCCCGAATACGTCGCGCATCCGGGAGCGGATATTCTCGCGCCCGATCGTGATCCCGCCTCCCGGGCGGAGCATCGCGCCGTCCTGGGCGAAGAGCGAGGCGAAGAGATCGGCATCCCCGGTCTGCCACGCCCGGACGAAGGCCGCGTTCCCCGCATCGACGTCGACGCGAGCCGCGGCCGAATCGGAGGGCGAAGTCTGCGCGTCCGCGCGCGGAGGGCAGAACGAGACGCCGAGAACCGCGAGCGCGACCGCGAGGCGCCGGAACGAAAAACGCATCTAGCTCTCCTGTTCCTCGTACTTGATCTTGAGCCTCGAGATGACGGCAGGGTCCGCAAGCGTCGTGGTGTCGCCGACGGCCTTTCCTTCGGCGATGTCGCGCAGCAGGCGGCGCATGATCTTTCCGGAACGGGTTTTGGGAAGGTCCGCGGTGAAGAGGATCTCCTCGGGACGCGCGATCCTTCCGATCTTCTTCACGACGTGCTCCTTCAGCTCCTCCCCCAGCTCGGGGCGGGGCTCGTTACCTTCCTTGATCGTGACGAAGGCCACGATGGCGGTGCCCTTGATCTCGTGGGGCCGTCCCACCACGGCGGCCTCGGCGACGGAGGGGTGATCCACGAGCGCGCTCTCCACCTCCATCGTGCTGATCCTATGTCCCGCCACGTTCATGACGTCGTCCACGCGCCCGAGGAGCCAGAGATAGCCGTCCTCGTCGCGCTTGGCGCCGTCCCCGGTGAAGTAGACGCCCGGGAAGCGCGACCAGTACTGCTCGCGATAGCGCTCCGGGTCGCCGTAGATGCCGCGGAGCATCGCCGGCCACGGTCGCTTGAGCACGAGATACCCGCCCCCCACCTTCACCGATTCGCCCTTTTCGTCCACGACGTCAGCCACGATCCCGGGAAGCGGCTTCGTGGCGGAGCCCGGCTTCAGCGATGTGACGCCCGGAAGGGGCGAGATGAGGATCATCCCGGTCTCGGTCTGCCACCAGGTGTCCACGATCGGGCAATTCCCGCCGCCGATGTTCTCGTGGTACCAGACCCAGGCCTCGGGGTTGATCGGCTCACCGACCGATCCGAGAAGGCGGAGCGAGGTGAGCCTGCGCTTTCTCGGCCATTCCGTGCCCCACTTCATGAACGCCCGGATCGCGGTCGGCGCC
>JBGPHU010000060.1:0-15941 GCA_041484545.1 Candidatus Eiseniibacteriota bacterium | reverse complement strand
CGGGAACGGCGCCTTTCCCGGCCAGCGGAATCTCGATCGTGAACTTCGATCCTTTGCCCTCGCCCTCGCTCTGGGCTTGCGCGTGCCCCCCGTGCAGTTCGGCCAGGTGCTTCACGATCGACAGGCCCAGACCCAATCCCCCGTAGCTTCGCGTCGTCGCTCCGCTGTGCCGGAACCTCTCGAACAGGTCGGGGATCAGCTCCGAACGGATTCCAATGCCCGAGTCGGAGACCGTGATTTCCGCGAAGCCCTCGTTCCGCCGGAGCCCGACGAACACGTGCCCTCCCGAGGGAGTGAACTTGATCGCGTTCGTGAGCAGATTCCAGACGATCTGCTGGAGCCGGGCGGGATCTCCCCGGACCGTGCCGACGGCGGGATCGACCGAGTTCCTGATCTCGATGCCCTTGGCCTCGGCGGCGTGCTGAACCGACTCGAGACTCCCCTCTATCGTGAGGGCTGGATTGACCTCCTGGATGTCCAGCCAGAGCTTTCCGGACACGATGCGGCTGATGTCGAGGAGGTCCGAGATGAGCTGCGACTGGACCCGCGTGTTCCGCGCCACGATCTCGAGACCGTGCTGCACCGTGGCGGCGTCCGGCCGGCTGGTCATCAGAAGATCGGTCCATCCGAGGATGGCGTTCAAGGGCGTGCGCAGCTCGTGGGAAACGATGGCGACGAAGTCGTCCTTCACGCGGTTCGCGCGCTCGGCCTCGGCGCGCGCCAATCGCTCGCTCTCGAGCAGCCTGTCGCGCTCCACTTCCACGGAATGCCGCTCGACCCGCTGGGCCGCGAGGGCGCGGGCCACATCATTGCGCTCGGTGACGTCCCGGGCGATCTTCGATACCCCGATGATCGTTCCCGCGGTATCGCGAACCGGAGAGACCGTGAGGGAGATGTCGAGGTGGCGGCCATCCTTCGTCACCCGCACCGTCTCGAAGTGATCCACACGCTGTCCCATCCTGAGCCGGCTGAGGATTTCCACCTCCTCGTCCTGGCGATCCTGGGGAACCAAGATGGTGACGGGCTTCCCCACGACCTCGGCCGCCTTGTACCCGAACATGCGCTCGGCGGTCGCGTTGAAGGATTGAATGATCCCGTCCAGGTTCTTGCCGATGATGGCGTCGTCCGAGGATTCCACGATCGCGGCAAGGTAGGAATGGGCTTTCGATCCGTTCGAATCGTCTTCAACCCGCGCCACTTCGGAAACGCCCACGATCCGGCCGGACTCATCCCGGACCAGCAAGGTCAGGAGCGAGACATCGAGCGTACCCCCGCCCTTGGTGAGACGTACCGTCCTGACGCTCCGGACGGGACCTCCCTCCCGGAGCCGGGAGAGGTCCGCCGCCTCGTTGCCCGCGCGGTCGGGTGGGATCAGGATCGTGGCCGGGCGTCCGACGAGCTCTTCGGCCGGATAGCCGAAGAGCCGCTCCGCCGCAGGGTTCACGTGCCGGATGATCCCGTCGGTGTCTTTCCCGATGACCGCATCGCCGGAGGCCTCGGCGGCCGCGGCAAGGTAGGTGTGACGCGAAGGGGTTCCTTTGGTTTCCATGCCGGCCTCCACCGATGCGGTGCCCTGACCCCCCTATGCCCCCTTGAGCATAGCCCCGCCCGAAGAACCGAGGCAACACCCCGTCCGCGGCTCGAATGCGCCGCCGGATCTTTGAATCTGCAATATCCAACAGGGCGGAGTCTCGCGACCTGCACGAATTCCCCTGGTCCGTCACGACCAACGAAGGCGCGCCCACTTCACTCCACGGACTGAATTCGCCGGGACGTGCGTCTTGCGAGCCACTGGATCACTCATTCCCAACCGGATCCGCCGGCGGCCCGCGGCGATGCGCAATCTGCAAAGAATCGCGGCATGGGACCTGCTTGAGGTCGTCGAGTCGGGACTGCGTCCACCCCGGACGCATCATCGCGGCGAGCGAGCCGGTCGGGTTCGATCGTCGAGAAGAGAAAAACGCAAAACGTACCGAGGAGGTTGCTGTGCGCCAAGCCTTTCGCGCGGCTCGCGCGGGAGCGTGGCTCGCTCTGGTTTTCGCCACGCTTTGCGCCGCTCCGGCGGTCGCGGGACCGTACACGCGTCTGCAAGTGCTGATGCCCGGTGAGACCGCGGCTCCCGGCACCGCTTCGGGAAAAACGGGATCGTCCAGGGCCCAGGTCGCGGGCATCCCGTTCGACATCGTGGTCCGCGCATGCGACAACACGTGGACCACGGTGCCCACGGTCTCGAACTCGATCCAGATCACTTCTTCGGACGTCAGCGCCACGCTGCCGCAGCCGGCTCAGCTCCAGTCCGGGGTCCGCACCTTCACCGTGACCCTCAACGCGGCGGGCACGTTCAACTTTCTGGCTCACGATCAGACGGACAACACCATCCCCGATGGCACGTCGTCGTCGGCCGTAACCCAGGTCCTCGCGAGCTTCACGTTCGAGAGCATCTCCCAGAAGCACAAGTACGCGGGCGTTCCGGACGCGACGACCCTCACGGCGCGCGACCCGAACGGAAACGTCGTGACCGGCTACACGGGCCCGGCGGGCTTGAAGGAAGTCACGAGCTTCGGCGATGGCCGCATCTCTCCGTCCAGCGTCACCCTGACGGCCGGCGTGTGGTCGGGCAACGTGACCATGTTCCGCGCCGACGAGACGAGCATCAACCGTGGAAACGTGAACAAGTACGCCTACGACCTGACCAATCCGTCCAAGAACGGCTCGAGCGATCCGTTCATCGTGCACCCAGGGCCGTTCGCGAAGGTGCAGGTAATCGTGCCGGGCGAGGCGCCCCTTCCGGGCAGCGTGAGCGGCAAGACCGGCACTCCGGCGACCCAGGCGGTGGGCGGCGGGTTCACCGTGAGCGTCTACGCGACGGATGCGTACTTCAATCCCCTGCCGGGCGGAGACAACGTCCGTGTGACGGCGACGGGCTCTTATACCGCCGCGCCGACTTCGGGGGTGCTTTCGAACGGCTTCCGCCAGTTCACGGTCACCCTGAATACGGTCGGAACGCAGACGGTGTCCGCCAGCGATCTCACGAACGGCTCGATCACGGGCACCACCAGCGGACCCATCCAGGTGATCGCGGCGGGCGTGAATCACTTCGCCTTCAATACCATCGTGGGGCCCATCACGGCCGGCTCGCCGGTCTCGGTCACCATCCGCGCCGTCGACTCGGGCGGCAACACCGTTCCGGGGTACGCCGCGGACGCGATTCTGGCGGCGAACACCGGCACCAACAGCATCACGCCCAATTCGGTCACGTTTGCGAACGGGACCTGGACGGGCAACGTCACCTTCAAGGGGGCGGGCGGCGCCGTGGCGCTGACCTGCGCCGACTTCTCGGCGCCTCCGAAGACGGGAACGAGCAACACATTCGTCGTGGGACCTGGGCCGTTGTACGGGCTGCAAGTCATCCTCCCCGGTGAAAACGCCATGGGAGGCACGACGGCGGGCAAGAGCGGGACCCCGGCCAATCAGACGGCGGGCACGCCGTTCACGGTGACGGTGCGCGCCGTGGACCAGTACTGGAACCTGGTCTCCGGAGTGAACGACCGGATCGTCCTCAGCTCGACCGACGCCTACGCCTGGATGCCTTCGGACACCGTGCTGATCAACGGGCAGGTGCTCATCCCCACGAATCTCCACAAGAGCGGCTATCAGACGATCACCGCCCGTGATTCCACGAACGGCTCTCTCCAGCCGAACACCTCGAGCCAGGTCCTCGTGGCCGGCGGCGCCTTCTCGCGGGTGCTGATTCTTGCGCCGGGAGAGACTCCGGCGCCGGGGACGGCCACGGGTCGCGGCGGCACGGCCACGGACCAGTCGATCAACTACGCGTTCACCGTCACCGCGCTCGCCACGGACCAGTGGTGGAATCCGGTCGGGAGCGCGACCGACGTCGTGCACCTCACGTCCGGCGATCCCCTGGCCCAGCTTCCGCCCGACCAGGCGATGGTGAACGGCAGCGCCGACCTGCCGATGCGGCTCTCGACGGGCGGCTTCCAGCAGATCTCGGTCACGGACGTCTCCCAGCCCTCCAAGCTGGGCAGCACCACCCAGGTGCGCGCCATCTCGAGCGGATTCCACCTCGAGGCGGCGGTGTCACCGAGCAGCGCCCGCGCCGGCGAGCCCTTCACGATCACCGTCAAGGTCACCAACGACGCCGGAAGCGTGATCCAGGAGATCAACTCCTTCGTCACCCTCCAGGTGCAGAACGCCTCGAGCAGCGGGGCGGGACAGGGCACCCTTCTCACGACCCAGTTCCAGCTCCTGCAAGGCCAGCGCTCGGTCTCGGAGACCTATAGCTTCGCCGAGGCGATCGTGATCGTCGCGCACGACGACGCCGGGAACGCTCCGGCGACGAGCAACGTCATCACGATCACGCCTGGGCAGCCGAGCGCGATCCGTCTCCTCAGCGACCCGTCGTGGGTGGGCGGAAACCGGCACGCCACGCTGACCGCGCGCGTGGTGGACGACTTCGAGAACGGCGTCCCGGACCAGACGCTCCAGTTCAGCCTTCTCACGGGCACCGGCACGCTGGGCGCCTCGGATACCCTGAGCGACGCCTCGGGCTACGGCCGCGCGGACTTCCTGAGCCCGCGCAATCCCGAGACGGATCGAATCCACGTGGCGTCGGGCAGCCTCACGCGCGATCTGGATCTCCAGGTCGCGTTCGTGGACCCGAGCGCCGCGGGCGGCACGGCGTACAGCTATCCCAATCCGTTCCACCCTCCCGGTCAGCCGGCGACCATCGCCTACAAGATCGACGATAACGCCGCGGTCACGCTCCGCGTGTTCACGCAGAGCGGAAATCTGGTCTTGAGGCAGGAGTTCCAGCGCGGAGCCCAGGGCGGCCGGGCCGGCCTCAACGAGTTCGTGTGGGACGGAAGGAACGGGAAGGGCGACCTGGTTTCGAGCGGGGGCTACGTGGTCCTGATCGAAGCGCAGGGCACCGGTGAGACCTTGCACGTCATCCGCCGCAAAATCGCGGTGGTTCGGTAATCGAGGAGGAGCCATGAACCGCATGAAACCAGGCATCGTCTTGAATCTCGGCCTCGCCCTTCTCCTGATCCTCGGCGCCGGATCGGCCTGGGCCGAGCAGGAATCGGGCGGAGCGGCCGGCTCCTGGCTCTCGACCTACGTCGGGGCCCGCACGCTGGGGCTCGGCGGCGCCTTCGTCGGCGCGGCCGACGACGCCTCCTCGGTCGTGTGGAATCCCGCCGGCCTGAGCACGCTCGTCCCGAACGAGATCCGCATGGACGCCGCGCGCCTCTTCGAGGACACGACCTTGAGCGCGTTCGGATTCGCGGTGCCCGGGAACAAGCTCCCGAGCTTCGGACTCACGGTGCTCACGCTCCGGTCCGGCGCGTTCGACCGCACCGACGAGATGAACAACCCGCTCGGATCGTTCAGCGAGAACGAGACCGCCTACATCCTCACGATGTCGCGCGCGCTCACGCCGCGTTTCGCTCTCGGCGTGAATTCCAAGCTGGTGCGCCAGAGCCTCGAGGATTTCAGCGCCGGCGGATTCGGATTCGACGTGGGCGCGATCATGAGCCTGACGCCGGATCTCAAGGTGGGAGCTTCCGCCATCAATCTCGGCGGCCCGAACCTCACGCTTCAAAGCACCAAGGAGACCTACGCGACCCAGTTCCGCGGCGGTTTCTCCTACGCCGTCCTCCACGGACGCGGCCTCATCGCCGGCGAGATGGACCAGACCCAGAACTCGGGACTCACGATCCACGGCGGCTCGGAGTACTGGGTGGAGCCCGCGTTCGCGCTCCGGGTCGGAATGAACGATCAGCACGCGAGCGGCGGATTCAGCTACCGCACCGGCGGCCATTACCAGATCGACTACGGCGTCTCCGACCACCCGCTGGGCCTCATCCACCGAGTCGGGGTCTCCTATCGCTTCGGCGGCTTCTACGCGAGCGCCAAAGCCGAGCCCGAGGTCTTCTCGCCCACCGGCGAGAGCGCGGTCACGAACATCGTGCTCGGGTCGCGTACCAAGTCCGATACGGACAACTGGTCGCTCTCCCTCGTCAACAAGACCGACGAAACGGTGCGCAAGTTCGGCGGCAAGGGCGTCCCCCCGGCCCATCTCCTCTGGGACGGCAAGGATGAGAGCGGCATGCCGCTGCCGGACGGCGTCTATCGCTATCAGCTCGTGGTCCACGATGCGGACGGGCGGGAAATCCTGAGCCCCACGCATACCGTCGAGATCTCGACCGGCGGCCCGCAGGGGACCGTGCCGGTGATCCCGATCCAGCCGTGACCCTATCGCGCGGAGACAGGATGAGAACGCGTATCCATCGGCGTATCGGGCTCTCCACCGTCGCGCTCGGGGCCCTAGCCCTGGCTCTGGCCGGGGCTTCGTCCCCGGCCCTGGCCGGCAAGAAGCAGGCGGCCGCCGAGAGCCAGGCGGTTCCGGGTTCCACGCTTCAGGAGGCCGGGCTCCGTTTCGAATCCGCGAAGCTCCTGGGCGAGGCGGATCGCGCCGCGGGGCTCGAGGAAGCGCTCCAGATCGCCACGCGCGCCATCCAGCGTGGGCCGGACGACGAGAGGGCCGCCGCGCGGTTCCTCTCCGGCGAGATCCGCTATGGGCTCGGCCGGTACGGCGAAGCCGCGGGTGACCTCCGGAGCGCCGAGAGCGCCCTCCGGAAGACTCTGTTCGCCGACGACGCTGCCTTTGCCGCGATCCAGGCGACCGAGGCCTCGGGGAAGGACGCCGAGGCGGCCAAGGCATGGATCGAGTGGGAGGGCCGCTATCCACAGAGCCCGCTCATGGGCGAGGCCCGGCTCGCGGAGGGGTGGAACGCGCTCCGCCGCGGGGACACGGCTGCCGCTCATAAGACGCTCGCCGCGCTGACCGCGACCCGCGGGTGGTACGCGACGGACCCGCGCGCCGTGCTCGCGCAGGCCACCGTCCTCTACCAGCGTGGAAAGAGCGCCGAGGCGCTCGCCGCGCTGGGCCCCAAGCCCGCGGGCGCCGCCGCGACCTACTTGCGCGCGCTGTGCTATCGCGGGTCGGGATCGCTCCTCAAGGCCGCGGCCGCGTTCCAGGACGTCGCGGACCGCTACCCCGATTCGAACCTCAGCGATTACGCGCTCCTCGCCAAGGCCGACGCGTTCCTGAAGGCGAAGGACTACCGGAGCGCCGCCGAAGAATTCGCTCACGCCGCCGGGCGCGTGCATAACGACAAGGTCCGCGCCGAAGCGGAGCTTCGCTCCGCGGGCGCGGTCTACCTCTCGGGCGACATCGATTCCTCGCTGGCGCTCCTGCGCGGCATCGTGGAACGCCGCGCGGGCACCGACGTCGCCGCGCGGGCGCAATTCCTCGTGGGCGAATCGCTCATCGGAAAGAAGATGTACGCGGAAGCGATCGTGGAGCTGAACCGAGTGCTCACGAGCTACTTCCAGCATTCCGTGGCCGCCAGCGCCCAGTACCGGGTGGCTCGCTGCCTCGATGCGCTGGGCCGACGCTCGGACGCGACCGGAACCTACCAAGCCGTTGTTGCCGGCTACCCGCTGGAGCCTGAGTCTCCGGCGGCCGCGTATCTCGCGGGGGTGGGACTCCTCTCGCAGAACCGTCCTCTGGCCGCAGCGCCCTATTTCCAGATCGTGCTCGACCGCTACGCCACGCGGTCGGACTCTTCCTCGACGCTGACGTTCGCGTCGCCGGAGCTGGCGGGCCTGGTGGACGCGGCGCTCTGCCTCCTCGAGTACACGTACCACAAGGCCGGCGACATCGGACAGCTCGCGGGGGCGCCCCATCTCCTGCTCCAGCGCATGCCGCCCAGCCGGTCACCGTGGCGCGCGTGGGCCCTCCTGATCGACGCGGACGCATCGGCCGCGTCGGGACGCTACGCCGACGCGCAGGCCACGCTCGAGCGGCTGACCCGCGACTTCCCCGGGCATCCGATCGGCGCCTCCGCGACGAAGCTCCTCGCGTGGACCTACGCGCGTCAGGGACGCGACAGCCTCGCCGTCGCCTCCGAGGAACGGCTCGTCGCGCAGTACGGCGGGGCGGGAGACGCTTCGGTCGTGAGCGGGGCGCTGCTCGACATCGCCCGGTACCGCTTCAACCAGAAGCGCTACAAGGACGCAGCGGCCACCTACGACATGTTCCTCAAGCGGTATCCCGCGCACCCCGAGCGGCTCTCGGCGCGCTACCAGGCCGGGCTCTGCTACTCGCGGCTCAACCGCGCCGGAGACGCCGTGGACCAATGGGAAGCGGTCGTCAAGGACAGCGCGTCGGCGCCCATCGCCGAGAAGGCCTGGACGCGGGCGGGCGACCTCTACTTCCAGGCGCAGCGCTACGCCGAAGCGAAGCGATGCTATGCCGGACTTCTCGAGCATTTCGCCTCGACCGAAGTCGGCGCGCTCGCCACGCTCCGGCTCGCGCAGTGCGAGTACAACGCCGGAAACGACGCCTTGGCGCTTGCGGGCTTCTCCAAGGTGCAGGAGCAATACCCGGGAACGCCCGCCGCGCGCGAGGCGAAGCGCGGCACCGAGCTTTCGCTCTATCGCCTGGGCCAGACCGCGAAGGGATCGGAGGTGCTCGAGACCTTGATCGAGAAGTATCCCTCGAGCGCCTTCGCGGCCGACGCGCAGTTCCAGATCGCGAAGCGCCACTATCAGGACAAGCAGTTCGCCGAGGCGGCTCCGGGATTCCGCCGGGTCGTGAGCCAGTTCCCCGGCTACTCGGCCGCCGACCAGGCCCAGTTCCTTCTCGCCGACTCCTACGCCCAGGCCGGATCGGCCGCCGACGCGCGTCTCGCGTACGAACAGTTCCTCTCCTTCTTCCCGGAGAGCGACCTCCGGTCCACCGTGGAATTCCGCCTGGGGCTCATGGAGTTCGAGGCCAAGGAATACTCCCACGCCGCGGTCGCCTTCACCCGCGTGCTCGAGGAGAGCGTCTCGACCGAAATGGGCTCGGCCTCGCGCTACAACCTGGCGCTGTGCGAGAAGCTCCTCGGCCAGACCGACGATGCCCGCGCTTCGCTCGAGCGCTTCCGCGCGGACCATCCGGGCGACTCCCGCGCCGCCGACGTGTCCTACCAATTGGGCGACATGGACGAGGCGGCCGGACGGACGAAAGAGGCGGAGCAGAATTTCCAGTCCGCCCTGGCCGCGGGCCCCTCGCCGGCGCTGGAGGTGGAGCTCCAGTACCGTCTGGGTCGCTGCCGCGAGGCGCTGGGCGACCCGGACGGCGCGCTCAAGGCGTACCTCAAGGCCGCCGCGTCCACGCAACGGAAGAACGCGTTCCGTGTCTCGGCGCTGACGCGCTGCGCCGCCCTCTACGAATCGAAGAAGAGCTACGCCCGCGCGCTCGATATCTACCTCGACATCGCGCACAACTCGCAGGATCAAGAGCTGGCCGCGCTCGCCAAGGGGCGCGCTTCCCAGCTGCAGGCCGGCACGAAGAAGCGGTAACCCTAAACAGTTCGAGAAAGGAGCACGTTCATGTTCGAAAATTTCGACTGGGTAGGCGCGATGCGCTCGAGCCCGGTCATGCTGGTGATCCTGGTCTGCAGCGTGATGACGGCCGGGTTCGCCATGGAACGGATCCTGTACTTCGCGAAGCGGCGGGGGAACCCCGACGGGGCCTTGGCCACCGCGCTCATCGCGGTGCGCGGCGGGAACCGTGAAGAGGCGGTGCGCGTGCTGAACGGCTGCGCCCACCCGTTCGGACCCGTGGCCGCGGAAATGCTCCGCAACCCGGAGCTCCCTCCGGAGGCCATGGAGGAAAAGCTCCAGATCGCTCTGAGCGAGCAGCGCATGCAGCTCGAGCGGAATCTCGGATTCATCGGAACCATGGGCAACACGGCGCCCCTCATCGGGCTCCTCGGAACCGTCTGGGGCATCATGCGCGCGTTCCACGACATGGCGCGCACCGGATCGGCCGGGCCCTCGGTGGTGGCGTCGGGTGTCGCCGAGGCGCTGTTCACGACCGCGGCGGGCCTCTGCGTGGCCGTGCCGGCAGTCATGCTCTACAACCACTTCGTGCGACGCATGGGCGTCCTCCTGACGGTCGCCGAAAATCATGCCCGGACCCTTCGTATCGAAGCCGAGGCGAACCGCGGCGGTCATCGCTCGGTAAGCCGGGCGGCCTGAGGAGGAACGGGTGGGACGATTCACGCGCAAGCGGAACCCTGAAGGCATCCACGACGTCAACATGACGCCGTTGATCGACGTGTCGCTGGTTCTCGTCGTCATCCTCATGGTGGCGACCCCGATGGCCTTCCAGTCGGGGATCCAGGTGAGGAACGCGGCCACCAGCGGCCGATCCGCCGTCCAGCAGGCACGGGCGGAGCGGGTGGAGATCTCGATCGTATCTCCCGACAGCATCCTCGTGAACCGGGACATGGTCTCGCGGGCCGCGCTGTCCGCAATCCTGAAACCGTTGATCGCCCAGAGCGCGACCAAGGCGGTCGTCGTTCGCTGTGACGGGCGGGTGCCGCACGGAAGTTTCGTTTCCGTGCTCGACGAGGCGAAGAGCTGCGGCGCCGCCCAGATCGCCGTGGTGGGAGGCTGACATGCGACGTCGGGCCATAGGCGACCACGACATGATCACCAAGGTCAACGTCACGCCCATCATCGACGTGGCGCTGGTCCTGGTCATCATCCTTCTGGTGACCGCTCCGCTGCTTTCGGTCGCGGACCTGCCGGTGGATCTCCCGCAGGCCCGCACACGCGAGGCCGAGGACGAGCGGAACGTGAGCATCACGCTCTCCACGACCGGACGTCTGGCGGTGGACGATCAGGTCGTGTCCGCGGAGGGCCTGGGCGCGCTCCTTCGCGGCAAGCTCTCGAAGCGTGAGAACGAGAACGTGCTCGTGGTGGTGCGCGCGGACTCGGGCGCCCCGTACGAGGCCGTTCGCCGGCTCCTGAACGAGGCCAAGGCCGCGGGCGCGACCCGCCTCGCGATCGCTACGCGGCAGCGAATGGAGGCGCGATGACGGCAAGCACACTCCGCCTGGACCTCGAGCACACGCGGGCCCGCACCGGTTGGACCATGACCGTGAGCGTCGTCGCCCACGCGCTCCTTTTTCTCTGGCTCGCGCTCCACCACGTGGCCGCCCAGGATTCGGCGCCCATCACGGAGATCACGCTGATCGAGCCGGGGGATCTGGCGCCTTCCTCCCCCGCCCCCGCTCCGGCCGCTCCGCGGGGACGCACGACCGAAGGGCTGGCGGCACGATCGGCGACGGAGGAGCACTTCAAGCGGGCGACGTCGAAGGCCGAGGTGGAGCCGGATCCCCAGTCCTCCTGGGCGTTCGAGGATCGCCTCCAAGCGCGTCTGGCGGCCATGCAGCAGAACGCGAGCTCGGCGGGAATCGGGGTGGCGACCTCCAAGACGCCGGCCTCGCTCTTCGGATCCTCCCCGGCGGTCATGACCGGCGGGATCGGCATCGGCACGCCGGTCTCCCTGACGCGCGGTGGCGGCGGCGGCGGACCGCCGCTCCCGCTCGCGCGCGGAGGCGGATCGGGAGCGGCGCCCACGCTCGCGACGGTCGCGGAATCGCACCACCTGGCTGAGACGCCGGCGCCCGCGCGAAGCTCCGAAACGACCGCGCGGCGCACCGTGGCGGGCGCTTCGATCACGGGACCGATCGCCGACCGTCCGATTCTTACGTATGTGGTGCCGGCCTACCCTGAGTGGGCAAAGCACGACGCTGTCGAGGGCGCGGTGACCCTCTACTTCGTGGTCCGCCCGGATGGGGGCGTGAGGGAAAACGTCCTGGTGCAGAAGACAGCGGGATTCGAGGATTTCGATGAGAACGCGCGCGTGGCGCTCCGCGCCTGGCGCTTCAAGCCCCTCGGCCCGGGTCAAGCCGGCGAGCAGTGGGGCACGATCACGTTCCGATACCGACTCCGCGACGCGGGATAGAGGAGGGGTGCGATGAAGGTGAAATCTCGAGGATCCAGGCGGCTCGGAGCCAAGGCGGTGGTCGTTCTTTCGCTGGCGGTGGCCGTGATGGCGGCTGCCCCGAGCGTAAGCGCCGCGGCGGGCGCTCCGGGCGGCAGCGCCGCGCGGGCGGGCAAGGCTCCGGCCGCGAGGGCGGGCAAGGCGGCGGCCGACACCTCGATGACCCTACGCGCGGGACAATCCGGGACCGAGTTTCGGTCCATGACGATCGAGGGCGAAGACCGCGTTCACGTGGATTTCGGACGCCCCGAGCTCAACCTGGACTTAGACCCCGAGGACGTCCCGGGGCTGACGCGCGGCACCGCCATGGACGTGCTCGATCGAACCGTACCGGATCTCTCCTCGCCCATGATCGCGCTCTCGGCTCAGGAGCCTTCCCCGTTCATCGCGAAGCCCTGGCTGCGGCAGTTCGCGACCGGAGCCGTGGCGCGGTTCCGTCCGGCGGTCAAGGGGGTCGTGCGGTGGAGTCTTCTGGTCGCTGATTCGCGCGGAGAGACGGTCGCGTCGTTCGATGGGAAGGGCGATCCCCCGAAGGAGATCGCCTGGGACGGCCGCACCAAGTCGGGTACGCCGGTGACGCCCGGCCTGACCTATTCCTATGTCTTCGAGGCGCATGATCGCGCCGGCAACAAGCGGAACTTCGTGGGACAGGGATTCAACGTCTCGGCCTATCGGGTGGAAAGCGCATCCGGGCAGGTGCTCGTCATGTCCGGGCGTGACCTGGCGGCCGCGGAGACGGGCGCCGTGGGCTACGGTCCCGGCGCCGCGGCGGGCAACCGGGAGGTCTCGCCGATGTTCCTCGAGGTCGCGAGCTGGATCAATCAATCGTCCAAAGTGCGGGACCCTGTGCGTGTCGCGGTCGGGGCGCGCACGATGGACCAAGCCTCGGCCCTCGCCAACCGCGCCGTCAGCGCCCTCTCGGGACGCGTGATCGGAGACCCGGCGCGGATCCAGGCGGTCACCGAGATCGCCGCGGACGCTCCGGAGGACGGAGTGCTGAGGATCGGCCCAGCGCGGTAAGCCGCGTAAGCGACCGGAACGCGGCCCAGCGAGCCCCCGCAGACCCGCGGACCGCGTCCGGCGCCTACTGCAACGCGACGGTTGGTTTCAGAAGATGTTCGTTCCCGATCGGGTCGCCGTCACCGTCCAGGAAGACGAGCGATCGGAGCTGCCCGACGCTCTCCCCTGTCCAGATGGGCTGCGCCGGGAAATGGATCATGTGCCCGGGCGTGACGATCTCGAAGTCGAAGACCGCGTCGGGGCGACGTCCCCACCAGAGCGGCCCTTCCCGCTTGCGCAGGGTCACCCGCAGCGAGATACCCCGGTCGAATGTCATCTCCCCCGTGAGCGTGAGATCCGACTCCGCGGGAGCGGAGATACCGACCGGGGAGACGCACGTTTCCGCGGTGACGGCGCACGCGAACGTCGGATCCATGAGGCAGGGCCCACGCCCAAGCCGGCCCACATAGATCTGGTCCGTGAGCGGCACGCCGTCTCCGTCCCGGATCTGAACCCAGGCGGCGGGGTCACCGCCGACTTTGGCTCGGTTGGATCGGTCGTGGATATCGACCGCCTGCCCGGTAGGAAGAAGCGTCGTCTTCGTGGTGATGTCGCGCTGCAATCCCGATGGCCGTTTCGGCCGGCTGCGAAAGATGAGCTCGACACCGAGTCCGCCGATGACAAGCCCTCCCTTCAGCGCGATCTGAGCGCCGGCATCGGTGGCGACGAGCGCGGCGCGAATGCACGCCGGCATCGCAATCGTGGTGCACACCTGCTGTGACAGTACTGCCATCGCCGCGCGATCCAGGGACATGGGCAACGGCTTCCAGGGCGCGGCGTCTCCGTTTCTCACGATCTCCCTCCATTTCATGGCTTGCTCAATGCCTCCTTACCCGTCAGAGACCGGGACCGACTCAGCTCCGGCATCCGCAGGGATTTCCGCACTCCGCCTCCGTGAACCATCAGGGAGACGGTCGCGGCCATGATCTTGAGGTCCAACGCGAAACTGCCGCGTCGCCGTATGTAGCAGCGGTCGTAGCGAAGCTTCTGCTTCACCGTCTTGGTGGATTGGTCGTACACGTGGCGAACCTGGGCCAGTCCGGTGATCCCGGGGAGCACGGCCCAACGTTCGTTATAGCCCGGGACGAGCTTGGTCAGTCGTTCGACCATGGCCGGCCTCTCGGGGCGCGGCCCCACAACGCTCATCTCGCCTCGAAGCACGTTGAGAAGCTGGGGCAACTCGTCCAGATGGGTGCGACGCAGGACGGATCCCACGCGCGTTACTCGAGGGTCCGTCTTTCTGGCCCACACCGGACCGGAGTTCCGTTCCGCATCGGCAACCATGCTGCGGAACTTGTACATCCGGAAGGTGCAGCCATTGAGACCGACACGTTCTTGTGAGTACAGCACCGAGCCACGGCTCCCCTCGAGGGCGATCGCGACCCCGATGAGACACAGTACCGGGAATCCGACCGTAAGCCCGATGAGAGCCGTGACGATGTCCAGGAAACGCTTTGGCGCAGGGGTCTCACACCTGTTCCCACTGCGGAGCCTCTGTTGGGACCGAGCGATTTGCACAAGTCGCCGCCGGGAGGGGGAGACCTCCCTGCGCCTTTCTAGTCGGGCCCTCCGTGCTGACGAGGGTGCCGACAAATGGGGCTCTAGCGTGAACCACCGCGTATTCGAGCCCTCGTGATTGCAATCGGGGCGGACATCTCGAACTGACCCCCGCCCCGCCATGACCCGTTGCCGGCTATCGCCGGCGTGCAAGGGATGAGTAGCGGCGCCTCTTCCATTCCCCAACCCTGCACGTACAACGTTAGGGCGACGCGACGCGCCTACCAATGAGGAGGTTCCTGAATTCGTAGTGGGAAAGCGGGATCGCGACGGTCGGGGAAACCCCTAGGGGAAGCTACGGACAGCGGCGGCCGCGCTCCGGCGTGAGTCAAGCGCGCGAGCGGTTTAGCGGTGTCGGCGAATTCTCAGGGAGAGATCAGCCCCGTGCGAATCGCGTAGCGAACGAGCCCCGCCGTATCGCGGATTTCCAGCTTGCCCATTACGCGGCTTCGATGCGTCTCGGCGGTCTTCACGCTGATACCCAGCACCGAGCCGATCTCCTTCGTGGTTTTCCCCTCGGCGATGAGTTGCAGCACTTCGCGCTCGCGCGCGGTGAGCGTGCGCGAGGCGAGCTGACTGCCGGAGCGAAACGCTTCCATCACCGCGCGCGAAATGCCGGGGCTCAGGTAGATATTGCCCGAGGACACTTCCTGGATCGCGCGGATCAGATCCGCGGTGGCTTGCTTCTTCAGCACGTACCCGCAGACGCCGGCGCGCAGCGCCTCATCCACGAATTCGTTCTCGGTGTGAACCGTGAGGAGGATGACCTTGAGACCGGGCCATTCCTTGATCGCGGTGCGAGCGGCATCGACCCCGTTCAAGCCGGGCATGGTCACGTCGAAGACCGCGACGTCAGGCTTGAGCTCGCGGACCATGCGGACCGCCTCGCGTCCTTCGGACGCCTCGCCCACGACCGTGAGACCGTTGGTCTCGAGGGTGATCTTGATTCCGTCGCGAACCAGAACGTGATCGTCTGCAAGCAGGATCCGAAGCGGCACCAGGGCTCTCCATAGCGGGGATATGTGGGTTACTGGGCCCTCGGCCCCTGCCGGAGGCACCCCCCGCGGGTGCCGTACTCTCAACGAGTGTAACAACCTTGTACTAGCGCCGGAGAAAAAAGTGGGCGTCTCCTTGACGTTGGAGCGCGTCGTCCGGACGCCGCATGGTTTCATGAGATCCTTGACCGAGCGGAGCCGAAGTGCTATGATTCGCGGCTCAGATTAGTGGATCCGCTCGCTGTCGACATCGTCGATATTTGCATGGAATCACGGTCCGTGGGGTCCGGCCTGATTGGTTCCTGGCGAACTCCCCTCTCCACGCTCCGATTTCTTCTTCAGCGCATATCATTCATTAAAGGCACGCGGTAGCTCAGGCATTTGCCCCGACGGGATCATCG
>JBGPHU010000059.1:0-16143 GCA_041484545.1 Candidatus Eiseniibacteriota bacterium | reverse complement strand
GCCCGTCTCGAGGGCCTTGACGTAGTCGTTGTTCACCTCGTAGCGGTGGCGGTGGCGCTCGCGGATCGCCCCCTGTCCGTACACCCGCGAGGCCACGCTGCCCTCGGCCAGGACGACCGGGTAGAGCCCGAGCCGCATCGTGCCGCCTTTCTTCGAGACTCCCTGCTGGGATTCGAGGAGGTCGATGACGGGATGCGGCGTGTCGGCGCGGAACTCCGAGGAGTCGGCGCCGTCCAGCCCCGCGACGTCGCGCGCGAACTCGATCACGGCGCACTGCATGCCGAGGCAGATTCCGAAGAAAGGCGTCTTTCGTTCGCGCGCATACCGCGCCGCCTGGATCATTCCTTCCGTCCCACGGTCCCCGAACCCGCCCGGGATCAGGATCCCGTGGACCTGTCCGAGGAGCGCCACCGGTCCGTCCATCTCGACCCGCTCGGAATCCACCCAATCGATCTTGACCGAGACGCCGTTTGCGGCGGCCCCGTGCGCGATTGCCTCGTTGATGCTCTTGTACGCGTCGCGGAGGTGCGTGTACTTCCCGACGACCGCGATCGTGACCTGATCTTTCGCGGCGCGCACACGCTCTGAGAAGGCCTGCCAGGCCTGGAGATCGGGCGGCTTCCCCTGCAGATGCATGTACTCGACGATGAGATCGTCGAGCCCTCCGCGGTGGAACATGAGCGGGATGTCGTAGATCGAGGTCACATCGATCGCCTCGATGACCGCTTCCTTGGGCACGTTGCAGAAGAGCGCGATCTTCTCCTTCACGTCGCTCGGCAGCGCGACCTCGGTGCGGCAGAGGAGGATATCGGGCTGGATACCGATCGCGCGCAGCTCCCTCACGGAATGCTGCGTCGGCTTCGTCTTGATCTCGCGCGCCGCGCCTAGATGCGGGACGAGTGTGACGTGGACGAAGAGCGTGTTCTCGCGCTTGAGCTCGAGCCTGAGCTGTCGGATCGCCTCGAGGAAGGGAAGGCTCTCGATGTCCCCCACCGTGCCGCCGATCTCCACGATCGCGACGTCGACCTGTCCCTGCCGCGTGATTCCGAGCATGCGTGACTTGATCTCGTCGGTAACGTGCGGAATGACCTGGACCGTGCGCCCCAGGTAATCCCCACGGCGCTCTTTCTGGATGATCGAATCGTAGATCTGCCCTGCGGTCACGTTGTTCTCGCGATGCATCGAGACCCCGAGGAAGCGCTCGTAGTGCCCGACGTCGAGGTCGGTCTCGGCGCCGTCGTCGGTCACGTACACTTCCCCGTGCTGGTAGGGGCTCATCGTGCCGGGATCCACGTTCAGGTAGGGATCGAACTTCTGGATCGTCACCTCGAGGCCGCGGCTCTTGAGCAGCGTCCCGATCGACGAGGCCGCGATTCCCTTTCCGAGCGAGGAGACCACCCCCCCGGTCACGAAGACGAACTTGGTCATGTCGTTTCCCTCCCTCCGAAAAGACGACGCGCTCGCTCCAGATCCTCGGGCGTGTCGATCCCGAGCGAGCCGTACTCACCCACCGCCACATGAATCGGAATGCCGTTCCACAATGCGCGAAGCTGCTCCAGCCGTTCCGCGCGCTCGAGCGGGCACGGGCCCAGCCGCGCCAGCTCGAAGAGCGCTTCGCGCCGGTAGGCGTAGACGCCGACGTGAAGCAGGGCCGCGGGGCCCGCGCCGATGCCGGCCGCGTCTCCCGCGACCGCGCCGTGCGGAATCGGGGATCGCGAAAAATAGAGCGCGCGCCCCATTCGATCCGTGACGACCTTGACCCGGTTCGGATCGTTCACGTCGTCGCTCGCTGGAAACGGCGCCGCCAGCGTGCCCATGATGACGTCTGGATTCCTGAAAAGAGAGACGAGATGGTCGAGACCCTTGGGGCTCACGAAGGGCTCGTCCCCCTGGATATTGACGATGACGTCGTCTTCGAGATCGCGGGCCGCCGCCGCGACGCGATCCAGTCCCGATGGAAGCTCCGCCGCGGTCATCACGGCCTGCCCTCCCGCCGCGCGCACCGCGTCGGCGATTCTGGCGCTGTCGGTCGCTACGATCACGGCGCGGAATGAGTGCGATTGCCGCACCTGCTCCAGCACTCGCGCGATGAGCGGAGCGCCGCCCAGGTCTTGTAAGGGCTTTTCGGGGAGACGGGTCGACTGGAGCCGGGCGGGGATGATCCCCACGGCCGTGGGGGGCTGAAGCTTCGGCGCTTCAGGCCCCGCTGAAGGGGAGGCCGAACGATGCACGAGTCATGCTAGCAAGCGCTGGGCCGAACGGTCAAGGGGCGGCGTAAGATAAAGCGGTGCAGGGAATTCTTAGCGATGGAAATCCAGCGGGATTTCGACCCAGACGGCAACCGGCATGCCCTTCGAGTAGGCGGGCCGAAATAACCAATGCTTCATGGCGTCAACGGCCGACTCATTGAGGCCCGTGACTCCCCGGATGATCCGGATATCCGCGACTTTGCCGTCGGCGCGAGGAGGGCCAGGAGGAGGACCACCGTGCCGACGGTAGAGCGTCTCAGCAAAGCCTCCCTCTGAAAGTGCATTGAGACCGAGGGGGGACCCCTACCTAGCGGCGGGCGTGGGCTCCAGGTCCGCGATGCTCTTCCGGACCTCCTCGGCGGACTTCGCGAGCGCGGCCTTCTCGTCGGCAGTCAGCTCCAGCTCGACGATCTTCTCGAGCCCGCGCGAGCCCAGAATGGCCGGAACGCCGAGAAACAAATCGCGGAATCCGTATTCGCCGTTCAAGTGCGCGGCCACGGGGAGCAGCCGCTTCTTGTCGCGCAGAATCGACTCCGCCATCTGCACGGCGGATGCCGCGGGGGCGTAAAAGGCGCTGCCCGTCTGCAATAGTTTCACGATCTCCGCTCCACCGTCGCGCGTGCGCTGCACGATCTCGGCCAGGCGCTCCTTCGCGATGAACTTCTCGATCGGGATGCCGCCCACCGTGGAGTAGCGCACGAGCGGCACCATGGTGTCGCCGTGCCCGCCCAGCACCATCGCCTGGATGTCCTCGATCGAGACGCCGATCTCCTTGGCGAGGAAAGAGCGGAACCGGGTGGAATCCAGGACGCCGGCCATCCCCATCACGCGCTCGCGTGGAAATCCGGTAATCCGGTGAAGCAGGTACGTCATCACGTCGAGCGGGTTCGTGATCACGATCACGAACGCCTTGGGCGCGTGTTCCTTGATGGCCTGCGCGATCCCGCGAATGATGTCGGCGTTCGCCTTCAGCAAATCCGTGCGCGACATCCCGGGCTTCCGCGGCAGCCCCGCGGTCACGATGATGAGGTCGCTGCCCGCGACCGAGCGCATGTCGCCGCTCCCCTCGATCATCGTGTCGTAGCCGCGGACCGGACCCGCCTCGAGAAGATCGAGCGCCTTGCCCTTGGCCACACCCTCGACGATGTCGATGAGCGTGACGTCGCCCATCTCGGCTTCCGCCAGATAGAGCGCGACGGACGCCCCGACGTTCCCCGCCCCGACGACGCTCAGCCTAGGCACGGGCGGCCTCGCCGAGAGCTTCCGGCCGGGCCGGCTCCGGCTTCGGGTCGATGGAGACCTGCATGCCGCGTTTGCCGCGGCGCGCGAACACCACGACGCCGTCCTTGAGCGCGAACAGCGTGTCGTCCTTGCCGCGTCCGACGTTGAGTCCGGGCGCGACCGCGGTCCCGCGCTGGCGGATGATGATGTTGCCCGCGCGCACCCACTGCCCGCCGAACCGTTTCACTCCGAGCCGCTGCGATGCCGAATCGCGGCCGTTCTTCGAGCTGGATACTCCCTTTTTATGCGCCATGTTTTCCTCGCTTCTCTCCCTTGGGCACGCTGATGTCCAGGATCTTGACCCGCGTCAGGGTGTCCCGGTACCCGATCTTGCGGCGGTACTTCTTGCGACGCTTGTACGTGCCCACGATGACCTTGTCGCCCTTCTCGTGGCCGACCACCTTCAACACGACCACGGCGCCCTCGACGAGCGGCTGCCCCACCTGAACGCCATCCCCATCGGAGATCAGGAGCACGCGGTCGATCCTCACTTCGGTTCCTGGGTCCTTGCCCATGTGCGGCAGGATGTGCTCTTCGTCCTGCGCGACCCTGAGCTGGAGACCCTGAGCCTGGATGACGGCGAAGCGCGGTGGGCCCTTCGGTTCCGTCTTGGGTTCGGCTTTGGGCGCCTTGGGGGCCGGTTTGGCCGCCGCTTTGGCTTTGGGTTCGGCTTTCGGCGAAGCCTTGGCTTTCGCCCTGGGCTCCGCTTTGGGTTCTTCTTTGGTTTTCGCTCTTGCCATGACTTCCCTTTCCGCCCGGCGACCCGGGTCTTGCCGACTACTTTTCGAACTGCTTGGTGATCTCCTCGAACGTCCGTCCGCGGAACAGGCGGATCTCGTCCCGCCGGAGCGACGGATCGTCCCGGATCTCGATCCGGAACCGGTACGCGTGTTCCAGTTTCTCCAGGAGGTCCGGCGTCTGCTCCACCAGGTGCACCGCCAGGTCCGGATGCACGCGCAACAACAAGATCTTCTCCTTCGCCCGAAGCCCCACCCGCCTCAGCATCCGCTCGATCCGGAGCGTGGCGGACGCGAGGGAGAGCACCTTGCCCGTGCCCCCGCACTCGGGGCAATCCTGGTTGAAGAACGTGGCGAGACTGGGCCGCTGCCGCTGCCGCGTCATCTCCACGAGCCCCAGATCGCTCACCGCAAAGGCCTTGGTCCGCGAGCGGTCCCGCTTCAGGCGGGTCCGGAGCGTGTCCAGGACCGCCTTCTTGTTCGCCTCGATCTCCATGTCGATGAAATCGAGGACGATGATTCCGCCCAGGTCCCGAAGCCTAAGCTGCCGCGCGATCTCCTCGGCCGCTTCGACGTTCGTCTTGAAGATCGTGTCTTCCTGGTTCTTCTTGCCCGTGAAACGTCCCGTGTTGACGTCGATCGCCACCAGCGCTTCCGTCTGGTCGATCGTGATGTACCCACCGCGCTTCAGCCACACCTTGCGGTCCATCGCCTTCTCGAGCTCGGTCTCGATCCCGAAATGATCGAAGATCGGCTCCTCGCCGCGATAGAGCTTGATGCGGGGGCTCAGCTCCGGGACGTACGTCTTCAGATAGTCCAGGATCTCCTTGTATTCCTCCTTCGAATCGATGACGAGCTGCGACACGTCCTCCGTGAAGATGTCCCGGATCAACCCCGTGGTCAGCTCCATCTCACGATGGAGAATCGCCGGCGCCTTCGCGCGCTGCGACTGCTTGTCGATCTTCGTCCAGAGCTGCTCGAGATACTTGATATCGCTCTGGAACTCCTTCTTTCCCCGCTCCGATCCGACCGTCCGGACGATGAGGCCCGATCCCTTGGGCCGGATCTCCTTGATCAGCGTCTTGAGCCGCGTGCGCTCCCCGCGATCCTCGATCTTCCGGGACACCCCGATGTGATCGTGTCCGGGCATGAGCACCAGATAGCGGCCGGGGAGCGAGATCTGCGTCGTGACCCGGGGGCCCTTGGTGCCGATCGGCTCCTTCGTGATCTGGACCAGGATCTCCTGGCCCTTCTGCAACGCCTCCTCGATCCGGGGCACGGGCTCATCCCGCCGCCAGCGGCCGCCGCGTCCGCCGCCGCTCTCGGGCTTGCCGCCCTCCGGCTTCCCGTTTTCCGATTCCTCGTCGTCGAACAGCTCGTCCAGGTCGGACTCGGACGGATGCAGATCGGACGCGTGAAGAAAGGCTGTCTTCTCGAGACCAAGGTCCACGAACGCGGCCTGCATTCCCGGAAGCACCGCGTTCACCCGGCCCTTGTAGATGTCGCCCACGCGTCGCTGGGATTCGGGGCGTTCCACCATCACCTCGACGAGCTCTTTTTCCTCGAGAATCGCGATACGTGTTTCATTCAGCCCGGCGTTGATTACGATTTCTCTGCGCATTCACCTCCGGAAGCAGGATCCGCCGCGTCCCCGCCGGCCGCATCAACAGGCACCGGCCTCCAGAACGACGATTCCTCGAGTACATCCAATGGATTGAGGACCGAGCCGCCGCGCTCCACCCAGAGCGATTCTCTATGGACGAGCAGCAAGCGGGGGTCGAATTCGAATGACTGCAAGAAGCTCCGAAGCAGGAGGTCCGGTTTCAGGTATCCGGGCGCGTGGAGCCTGCTCGAGATGTGGACGCGGACCTCTTCCGGGCCCGGATCGAGCGTGACGGACGTGACCGCGGGACGGGCGTTCACGGTCTTGCCCTTCTGCCCGTGCGCCTGTTTGGTCACCAGCCATTCGGAGGCCTCTCCGAACGAGGCGATGCTCCGCTCCAGTTCCTGCCGCACGCGGTGGACGTTCTCGCCGCGCGAAAGACGGTCCATCAGGTATCCCGTGAGCTTGACGTCATAGTCGGCGATGCTGATCGCCGCCATGAGCGACTCGCTCTGTCGCGTGAAGGGCCGCCCGCCGGTGATCCGGATACCCTCCGGCAGCACTTCGTTCATAGCCTCGATTACCGTCCATTCGCAAGCCTGAGCCAGCTCGAGATCGAAATACTCGCCGCTGCTGGTCGCGCCCAGGGAAAGCGGCGGGCCGTAGGCGATCTTGGCGTGGCGGTTGAAACCCTGCGAAAACGCCATGGGGATCTTCGCCACGCGGAGCGCGCGGTCGAAGATACGCACCAGATCGAGATGCGACGTGAACCGGGCCGGACCCTGCTTCGCGTAGGCGACCCGGAAACGCTGCGCCTGCGGTCCCCGGCTCGCGGTCGGCCAGGTCTTGCGACGCCGTCCGTAGACCGGCGACTCGGAGGGCGCGTTGGCGCCCGCCGCCGCGCCGTTTCCGTTCGCCGTCGCCGCGCCGTTTCCGTTCGCCGCCGCCGCGCCGTTTCCGTTCGCCGTCGCCGCGCCGTTTCCGTTCGCCGCCGCGGGCTCCCGCGGCTTCAGCGCCTCGATCGGCGCCTGCTTGAGCTCTGTGACGCGGGTCTCGATCATCTGGGTCGTCACGTCGTCCGGCACCTTGAAATCGAGCGTCTCCGGCGTCTGTCCCTGTCCCGGCGCGAGCTGGAGGGAGACGCGGCGGCCGTCGCGCGCCTTGGGCGTGAAACACGGCGCCCCGCAGCGATAGCACGCGTGGTCGCGGCAGTCGGGAGTCAGCGCTGCGGCATAAGCCTTCCCTCTTTCTTGCAGAAGGAACTTCTTCACCACCGGCGTGCGGATGTGGTCCCACGGGAGCGCTTCGTCCAGGTCGCGCGGCCTCAGGTAGACGTTCGGATCCATGCCCACCTGCTCGAAGGCCTTCAGCCAGAGCGGGAAATTGAAGCACTCGGACCAGCCGTCGAAGCGCGCGCCCATCCGCCACGCGGCCTCGAGCGCGTCCGCGGTCCTGACGTCGCCTCGGGAGAAAACCCCCTCGAGAAACGCAGTGTCGGGATCGCGCCACTTGAGCCTGACGTTGTTCATGCCTCGGAATCCCTGGCGCAGGCGCTGGACCTTCTTGTTCAGCGTCTCCATGGAATCTTGCAGCTCCCACTGGAACGGCGTGTGCGGCTTGGGCACGTGGGGCGAGATTCCCACGTTGAAGCTCATGCGCTTGTTCCCGCCCTTCGCCCACTGCTGGCACTTGCCGATGATCTCCGCGATGCCGTCCACATCGGCGTCGGTCTCCGTCGGGAGTCCGATCATGAAGTAGAACTTGATCCCGCCCCATCCCTGGTCGCGGGCAAGCTTGACGGAATATTCCAGCTCCGCCTCGTCGATCCCCTTGTTGATCACGTCGCGCATCCGCTGCGTTCCGGCTTCCGGAGCGAATGTGATGCTCCCCCGGCGGCCCTGCTGGATCTTGTCGGCAACGGAAGGCGCTAGGGTTCCGACACGGGTCGAAGGAAGAGACACGTTGACGCCCAGGTCGTTCGTGAACCGGTCCAGCTCGTGGAGCACGACGGGAAGCTGCTTGTAGTCGGTGGTCGAAAGGGAGAGCAGGGAGACTTCGTCCCAGCCCGCGTGCACGATGCCGCACTGGACTTCCTTCACAACCTGGTCCGCGCGCTTCTCGCGGAGCGGACGGTTCATGTAGCCCGCGAGGCAGAAACGGCAGCCGCGGGTGCAACCCCGCATGACCTCGACCCCCAGCCGGTCGTGCGTGATCTCGGTCGGCGAGATGAGCGGCTTCTCCGGGTAATACCCCGGATCGAGCGATGGCACGTAGCGGTACCGCGGCTTCTGGGACGGAGAGTCCGCCTTGGGAACGCGCGCGACGAAGCCGAACGGGTTCACGACCTCGTCGAAGTGGGCCGGGACGTACACGCCCTCGAGCGCGCCCAGGCGGCGCAGCACCTCCGCGCGCTTCAGCCCCTTCTCGCGACGCTCCACCATGAGGTCGCACATCTCCTGGATGACCTCCTCGCCGTCCCCGATCACGAACGCGTCGATGAAGGGCGCGAGCGGCTCGGGATTCACGGTGCAGAGTCCGCCCGCCACCACGATCGGGTGGTGGTCGCGGCGGTCCGCCGAGCGGAGCGGGATCTGAGCGAGATCGATCATCGTGAGCACGTTGGTGTAGGAAAGCTCGTACTGGAGCGAGAAGCCGATGAGGTCGAATTCGCCCGCGGGGGTCCGCGACTCCAGCGAATAGAGCGGGATTCCCTCCGCGCGCATGAGCTGCTCCATGTCGCCCCACGGCGTGAAACAAAGCTCCGCCAGGGCGTCCTGGCGCTTGTTCAGGATGTGGTAGAGGATCTTGATCCCGAGATAGGACATGCCGATCTCGTAGAGATCCGGGAAGCAGAGGAGCGTGCGGACCTTCACCGTGTCGGGATTCTTGCGGGCTGCGTTGAGGAAGCTGCCCGTATACCGGCTCGGCTTCGTCACGATCGGCAGATAGGCCTCGTCCAGCATACGCAGCTTGTCCATTCCGCCCTCCTCCCGCCAACGCTTCACGTAATTGACTGCACTTCTTGGGATTATCGAGATGGTAGGTGATCCCGGCCCGGTCCCTGCCAAGCCTGAGAATCTATCATAAAGTCGCGGGGTGCGCCAACCCCGCTTTGGCGCCCGGAGATGCAGCCGCGGGCGCTCCTCCGTGCGAAGCCGCGAGCGACAGAACCCAGGACGCCCCAGAAGCTTCCAGCGCCTCGGCCGCGGCGAGAAGGGTGCTCCCGGTGGTCGCGACGTCGTCCACGAGGAGAACCGGACGTCCCGCAACCACGCCCCCCCGCGCCACGCGAAAGGCGCCGCTCACGTTCGTCCGGCGCCGCTCCGGGTCGAGCCGGGCTTGCGGCTCGTGGTCCCGGGTGCGGACCAGCGCCTCCGCCACCGGCACGCCCCAGCGCTCCGACACCTCGCGCGCAAGGAGCGCCGCCTGGTCGTAGCCGCGCCACGCGCGCCGGGCGGGATGGAGCGGGACGGGGACGAGCACGTATTCCCTTCCGACCCCCTCGCCCAGCCCCGGCGGCAGGGGAAGGAGCGAGGCGACCCACGGGGCCAGGGCGGAGGCGCCCTCATACTTGAAGGCATGGATCAAACGATCGAGGGGGGGCTCGAAGGAAGGGCCCGCGAGGAGGATTCGCGCCGAGCCGTGCGAGGCGCAGACCCGCCCGACCTCAGGCGACGGCGCGTCGCCGTGCAGGCAGCGGAGACAGAGCGCGACGCCGGTCCGGTCAATGAGCCCGTCGCAGGCGCGACACACTTCGCTGTCACGGGGCGGCGACCCGCCGCATCCCGCGCACCGGCGGTCGAGCAGCATGTCGCAGAGATCGGTCCAGCCGGCCTTGAGCGCGCGTCCCATTGGAACCATCCTCCCCCACCCCTCGACCCTGTTTCCCCTGCGCCTATTCCGCCGCGCGCAGCGCTTCCCTCATGGCCCCGAGGGGAGCCTCTTTCCCCGTCCAGAACTCGAAGGACTTGGCGCCCTGGTGGACCAGGAGTGCCTTCCCGTCCTCGTAACGGACTCCGTGCGCCTGCGAGCAGGTGCGCGCGACAGCGGCCCGCGCGCCGTAGTTCAGATCGAGCACCACCGCATGCGGCGTGTGGATCTGCCACCAGCGCTCCTCCTCGGGCGAGACCGTCTCCACGGAGAGCGCGCGAACCAGAAGATCCCAGCGCGCGCTTCCCGCATCCGCCAGCGCGGCCGCCTTGATCCGCGTCTTCCCCGGATCCCCTAAACCCCGCGCGAGGCTCTCCGCATGCTCCGAGGTCCGGCTCACCACCTGGATCGATTCGGGACTCAAGTCCAGGAGCTTCGGGACGATGGCGCGCGCCGCCCCGCCCGAGCCCAGCATCAGCACGCTCCGCCCCGAAAGGTCGATCTTCGCCTCCGCGAGCCAGCCGAGGAATCCCTCGCCGTCGGTCGCATGCCCGTGCCAGCCTTCAGGCTCCCAGCGGAGCGTGTTCACGGCGCGCGCCTCCTCCGCCTCGGCGGTGCGAGCGGACGTGAGCGGGAACGCGGCCTCCTTGTGCGGCGAAGTCAGGTTGAGCCCGAGCACCCGCGCCGCATGGAGGCCTTCCAGCGCCTGCGCCAGGCGCGGCCCGGGCACCTCGAGCGCCACGTAGACGGCGTTCATCTGCAGCGCGGAAAACGCGGCGTTCTGGATCTCGGGGGAACGGCTGTGATGCACGGGCTCGCCCAGCAGCGCGTAAACCTGGGTCGTACCGTCCACCCGGACCGGCGCGGGGAGGCTCAGGCGGTCGGGTCCTGGCTGGACGGCGCCGCTTCCGCGGGCTCGAGGCCTTGGGGCGTTCCGCCGGTCGGGCGCAGGTCCGGCATCGGGGGCGCGTCGGCCGCTCGCGCGCCGGCGTGCCTCAGGCGGCGGATCATGAACACCGAGGCCAGAATGAGCACGGCGCTGAAGACCTGGTTCACGTTGAACGCGAGAGGTCCGATCTTCCCGAGATAGCTCGTCGTGTCGTAATAGCGCGTGAAGTCGATGACGAAGCGCAGGGTGGCGTCGAGGGCGATGTAGGTCCAGAAGAGCCACCCGTCGAAGCGGGGTTTCCGGTCCAGCCGGATCAATAACAAGAAAAGTCCGATGCCGGCCGCCGCGAGATAGAGCTGCGAGGGTTGGAGCGACTCGCCCGGGAAGACGAAGTTCGAGTACGAGCCCGGCGGGAACTTGATCGCCCAGGGCGCCTTCGACGGAAGCCCGAAGCAGCATCCGTTCAGGAAGCACCCGAGACGTCCGATCCCGATCCCGAGCGCCATGCTCGGCGCGGCGGCGTCGCCGATTCTCCACAAGGGAAGCTTCACCCGGCGCACGTACAGGATTCCGCCCGCGATCGCGAGGAAGTAGCCTCCGTAGAGCATGAGGCCGCCCTCCCAGATGCGGAACACGCCGGCGAAATCGCGCGCGTAGTCGCTCCAGTGGGTCAGAACGTAGAGTCCGCGCCCGCCCACGATCGCGAGCACGAGCAAGAGCAGGGAGAGCGTGCTCAGCTTGTCCTCGGGAAGCCCGCGCTGGGTCCCCCGCTTCAGGAGGAGCTGGATTCCGCCGAGAAACGCGATGGCGAGAAGCAGGCCGTAGCTGTGAAGCTCGAGGCCGTGAAACTTGAAAAGGGTCGGGAACACGAGATCTCCGGTTCTTGATTCGCGCCGGCGTCAGTGCTCACGCCTGCGTCCGTGATTCGCCGGCGTCAGTACTCGCGCCAGCGCATGGCGACGTTCTGGATGAGACCGACTTGGAGGAAGCTCGCCACGAGCGAGGATCCGCCGTAGCTCAGAAGCGGCAGGGGGAGGCCGGTCACGGGCGCGAGCCCGACGGTCATCCATATGTTGACCAGCACATGGTACAGAAAAATGGAGGTCATTCCAATCGCCAGCAGTCCGCCGAACCGGTTTCGGGCCCGGTTCGCGACCTTGATCCCGCGAAGGATGAGCAATAGATAGAGCGCCGCGACGATTCCCGCGCCCATGAATCCCGTCTCTTCGCCCACCACCGAGTAGATGAAATCGGTGTGCTGCTCGGGCAGGAAGGCGAGCGCCTTCTGCGTGCCGTGAAGAAAACCCTTCCCGAACACCTCCCCCGACCCGATCGCGATCTTGGACTGGATGATCTGATACCCCGCGCCGTACGCGTCCGCGCCCGGATCGAGGAAGGTCGAGATGCGCTGCTTCTGATAGGGCTGGAGATGATTCCATATCTGCGGGGTCGCGATTCCCACGACCAGGTTCACGCTGACGACGATGAGAAGCGGAAGCAGGCGGATGCGCGACCGGTAGAGAATCACCGCCAGGAGCCCCAGGAACACGAGCCACGCCGGTGTGAAGAACGAAAGCGCGACGTTGGCGATGGGCGTGATCATGAAGAAGAGGTAGAGGAAGGGGAGCCCTGCCCAGTAGAGCATCGTGAAGAGCATCGCCACGAACGCGATCGAGGTGCCCAGATCGGGTTGCTTCAGCACGAGGAGGCACGGGACCGCCGCCGTAAGCACCGGGCCGGCCAGGTTCTTGATCTGGGTCCAGTCCTTCTTCCGATTCGCGAGCTGGCTCGCGAGGAGGATGACGGTGGCGACCTTCGCCATCTCCGAGGGCTGGATCTTGATCGGCCCCCAGCCCAGCCAGCGCTGGGCGCCCAGACCCACGTGCCCGATGAAGATGGTGAGCACGAGAAGCACGAGGCCGATGGCGTAGAGGAGGTACGAGGTCTTCCCCTCGTAGATCCGGTACGGGACCGCCGCGATGAGCCCGCCGGCCACGAGCGCGATTACGAGATACGCGATCTGCTTCAGGTAGAGCCCGTGCTCGGCCGACGCCGACGGCATGGAGGTCGCGCTGAACACGAACGCGATTCCGATCACTGTCAGGAGCAGCGTGGCCAGGAGGAGTGGCCGGTCGATGTCGGCGGAGAACCGGGCTGAGATCATGTCAGCGCCTCGCCACGACGGCCGCGCTCTCCGGCGGAGCGGGATGGAAGAAGGCTTGGAGCACCTTCCGCGCGATCGGCGCGGCGGCCGTGCTTCCATGTCCCGCGTTTTCGACCAGCACCGCCATCGCGATGCGCGGCGCTTCGACCGGCGCGAAGCAGATGAAGAGGGCGTGGTCCTTGCCGTGCGTGTTCTGCGCCGTACCGGTCTTCCCCGCCACTGTGACCGAATCGACCCGCGCCTGTCCGCCCGTGCCCTGTGGATCGGAAACCACCGACGCCATCGCGGCGCGGACGACGCTCAGGCTGCGGTCCGATATCGCCAGCTCCCGCCGGAGCGAGTCGTCGGGTACGGAGGAGCCCGGCAGGCCTTCGCCGATGCTCCGGATGAGACGGGGCCTCCACAGAGTGCCGCCGTTCGCGACTAACGCCGTGATCTGCGCGAGCTTGACCGGCGTGAGGTTCACCTCTCCCTGCCCGATGGCGAGATTCAGGATGATGCCGCGGCTCCAACGGCCCGCCCCGAAATGGTGGTCGTACCAAGCCTGGTCCGGGAAGAGCCCACGCCTCTCTTGCGGCAGGTCGATCCCGGTCTTGCCCGAAAGGTCCAGCTTCGACATGAAATCGGCCAGGCGGTCGAGACCGATCCGGAGTCCCAGCTGATAGAAGTACACGTCGCAGGAGCGGACGATGGCGTCGTGCACCGCCAGGCGCCCGTGCCCGTCGTGCTTCCAGCAGCCGAAGAGGCGGCTTCCGAACCGGTACTCCCCGGTGCATGCTTGGGCCAAGTAGGTGCCCACGGTGATGGCGCCGGACTCCAGCCCCGCGAGCGCCGTGAACGGCTTCAGCGTGGAACCGGGCGGGTACGCCGCCTGGATCGCGCGATTGAAGAGCGGATAGTTGCCGCCGCCGCTCATCTCGTTCCAGCGCTCCTGGGTAATCCCGGTCGAGAACTCGTTCGGGTCGTAGTTGGGCTTCGAGACGAGCGCGAGCACTTCCCCGTTTCGCGGGTCGATCGCGACCACGGCCCCGCGAGCCCCCTGCTCGAATGCATCCTCCGCCGCGCGCTGCACGTCCAGGTCGATCGTGAGCGTCAAGTTCGTGCCGCGCTTGGGAAGCACGGGGTGCTTCTCTCCCAGGAAGTCTCCCTTCCGTCCCAGCGCGTTCACCTCGAGGAAGCGCTTTCCGTCCTGTCCGCGCAGGAGCTTCTCGTACCTGCGCTCGATGCCCATGCGCCCCATGAGGTCCCCGCTCAGGTAGTCCGAATACGTGGGATCGGCCAGCTCCTTGTCCGAAATTTCTCCCACGTACCCGAGCAGGTGCGACGCCATGAGTCCGAGCGGATACCGGCGCAACGGCTCGGATTCGACCTGAACACCGGGAAGCCGGTCGCGGTGCTCGGATACGAAGGCCACCGACTTGATGTCGACGTTCCGCTTGAGACGGACCGGAAGGAAGGACATCTTGCGCTCCCTTTGGATCTTGTCCCGGAGCACCGCCGGGTCCGTTCCCAGAATCGGCCCGAGCGCCGCGAGCGTCGAGTCGAGCCTGCCCGGCGCGCGGGAATACGCCTTGTCGAAGGGATCGAGGGTGACCGTGAAGGACGGCACGCAGTCCGCGAGCAGCCGTCCCTTGCGATCCCGGATCTCGCCGCGGGGCGCGGTCAGCACCTCGACCCGGATCCGGTTTTCCTCCGAGAGCTCGCGATAGCGGGAGCCCTCGAGCACTTGCAGGACGAAGAGTCGCAGGATCACGAGGGCGAAGATGCCGACGACCACGATCGTGAGCGTCCGCTCGCGCCGTTGCCATCCACCGAGGGCGATCGGGTCCGCGCGCATGGCTCAGACGTCGTCGGTGAGGAGGAGTTTCCGGGAGAATCGCTCCGCGATCGAGAGCAGGAGGATGACCAGGACGGTCGTGTAGAGCGCCGACGGGATGGCGACGAACACGAACTGGCGCATGAACGCTCCAAAGTCGCCCGCGGTATAGACGCCGAAGTAGATCACGTCGTGCACGAGCATCGCGAAGAGGAAGAAGAAGAACCGGACGCCCACGTTCGAGCGGTGGACGCGAAAGCCCGCCTTCGCGACGAGAAACCCGACGATCGTCTTCGCGAAGGCATTCAGGCCCAGGGGTCCCGGCGCGTCGAGATCTTGCAGGAGTCCCACCGAGAATCCCCCCATCACGCCCGAAACCGGGCCGCGCATCCATGCGAAATAAACCACGAAGGCGACCAGAAGGTCCGGCCGCACGCCCGCGATCGCGATCCGGTGGGCGACGGTGCCCTGCAAGATGAGCACGACGAGGAGCACCATCGCGTCCCGTACGCCTCTCATCGCGCGTCCCCGGCGCGGGCGCTGTCGCCCACCGCGCTCTCGCGCGCCGTGCTGTCGGGCGCGGTCGATTCGAGAGCCGGCATGCGCGGACCGCGTCCCGCGCCGCCGGGTATGAAGACCAGCACGTCCTCCAGGCTCCGGAAGTTCACGGCCGGCTTGACCTGGACCTCCTTCATGAGCCCGTTCTCGGCGATCCCGACCCGCGTCACCGTTCCCACGCGCACGCCTTCGGGAAAGATGCCTCCCAGGCCCGACGTGAGCACCAGGTCGCCCTTCTTCACGTCTTCCTGGGAGGAGACGTAGAGGAGGCTCAGGAGGGGCCGCTCGCCGAACTCCCACTGGAGCACGCCATCCACGCGCGACCGGCCGACGCGAACGGCGACCGCGCAGTCCCGGTGCAGCAGGGTGAGCACGCGAGCCTCGTGCGGCGTGGTCTGCTCCACGCGCCCCACCAACCCTTCCGGCGTGATCACGGCGCGGTTGGGCTGGACCCCTTCCTTCTCGCCCTTATCGATGGTGAGGCTTCCGCCGAGACGGTCCAGGCTCCGGGCGGTGACGCGGGCGGCGGTGAGATCCGAAGGATTTTCCTGCGAGAGCGCCAGCAGCTTCCTAAGACGCGCGTTCTCGATGCGGTCGGTCCGCATCTCGTCCGCCTCGATCTGGACCTGCGCCAGGCGCTTCTTGAGCTTCTGATTCTCCCAGTAGAGACCGACCCCCGCGTCCACCCAGCCCACGACGCCGTTCACGGGAGCCAGAACGGTGTGCTGGATGAACCACACGGCGCGCTCCTGCCGGCCGCGCCCGAGTGACATCAGGGTGAGCGAGAGGAGACAGGCGATGGTGAAGGCCGCCCAGTCAGCGCGGCGGGCGAAGAGAAGCCGGAACATCGGGCCTCATGCCCGCCGCTCAGTCGCGGACGACCGACATGAGCACCTTTTCGTAGAGGGTAGGATCGTCGAGGATCTTTCCGGTCCCGAGAACGACGCAAGTGAGCGGGTCCTCGGCGACGGTAATG
>JBGPHU010000058.1:0-16303 GCA_041484545.1 Candidatus Eiseniibacteriota bacterium | reverse complement strand
GTCCTCGCGAAACCGGAGGCGGCCGCCGGGGGACCGGCTATACTCAAGCTGACGATCCGAAACAACCCAGGAGGATTCATGCCGGCCACCATCACCATCCGGAACAACGGCTCAATCCGGGTCGAAGGCGAGTTCACGATCCTCGATCAGGACGGAAAGCCCTTCGATCTCGGCGGGCGCACCACGATCTCGCTCTGCCGCTGCGGGCAGTCCTCCAACAAACCGTTCTGCGACGGCACGCACTCCAAGTGCGGCTTTCAGTCCATGATCGTCGCGCGCGCGCTTCCGCCGCCCGTCCCGAAAACCACATGACGCGCTCCTGAGGGAATCCCGATCCTCTTGGAAGGGAGGGAAACGCCGTGGCGGCCCCCGCGCTTCTGATGGACCTCTACGAGCTGACGATGCTCGCGGGGTATTTCGAGCAGGGTATGCACGAGAGCCGCGCGACGTTCGATCTTTCCTTCCGCGAGCCGCCGTTTCAGGGCGCGTACGCGGTCATGGCGGGCCTGGATCCGGCGCTCGACTACCTCGAGGCGCTCCGCTTCGATGAAGGGGACCTCGACTACTTGGAGTCGCTCCGGCTCTTCAAGGGCGCCTTCCTCGCGTACCTCTCGGCGCTCCGGTTCAAGGGCACCGTGACCGCCGCGCCGGAAGGAACGGTCGTGTTCCCCCACGAGCCGCTCCTCACGGTCGAGGGCGCGCTCGCGGAGTGTCAGGTCGTGGAGACGGCGCTCCTCAACATCGTCAACTTCCAGACCCTCATCGCGACCAAGGCCTCACGCGTCGTTCGCGCCGCGGCCCCCTCCAAGGTGGTCGAGTTCGGAGCGAGGCGCGCACCGGGCCCCGACGGCGCGCTCTCCGCCACGCGCGCCGCGGCCGTGGGAGGCGTCCTCTCGACGAGCCACCTCGGGGCCGGGAAAGTCTTCGGCCTGCCGGTCACGGGGACCCAGGCACACAGCTGGGTGATGTCCTTCCCGAGCGAGATGGCGGCCTTCCGCGCGTACGCGACGGCGTTTCCCGACTCATGCGTGCTGCTGGTGGACACGTACGACACGCTGAAGAGCGGAATCCCGAACGCGATCACGGTCGCGAGCGAGCTGGAGGCGAACGGGTCGAAGCTCGCAGGGGTGCGTCTGGATTCCGGCGATCTCGCGTACCTGAGCCGGGAGGCGCGGAGGCTTCTGGACGAGGCGGGACTGAGCTACGTCAAGATCCTGGTCAGCAACGAGCTGGACGAGCACGTGATCCAGTCCATACGCATGGGCGAGGGCCGCGTGGATATCTTTGGCGTGGGAACGCGGCTCGTGACGGGCCAGGGGCAGGACGGCGGCGCGCTCGGGGGCGTCTACAAGCTGGTCGAGATCGACGGAAAGCCCAGGATCAAGATCAGCGGCGATCCCTCCAAGAGCACAATTCCCGGCCGGAAGCGCGTCTGGCGCGTGAAGCGCGAGGGGGGCTTCTTCGAGATGGACGTCATCGCGCTGGAGGACGAGAGGATCGGGGCCGGGGACTTGGTGTTCGACCCTGCTCAACCGCTCCGGCACGCGCCGATCCCCGAGGGGACCGAGATCGAGGATATCCGTGGCGTGGCGATGGCGAGTGGCGCGCGCAGCGCTCCGGCTCCCGCCCTGACCGCGATCGGGCGGCGGGCGGCGAGCGAGCTCCGGTGTCTGCCCGAAGGCTCGCTCCGGCTCATGAACCCGCATCGCTACCGGGTCGCGCTGAGCCCCCGGCTCCATGCGTTGCGTCTCAAGCTCATCGAGGAGGCGAAAACGGCATGATCCAAGGCTCGGCCCTTCTCGTGATCGACGTCCAGAACGGGTTCATCTCCGAGCCCGGCGAGCTTCCCGTCGCTGGGGGCGCCGACGTGATTCCCGTCATCAACGCGCTCCTTCCGCACGTCCCGGTCCGGGTGGCGACCCAGGACTGGCACCCGCCGAACCACGGAAGCTTCGCGAGCAGGCACCCAGGGGCGAAGCCGTTCCAGGAGGGCATCCTCGGAGGCCTGCCGCAGATCTTCTGGCCGGACCACTGCGTGCAGGGGACCCGCGGCGCCGAGCTTCATCCCGCGCTCGACCAGACGAAGATCCAGGCCGTGATCCGGAAGGGGATGGATCCCGGGACCGACAGCTACTCGGGGTTCAGCGACAACGCGGGCAGGAATCCGACCGGCCTGGACGGCTATCTTCGGGCGCGCGGGGTCACCCGAATCTATCTCGCGGGCCTGGCGCTGGACTACTGCGTGCGGTGGAGCGCGCTGGATGCCCGCCGCCTGCTTCCGGAGGCCGAGGTGGCGGTGATCGTGGACGCGACCCGGCCGGTGGACGCGAAAAGCGGCGCGGAGGCGCTCCGCGAGCTTGCAGAGGCGGGGATCCGCCTGGTCTCGTCCAAGGAAGTCCTGGCTGGAATCGAGCGTGCCAGCGCCGTATAGTCATTGGTTCTATGTCTCGTGAATCTATCCCCGTATCCGGACCCCCGGAATCGCCGGAGGAGCGTTTGCACGTCACCGACAGCCAGACCTTAGTCCTCTACCCCGCCAGCAACGTAGCCAAGAAGCGAATCACCGCCGAAGATCTGTGGAAGATCGCCCGCGTGGGCGCCCCGGTGCCCACTCCGGACGGCAGGGCGATCGTTCCCGTGACCACGTACGACCTCGAGGCGAACAAGGGAAAGTCCCGGTTCTGGCTCGTCCCGGAAACGGGAGGCGATCCCCGCCCGCTCACGTCCGAGGATCAGACCAGCACCGATCCGGCCGTATCTCCGGATGGACGATGGATCTCCTTCCTGCGCGCGGGGGCCGAGGAGAAACTACAGCTCCACGTCATGCCGCTCGACGGGGGCGAAGCCGAGCGCCTGACCGACTTGCCGCTGGGCGCGCTCGATCCCAAGTGGTTTCCGGACGGCAAGCGCATCGCGTTCCTCGCCATGCTTCTCGCGGATGCTCCGACTCCCGAGGGAACGAAGGAGCTGCTCGAGAAGCGCGCCAAGGATCCGGTCAAGGCGCTGGTCACCGAGGACCGGGTCTATCGCTACTGGGATCGCTGGCTCCTCGACGGGGAGAAGCCGCACCTCTTCGTCTTCGATCTTAAGACGCGCCGGCTCACCGATCTCACGCCGGCCGGGACGGGCTGGTTCGATCTTCAAGATTCTTCCGGGCAGTATGACATCTCGCCGGACGGGACCGAGATCGTGTTCGCCGCGAACACGAGCTTGCCGCCCCACCATCTCCTCCGCTGGGCCGTTCACACGGTGCCGACGAGCGGACGGGGCCCGGTGCAGTGCCTGACGCCCGAGGGGACGCCGCCTCAGAGCGCGGATGCCTGGAAGCCCCGGTATTCTCCCGATGGGAAATCGATCTACTACGGTCTGCAGCGGGATCCCTATTTCTACGCCGACAAGGTGCGGATGATCCGGTACGACCGGGCCGCGAGGACCCACACCGTCCTCACGGAGGATTGGGACCGCTCTCCGGCCGCGTGGGAGATCGCGCCGGACGGCACCCTCGTTCTCGAGGCCGAGGATCGCGGGCGGGTGCTCCTGTTCACGCTCGGCGCCACGGGCGGCGCGCCGAAGCCGATCGTCGAGCAGGGCACGGTCTCGGGGCTCAAGGTCGGCCGGAACGGCCGCGTCTATTTCACGGTGCAGACCCTGTCGGCGCCTCCCGAGGCCGCCTCGTGCAGGCTCGACGGAGCAGACTTCCGAAAGCTGACCCGGTTCAATGACGCCTTGATGAGCGAGATCGCCCTGGGCGAGGTCCGCGAGATCGAGTACGCCGGAGCGGACGGAAACCGCGTGCAGATGTTCGTGGTGCTTCCTCCCGGGTTCGATCCCGCGAAGAAGTGGCCGCTGGTACACGTCATCCACGGAGGTCCCCACGGCATCGCCGGGGACAACTTCCATTTCCGCTGGAATCCCCAGGCGTTCGCGGCTCCGGGCTACGTCGTGGCGTGCGTCAATTTCCACGGCTCGACCTCGTGGGGGCAGGACTTCGCGGCGTGCATCCAGGGGGGCCACGGCGACAAGCCGTTCACCGACATCATGCGCGCCACCGACATCCTGCTCGAGACCGGGTTCATCGACGAGAAGCGCATGGCCGCCGCGGGCGGAAGCTACGGCGGATATCTCGTCTGCTGGATCGCGGGACAGACGGAGCGGTTCGCCTGTCTCGTCAATCACGCGGGCGTCTTCGACCTTCTCGCCGAATACGGGAGCGACATCACGCAGGGCCGGCACCAGTCCTACGGCGGCGAGCCCTGGGATCGCCTCGACGCCATCGACCGCTGGAACCCGGCTCGATTCGCGCGCGGCTTCACGACGCCGATGCTCGTGATTCACGGCGAGCGCGACTATCGGGTGCCGCACAACCAGGCGCTGGCCGTGTACAACATCTACAAGGCGAAGGGCGTGGACGCGCGGCTGGTGTTCTTCCCGGACGAGAATCACTGGGTGCTGAAGCCGCGGAACTCGCTCGTCTGGAACCGCGAAGTGCACGCCTGGCTAAGGCGGTATCTCGGGAAATAGCACCGGCGAGCGAAGGCGGAACGAGAGTAGCAGATGCATTCAGAGCCGCTGTGCCCCAAAATGAAGCGACGGTGGGCATCGTGCCCGGCCGGCAGTTCGAAAGGAGAAAGGCCATGCGTCATTTCTTGAAGAATCGCGGCGCTTCCCTGGCGGCCACGGCCGCGCTCCTGTGCGGTCTCCTCCTCCCGGCCGTTCCGCGCCTCGCGGCGGCGGCGGAGCGGGTCGTCTATCGGACGCTTCCCGCCGGAGCGTCGATCGTCGGCATTCTCCAGAGCACCGTCAGCACCAAGCGGAACAAGGTGGGCGACCCGGTTAGGCTACGCACCGCGCATCCCATCCGTCAGGGCGGCAAGACCGTCGTCCCCTCCCAATCCACCCTCGTCGGAGAGGTGACCCACGTGGACGGGCCCGGGCGCATTGCGGGAGGCGCCGAGCTGACGTTGCGCTTCCACCGGATCGTCACGCCCGACGGCCGCGGCTACGAGATCTCCGCGGATCCCATCCGCCTCGAGGGCAAGGGTTCGGGCAAGGAAAGCGCGGAAGAGATCGGCGGCGGCGCCGCCGCCGGTGGCGTGCTGGGTGGAATCCTGGGCGGAGGGAAGGGCGTGTTGAAGGGGGCCGCGGCCGGAGCCGTGGTCGGGACCGGAGTCGCGGTGGCCACGAAGGGAAAGCAAATCGTGCTGCCCGCGGGGCAGAGAATCCGGGTCACGCTCCGCGCGCCGGTCACACTGCGGGGAAGACCCGGTCCGGCCTGATCCCGGCTCGGACGCAGTCAGGAGTCTGACGATGCGATGGTCGTGGAGGATCGCGAGCGTGGCCGGGATTCCGGTCCGGATCCACGTGACGTTCCTCCTGCTCCTGGTCTGGCTGTTCTGGGCGGGCGCGGCCAAGGGAATCGCGCAGGCGGCGGCGGGCGTGGGATTCATTCTCGCCGCGTTCGGTTGCGTGGTGCTCCACGAATTCGGTCACGCGCTGATGGGAAAGCGTTACGGCGTGGTGACCCGGGATATCACACTCCTGCCCATCGGCGGCATTGCGCGGCTGGATCGCATGCCGCGCCGTCCGAGCCAGGAGGTGGCGATCGCTCTGGCGGGACCGCTGGTCAACGTCGTGATCGCGAGCCTGCTCCTGCTCTACATGCGCTTCGCTCCGGGAGTCTACGACTTCGGCGACCCGGGCCTTCTGGAGCGCAGCTTCGCCGCGCGGTTTCTCGTCTTCAACATCGTTGTGACCGCATTCAACCTGATCCCGGCCTTTCCCATGGACGGCGGCCGCGTCCTGCGGGCGCTCCTGGCCATGCGGCTCGATTACGTGCGCGCGACCCGGATCGCCGCCAACGTGGGCCAGGGCATCGCACTCCTCTTCGGCGCGCTCGGCCTCTTCGGGAACCCGATGCTCATCCTGATCGCGCTCTTCGTGTTCATCGGCGCGGGCCAGGAGTCGTCCTTCGTGGCGATGCGCTCGATCTTCGAAGGTGTTCCGGTCTCGCGGGCCATGATCCGAGACTTCCGCGCCCTACGGTCCGACGAGCCGATTTCACGCGCGGTGGAACTCCTGCTCGAAGGGCACCAGCAGGATTTCCCGGTGCTCGCCGGCTCGGATAGAGAGCCGCCGATCGGGATTCTCATGCGATCGGACCTCCTGAAAGCGATCGCCGCAGGCAAGACGGACACGAAGGTTGGAGAGGTGGCGCGCCGGAAATGCGGGTTCGTTCATCCGGCGGAGATGCTGGAGGACGTTTTTCAGAAGATGCAGGAGAACGGCTGTCAGGCTGTTTCCGTGGTCGAGCCGGGGAAGGGAATCGTGGGGATGGTGACGCTCGAGAACGTGGGTGAGTTCGCGATGGTGCACGCGGCGCTGGTTACTGCTTCTGCCAGGTCTGCTCCAGGAAAGGATCGTGGCCGATGACGCTCTCCAGCCCATCCGCGCGCGGGATGCGGATCCAGAACGCGGCGCCGGTGCCGCTCGGACTCTCGCCCACTCCCACCTCGCCTCCGTGCAGCTCCACGAAGCGCTTCGTCAGATGGAGCCCGAAACCGAGCCCATTCTTCACGCGCTTGGAGAGCCCTTCGACCTGGGCCTCCATCTCGAACACCAGGGGCGCCACCTCCGGCTCGACCATGGGTCCCGAATCCCGGACCTCGAGCTGCACGTGCTCGTCCCCGAGCCAGGTGCTGAGCGACACCCTGCCTTTCGCGGGAGAGAAGCGGATCCCGTTCTGGAGCAGGTGCAGAATCGCCTGACGCACCTTCCCGGAATCCAGATGCTGATCCGGAATTTTCTCGTCCAGCTTGAGCTCGAGATCGACCTGCTTGCTCGCGGCCAGCGTCCGGACCGTCTCGGCGGCGTCGCGGGCGATCTTGTTCACGTTGTCGATCCTGAGATCCAGCAGGTAGCGGCCGGTCTCGAGGCGTGCAAGATCCAGGACGTCGTCGACGAGATACATGAGGCGCTGCGCCTCGCCGCGCAGCCGCGCCGTGAACTCCCGGCGCATCGAGGCCGTCATCCTCTTGTCGTTCTGATCCAGCACTTCCGAGTAGGCCATGATGGTGGTCAGCGGGGCCTTGAGCTCGTTCTCCGCGGCCGAGAGGAACGAGTCTTGAAACGGCGTCACCTGCTGCGGCGCCGCGTCCCCCTTGGGGGCCGGCTTGACGTCGGTGGCCCGCGATTCCAGAGCCAGGACCAGGAGCGCCCGGTCGATCACCCCGGCCACGTTATCCGCGAAGAGCTGCCCGATGTCGCGGTGCTCGAGCCGGAACGGCTCCGCCTTCGCCGCGCGATGCACCTGTAATACCGCGACGCACCGGTTCTCGAAGGTGACCGGGAGGATGAGGGCAGAGCCCGCGTCCGGATGGGCTATGAAGTGCTCGGCGAACCGCGCCTCGCGCTCGGTCGAGCGCATGAGGATCGGCTCCCGATGGCGGGCCACCCAACCGATCGCGCCCTCGCCTAGAGGGATCTCGTGGTCCGGCTCCTTCGGCGTGAGGCCGAATCGCGCGCGGCACGTCAGCGTCTTCGCCTGCGGGTCGAAGAGGTAGAGCGAGACGTCGTGCGAATGGAGCGTGCTCGCCACCCGCCGCACCGTGATCTCGAGAATGGTGTCGAGGGGGAGATCCATGTGAAGACTGTTCCCGAGCTGGAAGAGCGAGGTCAGCTCGGCCAGCCGGCCCCGCGACTGCTCCAGCTCCATCTGCTCGGAAACGAGCCGCTCCCGGAAGCGGTTGATCTCGCCCTGTTGGTGCAGGATGTAGAGGCAGAAGAGGATGGTCAGCCCGACGAGTCCCACGACGAGCATCCACCCGCCCGCCGGAGCGTTGTCGCCCAGGAACCCGGATCGGACGACCGAGACCCACAGGGTCTGGACCGTAAATGCGAATCCCAGGAGAACCAGGATGATGAGCCCGAGCAGGGCGGTGGTCCTGCGATCCGCCTGCTTCTGTACGGCGCTAGGCTTGTCCTGGGACAAGGGTTCCTCCGATGGGTGGGGCGTGGGCTCAGATGTTCCATCGGCAGCCGGGCTCCCCTTCTGTAGTCCGATCAGGCCCCCATTCTCCCCCCTTTGCCTTTGGCCCATCGGCGATTAGAGTGTCCGGACCCATGGACGTTTTGAGAAGCCACATCAAGACCGGGTGCGCCTCGCTCAACGCCCCGGTCGTCCGCGGTCTTTCCCCTGTCTTCCGGATGTAGACTCGCACACGCCATGCCCACCTACACACGGCTCATGCTTTCGACCGCGCCGCCCGTCGCGCGGATCACCCTCTCGAGGCCGGAGGTCCGGAACGCCTTCGACGACCGGCTGATCGCCGAGCTGGTCGAGGCGCTGGCGGAGGTGCGCGACGCGTACGACGCGCCGCGGGACGACGGTCCCCGCGCGCTCGTCCTCACGGGCGCGGGAGAGACCTTCTGCGCCGGCGCCGACATGAACTGGATGCGCCGGAGCGCCGCGCACACGCGGGACGAAAACGAGGCGGACGCGAAGCGCATGGCGTCCATGCTGCGCACTCTGGACGAGCTTCCGATCCCCACGATCGCCCGCGTGAACGGGGCGTCGCTGGGAGGAGGGATGGGGCTCCTCGCCTGCTGCGATATCGGCGTCTCGGTGGACACGGCCCAATTCGGATTCACCGAGGCGCGTCTGGGGATCGCCCCGGCCGTGATCTCGGCGTTCGTGATCCCGAAGATCGGAGCCTCCGCCGCGCGCCGCTACTTCCTGACCGCCGAGATCTTCGACGCCGCCGTGGCGAAGGACCTGGGTCTCGTGCACGAGGTGGTTCCCGCCGCGGAGCTGGACTTTGCCGTGGAGCGCTTCGTCACGACGCTGCGGGGCAACGGACCGCGCGCCGTGTCGGCCGCGAAACACCTCATCCGGGAGGCGCTGGACCGCACGCGCAAGGACACGATCGAAAACGCGGTGCAGGCCATCGCCGCGCTGCGAGCTTCGCCCGAGGGGCAGGAAGGCCTCGGCGCGTTTCTGGAGAAGCGCCCCCCTTCCTGGAAGCGATGAGCGCTTTCCGCAAAGTCCTCGTCAGCAACCGCGGCGCGCGGCTTTCGTGCCCCGCTCCAGGCTCCACCGCAACGCCGCCGGGGTCACGAGGGTGGTGAGGATCACCATGATCACCGCCGCGGCGTAGAGATCGGGCGTGATGACCGGGCGGCCCTCGATGGTGAGTGTCGCCCCCACGTTCGCGAATATGAGCCCCACTTCCCCCCGCGGCACCATCCCGAGCCCGATCGCGAGCCGATTCGTGCCGCGCTCCAGGACCCCCAGCGAGCAGGCCTGCTTCCCGGCCCACGCCGCCACGGTCAGCACCAGCGCGAGCAGCGCGATTCGAGGATCCGCGAGGGCGCTCAGATCCACTCGAAATCCGGTGAGCACGAAGAAGATGGGCACGAGAAACGTCGAGATCGGATGGAGAAGCGATTCGATGCTCGTCTCCCGTCCCTCCTCGAAGACGTTGAAGTGGCGCGACTCGAGGACGAGGCCCGCCGCGAAGGCGCCCACGATGGGTGAGAGGCCCGCCCTCGTCCCGAGATAGGCGAGGCCGAAGCAGAAGAGAAGCCCGGTCGTGAGGAGCATCCCGGTCACCTTGAGGCGCGAGGCCACTCCCAGGAGCCTCGGGGTGAGCCAGAGTCCGAGCAGGATGGCCGTCAGCAGAAAGCCGAGCGCCTTCGCGGAAATCCAGACGATGGTCCTCGCCGAGACGGCGCTGCCCGAATCCGCGGCCGTGATGATTCCCGTGAGCGCGGACAGGATCACGAGCCCCAGCACGTCGTCCAGGACGGCCGCTCCGAGAATGATCCGCGCCTCGATCGTGCGCGAGAAGCCGAGGTCGCGGAGCACGCGCGCGGTGATCCCGATGCTGGTCGCGGTGAGGACCGCTCCCAGAAACGCGTGCACCAGCGTGGACTCCCCGGGGAGAAGCCAGGCGCCCGCCGCCCAGCCGAGCGCCATGGGGGTGACGACCCCGAGGATGGCGACGAGCGCCGAGGAGCGGCCGACGTGGAGCATCTCCTTCACGGTGGACTGCAGTCCCACTTCGAAGAGGAGGACGATCACGCCCAGGGAAGCCAGGGCGCCGAGGACCGGGTCGGTCCGGATGGGAGTAAGACCATGGATCCCGGCGAGGGCGAGGTTCCCGAGAAGGATGCCGGCGACGATCTCTCCCAGCACCGCGGGCTGGCGCGCTTTCACCGCGGCCCAGCCGGCCACCTTCGCCGCTCCGAGCAGGATGGCGAGCCGGATCAGGAGCGGGGCTACCGGGTCGTGCATGGCGGCGGAGGATACCTGGATCGGGGGTGATCTGGTAGGCTTCCCGACGATCGAGAATTCATCCGGCGCCCGCTTCGGGCGCCGGGCCGTCCGGTAAAGCAAGGAGGAGTACCCATGCGGAAGCACCCGTCTCGCTCGCCGTTCCTGGTTTCAGCCGCCGCCCTTTTCATCTTCGCCCTGCCCGCGCTTCCTTCCGGCGCGCGCGCGGCCGGGTCGGCCCCTTCCCCTCCCAGAGAGACACCGCCTCCCGAAGCGCAGCCCGCCGGCTTCGCGACGCACGCGGATTCCGCGGCCGTTCCGGGCCGCGCCGACGCGGAGAAGGTCTACGCCAAGGGCTGGGAGCTCTCCGAGGATGCGAAGAAGGAGGTCGCGGCCGGCAAAGCCGATTCCGCGAAGAAGAAGTTCGGGAAGGCGCTCAAGAAGTTCCAGGAAGCCGCGGACACGGATCCCACCTACTTCGAGGCGTGGAACATGGTGGGCTTCTGCTCGCGGAAGTCGGGCGACCTGAAGCGGTCCTTCGCGGCGTATCAGAAGTGTCTCCTGATCGAGCCCGAGTACGCGCAAGCGCACGAGTACCTGGGCGAGGCCTACCTCATGAGCGGGGATCTCGCGAAGGCCAAGGAGCAGCTCCTGTGGCTCGTGTCGCGCAAGTCGGAGCAGGCCGGCGAGCTGGCCACGAAGATCGAGCAGTTTCAGAAAGCCGGCCCCGGAGCGGCACAGAGCGACTCCACCGCCAACGGCGGAGGATGGTGAGGCCCTAGCCGCTCGCGCCGAGACGGCTACTTCAGCTCAATGCCCTTCCTCGCGCGGGAGGAGATGCTGTTGCGTCTTCTCCCGTTTCAACGCTTCCTTGTTCAAGACCTTGAACTCCACGCGGCGATTCTTCGAGCGCCCCAGGGCGGTGTTGTTGGTGGCGAGCGGGCGCGACGCCCCGTACCCGGCCGTCGTGAACTGGGACGGATCCAGCTCCGGGAACTTGGAGAGAAGGTAATCGAGGACGGCGTGCGCGCGACCGCGGCTGAGCTGGACGTTCTTCCCGACCGAGCCCTGCGAATCGGTGTGGCCGCCAATCTCGATCTTGAGATCGGCCCAGCGCGCGAGAATGTTGCCCACCTCGTCCAGGACCGGCTCCGATTCGGGAAGAATGGTCGAGCGTCCCGTGTCGAAGTTGACGTTCTGGAGCCGGATCATTCCGGTTTCGAGTAGCTGCGTTTCCTTGTCACTCACGACGATCGGGCAGCCCGTCCGGTCCACCTTCGCATTCGCCGGAGTGTCCGGGCACTGATCCAGCCCGTCGCATACGCCGTCCCCATCCAAATCGGTGGGGCAGCCGTTGGAGTTCACGGCGCAGCCCACCGGCGTCGAGGGGCACTTGTCGATCCCGTCGTACACGGCGTCCCCGTCGGAGTCGTGCGGGCACCCGTCTTGGTCCACGGTCGCCCCCTTGGGCGTGTCCGCGCAGCGGTCGACCCCGTCCGGGACGCCGTCCTGGTCCTGATCCAGCTCGCACCCGCGCGCGTCAACCTTCGCGCCGCTGGGCGTGTTCGGACACTGATCGATGCCGTCGAAGACTCCGTCGTCATCGCTGTCGAGCGCGCATCCGACCGCATCGACGCGCGCCCCCGTGGGCGTCCCGGGGCAGCGATCGTCGTCGTCCGGAACGCCGTCGTGGTCCCGGTCCCGGGGCGGTCCGCCGATCCCGAAGGAGATCCCCGCATACACTTCCGGCTCGTTCCGGTACCCCTCCTCGCCTGTCGCGGGGGGCAGACGGTATCGGAGATCGCGTCCCTCGACTCGAATGCTGACCCTTTCGCCCATCGCCATCCGGAAGCCGAGGCCCCCTCCGTACGCGAACTGATGCAGGCTGGATGACGCGCCTTCGTTATGGAGGTAGGCCATTCCAGCGCCGCCCAGGAGGTACGGCGTGAACGATCGATCCCCCAAGAGGAACCAGGTCAAATTTCCTTCCACGCGGACGATGCCCAAGTTCGGCGTGGTGGGCTGGGTGCCGGGCGACTTGAAATACGTTCCACGCATCTCCGCCGCCCAGCTCGGGGAAATCCGCGCGCCGAGGATGCCGCCCACCAGAGCCACCTGCGGCTTCACGACGAATTCGTTCGGGAGCCAGGCGATTCCGCCGCCCGGCACGATCCAGTAGGGCGCCTCGGCCGCGGCACGGCCTGGGACGAGGAGGACGAGGAGTAGGGTGGCGCGCGCGACACGCGCGGTCACGGCTCGAAAATAGGAGATCATCGAAACAGGATCGACCACATGGGCCCCTTTCAGCAGACGGGGGAGACTACGAGATGGAAGGGCGGGGACGCAAGGGAGTTTCCTGCGCCGGCCCGGATCCGCACATCGCATCGCGGACATTGACCCGCTGCGCGCACCATGACAGATTCATCCTCTCTAGTGGACGACTTCCTGGCTCGGGCCGTGGGGAAGGAGCTGGTCCGAGGGCTGTTCGGAGTGCTCGGGGTCTCGACCTCGCGCAGCCGCCCGCGCTGGTGATGTGGTAACCTCGCCACCATGAGCGCGGTCGCCGAACAGCTCCACATTCGATCCCTCATGGATCTCGATGTCGCGCGTATCGTCGCGATCGACGAGCGCCTCACCGGCGTCTATCGCCCGGAAGTCTGGGAGCGGCGGATCGTGTACTACCTGCGCCGAGACCCGGACGCTTGCCAGGTGGCGGAGTTTGGGGGGAAGGTCGTCGGATTCATGCTCGCCGACATGCGGGGTGGGGAATTCGGTCTCGAGGAGACCAGCGGATGGATCGAGCGCTTCGGCGTCGATCCGGATTTCCAGGGCCGATCGATCGGCAAGCGTCTCTTCGAGGCGGTCGTGAGCCATCTGAAGACCCAGGGCGCCACGACCATGCGCACGCTGGTGGAGAAGAGCGACTCCGACCTGGCCTCCTTCCTGCGAGCGGTCGGATTTCATGACGCGCCACTGACGGCGCTGGAAATGCGCATCGACTGAGCGCGCCGGAGAATCGAAACAGAATGAACGTCGAACAGACCACCCTTCCCAAGAAATACCACGACGCCGTCCTGCACTGGCAGCGGCACAACTTCCCCGATTACGGCCTCTTGCCCGAGAACTGGCAGAAGTATTTCCCCAGCGATCCCGAGTTCTGCCTCTGCGCCAAGATGGAAGTCGGCATGGGCGACAAGGTCGAATTCGGGGACGCCAAGGGAGAGAAGCGCCGCGAGAAGCCGGGCGAGCTGGGCGAGGAGCCCGCAAAGCATCTCATCGCGATCATCCGCGCCCAGGCTTCGACCGAGTTCGGGTCCATCCAGCAGCACGAGGGCACGCTCGCCCGCGCGCAGGACGATGAGGACCGATTCTGGGTGCTCCGGGTCATGGCCGAGGAACTGCGCCATGGATATCAGATGCTCCACCTCCTGGTGGAGCAGGACTGGAGCGGCGTCTCGGGGCAGAAGGCCGAGGAGATCGTCGAGGAGATCCTCTCCATGCAGACCGGATCCCACGTCCTCGACGCCTTCAATCTCGAATACGATTCCTTCGTGGACAACGTGGTCTTCGCCGCGGTGATCGACCGCGTCGGCAAGTACCAGCTCTCCATGCAGCGCGTCTGCTCGTACAAGCCGTTCGCCGCGTCGATGCCCCCCATGCTCCGCGAGGAGGCGTTCCACTTGGCCGCGGGCGTGATTCCCTTACGGCGCTGGGTGCAGCGCGCCGCGCAGGGGAACGCGCTCATCACGACCTCGGCCATCCAGAAGGCGTTCAACAAGTGGATGCCGCGCGGGTTGGAGATGTTCGGGCACGAGAAGGGCGGAGAATCCAACATCCGCTTCGGCTTCAAGAACATGAAGAACGCCGAGGCGCAGTCGCTCTACTACGAGGAATGCAAGCGCATGGTCGCCGACTTGAACCAGCGCTTCATCCGCGCGCGCCTGCCCAAGCTTTCGCCCGAGGAGGCCGAGGCGCTGGCCGCTCGCCTGGTGAAGGACCGCGGCAAGCACGAGGGGATCAGCCACGAAGACCTGATCCAGCTTCCCGACAAGGCGTTCTTCCGCCGCAAGGGGGATGCCGCGTTTACGATGGTGGGTTTCTCGAGCGAGGCGTTCGTCGACGTCGAGGAGTACGTGCGGCACCTGGCGGCCCACCTCCCCGAGCCCTATCTCCACAGCCGCGACATGAAACAGTACGTCGAGTCGCTGCGCCAGGTGGCGGCCGGCACGATGACGGTTGATCAGGCCATGAAGAAGATGCCGGCGCTGAAGCGCGTCGGCGGCATGTGCCCCTGCTCGAAGTCGGTGCGGTGGGTGATGGACGTGGCTGAGGATTCCGCCGAAGGGCAATCCGCGGTCACCCGGCCCTCCGCCAACTAGCTCCGCATCCTCTCCGGTCCGAGAAACTTCAAAGCGGCTCGCATGCGCTCCTCAAGCGCTGCGTGCTGAAGAGTCATGGAGAACTCCGCGGCGCGGCGTGCCTCGTCGGATCGGCATCCGAGACTGCGCAGGCCGGCCAAGACGTCCTGGAATTGCTCTTTGGCCGCCCGCGCCTGTGTCTCCGCTGCGAGCCGCGCCCGTGATTCCGCTGCAGCGACCCGCGCCTCATGTCGCTTTCGTCTCATGAAGTCTGCTCCGAACGCGCGCTCGGCTTCATATTGGTTGTGCGCGCGGCACCGCAGCCGCATCCGATCCACTGTCGCCCGTCCCCCTCGCGCTACCGGGTCGACATGGTCGAATTCGAGGAGCCTCCGTGCCTTGCAGCGGGTCCCGCTGGCACTCACGAAGGTGCATTGGCCCTGGTCCCGCTCCCAGACGGCACGCCGGACATGCGACGGGATGCAGCGCCTTCTCACGGCGGTCGTGCGCTGCTGCGTCTGGCGGGTAGTGGCTCCTCCGAACTTCCGCTTCTCGAGCTGCACGATCAGAGCATCGAGCGCCCGGTCGAGCACCTGGGCCACATCTCCCGTGGGGACGGCATGGCTGAGCAAGGCTTGGGCGTACCGCAGCTTGTGGTGCGTGCTCTTCTCGATCGTGACCTGGACAAAGAATCTCTCGGAATGATGACGTTGCGGCATCTCAACTTGCGGATATTCAACATGCCCTAGGGCATGTTCGCCGAGCTTGCCGACTAGGGGCGAAGGCTCACCTCCAACATGCTCTGGGGCATGTTGGAGAAGCTCGAAAGTCACTGCTGGGACTGGCCGCAGACTCGCCGGTGCCTCGAAAGGCGGGAAACGACGGGCAAGCATCTCCTCGATCTCGAACTTGCGCTTATGTGTGGCGGTCTGGATTAGTTCGTCCGCCTTCTCATGCGTGAGATGTGGCGCGAGCAGCCATACCGCAGTCAAATGGAGTCGGCCTTCGGCGAGTGCTGTGAAGAGAGCGGGAAATCGCCGTGCCGCCCGAGCTGCCTGAATGCGCTTGGAAGCCGCGTCCTCGGACAGGCGCAGCTCGTCCACGCAATAGGCATGCATGGACGGATAGCCCGCCGGGACGAACAAGCGGCGGGCATCCACCTCGGCGATGTGCGCGAGAAGGCTCGCAGTTGTGGCGCGATCCCGGGCGATCAGCCCGGCGAGGTCGCGGAGAAGGACTGCATCGAGGACCTGGCTCAACGAGTAGCTCTGCATGGGAACACCTGCTCACGGGGCGGGTCTCGCGGATGGCCCGGCGTTATAACGAGCCTCGAGGGGGTATCTCTCTTGTACCACGAGCTGTTTCGGCACCCACACGGGCTTGCAGTTTCGCGCGAAACGATGGCAGGGTGGTTTTCCTGACACTCGCCTTCATGATCGGCCTCTGGTGCCAGCTCAGGGGCCTAGAGCGGTAATCCGTGGGCCCGTGTGGAGCACTCGGCACGCGCTCACGAAAACTCGTCAAGAAAATTCTTGGGTCCAGACCGGGCACATTGGTAACAGATCAGACTGGGGACATGGGTTACAGCCCGGGAGCATCATCCGTGGTCCGAGGAGGACTACACGATGCCCTGGGCGAGGACCGACTGGATGTCCGAACGAGTGAAGTTTATCGC
>JBGPHU010000057.1:0-16755 GCA_041484545.1 Candidatus Eiseniibacteriota bacterium | reverse complement strand
GCGCCCGTAGCTCAGCTGGATAGAGCGTCTGCCTCCGGAGCAGAAGGCCAGGGGTTCGAATCCCTTCGGGCGCACCATTTCACATGCCGGAACCACAGCCACCATTCCGCTGGACCGAGCGCCGGGTCGCGCGCCTCACGACGCTCGTCGTCGCGGGCGCGGTCGTCCTCCTCGACCTCGTGCTTTTCTTCGTCTACTTCCGCAGCCTCGCCCCGGTGCTCCAAGACTTGCCGCTCTATCGCTATATGATCCCGGCTGGGATTTTGGCGGTTTTCCTCTTCGCGCTCAGGCGGTTTCTGACGCAACTCTCTCTGTTCAAGGAAGATCGCTAGCAACCCCTCCGCCCCGGCACGGAGGTTGCGTCAGTATCTCCTGCCATGAAACGCCCCAATGAAATCGTGCGTTCTGCAACGAACGACCTTGCGGAGAACGAGCTTTTCTTCGCCACTCTTCAGGAGATCACCAGCCTCATCAACGGGGGAAGGGCGCAGGATACGGTCTTCGAGTCGGTTCTGGATTGCGCGCTCCAGATGCTCCACGCCCAGGCTGTCTTCCTCATCACGGTCGAAGGCCGGAAGATCCGCAAGTACGCGAGGCGGATGTCGCACGACGGGCAACTCCACAACCTCGAGCGCTACGACATCGAGAACCAGACCGGCATTTCGCGCTGGGTGATGCTGGAGGGGCAGCCGATCCACGTGCCCGACGTCGGCGCCGATCCGCGCTTCCGTGCGGAGACCGATTCGCTCCCCGGACTGAGCACCACCGCGTGCCTGGCGGCGCCGCTCAAGGTGAGGGACACCACGCTCGGCGTGCTCGTGGCGGTGAACCGCTTCGACGGGTCGAATTTCGAGGTGCGTCATCTCCGCGTGCTCTCGCTCCTCGCCAATCACACCGCGATCGCGATCGAGAACGGGAAGCTCTACCGCCGCGCCGAGCAGCTCGCCGTGACGGACGATCTCACCCAGGTCTACAACTACCGCTTCCTCAAGATGGCGCTTCGGCGCGAAGTCAAGCGCGCGGCGCGGTTCGGACAGAACTTCTCCCTCATCATGCTCGACGTCGACAATCTGAAATCCTACAACGACCATCATGGGCATCTTCGCGGAAGCGAGGTGCTGAAGCTCGTGGCCCAGGCGCTCGTCCGCGAGGCGCGCGCGATCGATCTCGTGGCGAAGTACGGCGGTGACGAGTTCGTGGTCATCCTGCCCCAGACCACCCGCGAGGGAGCCTGCGTCCTGGCCGAGCGCGTCAAGCAGTGCGTGGAGCTGAGAGCGTTCCCGCTCGTGAACGCGGGCGCGATCACGGTCAGCGTCGGGGTCGCGACGTTCCCCGAGAGCGGATCGACGGCCGGAGAGCTGCTCGAGGCCGCAGACATCGCCCTCTACGCGGCGAAGCAGTCCGGCAAGAACCAGGTTTCCACGGCCTGATGGCGCTCGTGGGCAGCCTCCGCGATCTCAGCTTGCCCGAGCTGCTCGCGATCATTTCCAACGGCCAGAAGAGCGGAATCGTCACCATCCGTTCCGACGCGGCCACGGCGCAGATCCACGTGGACGAAGGGCGAATCGTCCTGGCTTCGGACACGCTTCGCGACGAGCGGTTCGGCGAGATCATGCTGAAGCTGGGGAAGATCTCCCAGGAAACCCTGACCTCGGGCCTGGAGGCGCAGGAGATGAGCGGAGGATCGCGGAGGCTCGGCTCCATCCTGGTCGAGATGGGCGCGATCACCCCCGCCGACCAGGACGCGGCGATCCTCTACCAGACGTCCGAGGCGCTCTACGATCTCTGCACCTGGCAGGTGGGCTATTTTCAGTTCGACGCGCAGGAGATTCCGGAGCGGAGCGGAATCTCGATCCAGGTCGAGACCCTGCTCGAGGAAGTGGACCGCAGGGCGGTGGCGGGGGAGCGGACGCGGATGGAATCCATGCGCCCGCTCGCGGACTCCCCCCTCCGTGGGCGCCGCGAGCTCACGCCGGACAAGATGGAGCTCCTGCGTCTGACCCGGAGCTTCCACCTCCGCACCGACGAGTTCACGCCCCTCCGGGACGAGGACGCGGCTCCGGATCGGGCCCCGGCGACCCCCGCCGCGCCGGCCGGAGGACACATCGTCGCCGACCGGGCACCCGCCGCGCCGGCAGCGCCGGCCGGGAACCCAGCCCGGGAGGAGGGCCCCGTGTTCGACGTCGGAGAGTTCGAGGCCCGGTTGGGGGACGGCGAATCGCTTTGACACCCGCTCTCCCGAGCGGCTAAGGTCCGGCCGTGCTGGCGCGGTTGCACGATCCCATCCTGGTCCTGGTCTCGATTGGACTGGTCGCGCTGCTTCTTCGGTTCGTCCGCTGGTCCCAGCGCGAACACCCGCTTCCGCGCTTCACCTTCCGCAAACTCCTCCACGCGCTCATCGGCGCCGTGACGCTTCTCATGACGATCCCGTTCCATCGCCGCGGATGGGCCATGGTTCCTCCGGCGCTCTTTGCGGCGTTGAACGCCTCACCGAGGCTGCGCGCGTACGTTCCGGGTCTGGCCGAGGATTCGCCAGAGGCGCGCGGACTCTGGATGTTTCCGCTGGGCGTGTGCCTCACGGATCTCCTGTTCTGGGGCACCGGGCACCATGGGGCGGTCCTCGCGGGCATCGCAGTTCTTGCGTTCGGTGATCCCGCCGCAGCGCTCGTCGGGACACGATGGGGCCAGAGGCGCTACACTCGGTGGGCCTATGGACGGAGCGTGGAAGGATCCATCGCATTCTTCATCGTGGCCGGGGTCGCGACGGCGATCGTCGCGGCAGCGTGCCCGGGCGGACCTCCGCCCATGCGCGCCGCCGTGGGATGCGGCATGATTGGTGCCATCGCGGAAGCGCTCTCCCCGGCCGGCGTGGACAACCTGACCATCCCCATTCTCGTGGCCTTCGCCTACCAGATCCTCGCGTGACGGGTATCGCGTGACCCTCCATCCTGACGCGGCCTGGGGCGCCTTCATAGCACTCCTTGGCGCCGTCCTGATCCTCGCCACCCGGCAGGGAACCCCCCTGGGAGCGCTCGCCGGCTTCGCCGTGGCGCTCCTCGTTGCCGGCGGCTTCGGCGCCTGGGCGCTCCTGCCGCTCGCGGTCTTCGTCCTGGGCTCGGGGCTCCTGACGCGCGCCGGCCGCGCGCGCAAGGAGGCGATCGGAGCGGCGGAGCCCGATCGGGGACGCCGTGGCATCGCGCACGTCCTGGCCAAGCTCTCGCTTCCGTCCGCGGCCTGCGCACTCGCGCTCTTCCGCGCCGCGCCGCAGGGAGCGCTGGCGCTCGTCTACGTCGCCTCGCTCGCTGGCGCCTTCGCCGACACCGCCGCCACGGAGCTGGGCCCCCTCCTGGGAGGCCGCGCGCTCGGCCTCCGCGCTGGCCGCCTCGCGGCGCTTCAACACGGCGCGCCCGGAGGCATGAGCGCGGGAGGATTTCTCGCCGGGGCAGCCGCGGCGGGCGCCGTCGCGCTCTGCGCCTCGTGGGTCCGCCTTCTCGGCTTGGCGCCCGCGGTCGCGGCCGCGGTTGCGGGCTTCCTCGCGAGCGTTCTCGAGAGCGCCTTCGCGGGCACGTCGTGGGGGGCGCGCGCGGGTCACTTCGGCCGAAACTTCCTTCTCTCGCTCGCGTCGACGGGGCTCGCGCTCTCGGCCCGCGCCCTGGGGTTGGCCGGATCGTGAGCGACCTTCCGGCGGCCAAGCCGCTGATCGAAGGCAAGTTCCCAAAGCCGCGATGCCCGAAACTCTGGGATGGTCGCGCGGGTATATGAATTGCTGGGGCCCTGGCGAGAACCGTGCTCTCACGTACGGGACCTCGAGTCATGAGCCTCGATTGACAGGAGGGGTTATTACCACTAAAGTTAAAGTACGTGGGAATATGCGGACTCTAAATCTCTTCGGCTGCCGCCAATTCCGAGGCGGGAAATCCCGGGCTCGGGGCGATTTGGCGCAGCTGGTGCTCTGTTTGGCCCTGGGCGGATGGATTCTGGCGTGCCCTGTTGCGGTCGCCGGAGCCCCCCCTGCCGCCCCAGGCCCCGCTTCCTCCTCGCGAGGTGGCACCGCCCCAGCCTCCAACTACCGGATCGGGGCGGGTGACGTCCTTAGCGTCGAAGTGATCGGCCGCCGGGATCTCTCGACCCAGTACACGGTGGGACCGGACGGCGTGCTCTTCATGCCCTTGACGGGCGGTGTAACCGCCGCGGGAAGGACGGTCACCGAGCTCTCCGCGGAACTGGCGCGAAGACTTTCGCTCTACGACCGGGACATCACCCAGGTCAACGTTTCGGTCTCGGAATTCCGCAGCCAGAAGATCTTCGTGTTGGGGTCCGTCCTCAAGCCGGGCAAGTACTCTTTCGCGCAGCTTCCAACGGTATGGGACGCGATCGGCGAGGCCGGCGGGCCGACTGAGGACGCTGAGCTTTCGGCGGTCGAGGTCATCCCCAGCGATCAGACGGGCGGCCGCGCCACCCAGACCGTCGACGTCGCTTCCGCCATTCGCGAAGGACGCGCGCAGAATCTCGAGCGGTTGAAGCCGGGTGACACGGTCCGGGTGCCAAAGGGGCTGCCGGGGTCGACCCTCAATGGCGCCCCTAGCTCTGTGTTCCTTTTCGGCGCCGTCTTGCGCCCCGGGCCCGTCCCGATGGACCGGCAGATCGATCTGATGTCCGCGATCGCGCAGGGCGGTGGACCGACTCCCGACGCGAATCTCAAAGCGGTCCAGATCGTTCGCCGAAACGGGTCGCGCTCCGTGCACATGAAGGTCAACCTGAGCTCCTACATTGACAAGGCCAACGTCGCGGGAAACCCGCCACTCATGGCGGGGGACACGGTAATCCTGCCGCGGCAGGGATCCGGCAGCTTCATCACGGCCCTCCGGATCCTTTCCCCCATCGTCGCGCTCGCCTCGGCCATCGTTATCCTCGTTCGGCGGTAATGGCGTAATGGAACAGGGCGAAACCGTTCTCGACTTCAGGGAAATGCTGTGGAAGGCGCGCCGTTATCGATGGCTCGCGCTGCTTCCCATCGTGTTCGTGTTCTGCATGGCGTGCATCTATCTCATGATCACGCCCGCCGTGTACGAATCCGCCGTCGTGGTGTCGGTCAACGACCGCACACCGGTCTCCCAAGAGCTGGGTTCCATCGTGAATCGGACCCGGAACGAAGACAGCTTTCATGAGAGGCTCCAGCGGGTCGACGGCAGGATCCACAGCCGCCCATTTCTCGAGGCCATCGTCAATCGCACGGGTTATGCGAAAAACCCCGAGCTCGTTGCCAGGGCCGCGAAGGAGGCCACCCAATGGGCCGGGGTCAGCGGAGAGGACGTCGCCATGCGGTTGGCGGTTATCACGCTGGGGAAGCAGATCCTTGTCACGCCGTCGAACGAGTCGTTGGTCCGAATCGCCGCCACGGGCACGGATCCCCGGAGTGCGCGAACCCTTGCCTCGATGATCGCCGACGAGCTCATCGCTGAGAGCAGGGCAACCTCGATCAAGCGCGCTACCGAGCGCGGCGAATTCAGCTCCGATCAGATCGCGGTGTACGAGGAGCGTTTGTCCAAATCGGAAGCGGCCCTCCGCAACTACCAGCAATCCGTGATCGGCCGGAAGCTTACGAGCAATCCGATCAATGACACGAATTACGACTCCGCGAAGCAGCTCGTGTCGGAGGCTCGTGCCGAGATGGATCAAATCCGGTCCCGGCTCCAAACGGACCTCAGCGCGTGGCAGAGCTCCGGAGGCGCGGGTGCTGGCCCGCCCGCGCTGCGCGGTTCCAGGACCGCCGAGTTGGAGAGCCGTCTGAGCGAGCTCGAAACCTCCTACGGCATGGCGGCCACACAGCATGGGACGGATGTCGAGAATCTAAAGCTCAAGATCGGCGGGGTCCGGCAGTCCCTCTACGCTGAATATCAGGACCTCGCGGGAACGCTGCCCAACCTTTCACAGGGCGCGCGCGACGCGGCTGCCGGAATCGCGCTCGATCGGGCCGAGCTTCGTTCCCTCAAGCAGAAGGAGACGCGTCTCTCGGCTCTCACATCGGATTATTCGCGCCGCGTTCAGAGCGCACCGACCGAGCAGCTCGAATCCGAACGGCTCAGCACGGAAGTGCAGAGCAACCGAGAGCTTCTGCTCGCGCTCAAGAAGGAGGCCACGTCCTCTCGCATCTCGGCCGCGCTCGAGACGAGCCAGCTCGGCATGGACTTCGAAATTCTAGAGGCTCCTCAACTCCCGCTCCGGCCGGTCTACCCCGATCCGCTCCGAATCTTGGGAGTCGCCCTCTTCATCGGGCCCCTGCTCGGTGTCGGACTCGCGGTCCTGGCGGAACGCTTCGGTGCTGCGCTGGCCTCCGTTGAACAGGCGGAGGAGGAAATCGGAGCCGCCGTCATCGGTACCATCCCCCGGATCGAGGGCTGGTCGCAGCCCGGAGGCTACTTTCAGAAGTACTGGCCGGTCGTGTCCATCGCGCTTGTCCTTTTCGCCACCGCGGTTTTCTACACCCTTCACGTAACGGTCCTGAAGTCCAATACGACCGAGAACGTGCACCCCAAGCCCTGACAGGAGCCCTCGGCTCGTGCCTCGCCCCGGCGCCCGAAACCTTCTGGAGAATTTCAATATCAACGCGCCTCACGTGACCGAGGTGCGCCGGCTGTTGCAGACTCTGGCGCGTCAGGACTCGGGGCAGAACAAGAAGGTATACATGATGGCGAGCGCGGGCCGGGGCGAAGGCAAGAGCACCGTGTGCGCGCTCCTCGCGATCATCTCCGCGAAGATTTTCCACCGTCGCACGCTGGTGATCGACGGCGACATGAGGCGGCCCACGCTCCATTACCTGCTCGGCCTGCCGCAGCGGCCCGGCCTCTACGACGCGCTCCACGGGATTCAGCCGCTGGACATCGTGATCCGGCCAACGCCCCTCTCGAATCTCTTCGCGATCACGAGCGGCCGCCCCCCCAGCGGACACCTCGGTGACGCATACGACGACATCGCGTTCGCGGCGTTCGTGGCGGAGGTGAGGTCGAAGTACGACATGGTGTTTATCGATGCCGCCCCTGTGGTTCCGGTGGTCGAGCCGCTCATGATGGCGGAACACGTGGACTCCGTTCTTGTCGTCGCCATGGCCGGGCGGACGCCCCTCATGCTGGTCCGCCGCATGCGCCAGCTCATCGAGCCGATCCTTCCGAAGATCTCGGGCGTCGTGCTGAACAACGCAGTCGAGGGCCTTCCGTATTATTACGACTATCGTTACTACGGTTATGGGGAACAGCCGAACCGAATCCAGAGGGCCCCGGGAAGGACTGGCGCGGCCGGGCCGACTTCCGGCGTTCGTCCGGTTCCGGAGGGGGGGATCCATGGCGGCGGAAAGCAGGGTTGAGCAGCGCCTGAAGCGACGATCCGCGCGCATCGGGGTCATCGGGCTGGGATATGTCGGGCTTCCGCTCGCGGTGGAGTTTGCGAAGGCGGGCTTCCAGGTTACGGGATTCGAGATCAATGGGAAACGCGTCAGAGAGCTGAACCGGGGCCGCTCCTACATCCAGGACGTTCCCACGCGGGAGGTCCGCGACCTGGTGCGGAGAGGAAAGCTGCGTGGCACGATGGACTTCGATGAGCTACGCCGGATGGACGCGATCGACATCTGCGTCCCCACGCCGCTCCGGAAGACCAAGGACCCGGATGTCTCATATATTCTCGCCGCGGTCGGCGAGATCGCCCCACGCCTCAGGAAGGGCCAACTCATCGTCCTGGAGAGCACGACCTATCCAGGCACCACCGAGGAACTGGTCCTTCCGCTCTTGGAGCGCGACTCCTGGAAGATCGGGCGCGACTTCTACCTCGCGTTCTCACCGGAGCGGGTGGATCCCGGCAATCCGACCTACCAGACCCACAACATCCCGAAAGTCGTCGGGGGCATCACGCCCGCATGCAGTAGGGCCGCGGCGGCGCTCTATTCATCCTTCGTGGAGCGCGTGGTAGCGGTCAGCTCCACGCAGGTCGCGGAGATGGTAAAACTCCTGGAAAACACGTTTCGCAGTGTGAACATCGGCCTGGTGAACGAAATCGCCCTCATGTGCGACAAAATGAAGATCGACGTCTGGGAGGTGATCGACGCGGCCGCGACGAAGCCGTTCGGCTTCATGCCGTTCTATCCCGGTCCCGGCCTCGGAGGACACTGCATCCCGGTCGATCCGTTCTATCTGTCCTGGAAGGCGCGGCAAAGCGGATTCGAGGCAAGGTTCATCGAGCTGGCCGGGCAGATCAACGGAAGCATGCCGTACCACGTCGTGAGCCGGATCCGCGAGGCCCTGAATTTCCGCCGGAAGTCAGTGCGCGGATCGCGCGTGCTGGTGCTTGGAGTGGCCTACAAGGCCGATATCGACGATGTTCGCGAGTCCCCATCCCTCGACATCCTCGACATCTTGGAGAAAGAGGGCGCCAAGGTGGCCTTCTGCGACCCCTACCTGGACTCCATCCTCCATGCCGGAAGGAAGCTCAAGGCCACGCCGTTCCGCGCCGCGACACTCCGCGCCGCGGATTGTGTCGTGATCGCCACGGCGCACAAAGTGTTCGACTACGGCCTCGTGGCCAAGGAAGCGAAGACGATCGTGGACTCGCGGAACGCGCTCAAGGGGAGGCGGACCCGGGGCGTCTTCCGGCTCTGATTCAATGAGCGCCTATCTCGTCACCGGCGGGGCCGGATTCATCGGATCCCATATCGCTGTGCGTCTGCTTCAGGGCGGCCACCGCGTGCGTGTCCTCGACAATCTTTCAACCGGGAGGAAGGAAAACCTCGACGTGATCCGAGCCGCCGCGCCCGTGGGGCGGTTCGAGTGGCTCGAGGGGGATATTCGCTCGATCGAAACGTGCCGGGACGCCTGCGAGGGAGTCGAGTACGTGCTGCACCAGGCCGCCCTCGCCTCGGTTCCGCGATCCATCGAGAACCCGTCCGATACGACGGCGGTGAACGTGTGCGGCCTCGTGAACGTGCTGAGCGCCGCAAAGGAGAAGGGCGTAGGGCGGGCCGTGTGCGCCAGCTCCTCTTCGGTCTACGGGGACACGCCGACTCTGCCCAAGCACGAAGGCATGCCGCCTGCCCCCCTTTCGCCCTATGCCGTCTCCAAGCTGGCGGGGGAGTATTTCGCGCGCGTCTTCTCCACGCTCGGACTCGGGACGGTTTCCCTTCGCTACTTCAACGTGTTCGGCCCGCGACAAGATCCCTGTTCGCAGTACGCCGCGGTCATCCCTCTATTCGCGGCGGCAATCCTGGAAGGCAAGCGCCCTCGCATCTTCGGCGACGGGAAGCAGGACCGCGATTTCACCTACATCGACAACGTCGTCGACGCAAATCTGATGGCATGCACCCGGGGGACGGGAGACGGGCAGGCCATCAACATCGCCTGCGGCGATCGCTACACGCTCCTCGACCTGCTCGAGAGGATGTGCGGGCTCCTTGGGACGCGAGTCGAACCTGAGTTTCTCCCGCAGCGTCCCGGAGATGTGCGTCATTCGCAGGCCAGTATCGACCTGGCGAGCCGCGAGCTGGGCTTCACCCCGCGAATCGGGTTCGACGAGGGTCTCAAGCGAACGGTGGAGTACTACCGGCGCGACGGATGATCGGACCCCTTCGTCATCGCGGGGCCGACGAGGTAAGGGGCTAGCGTGAGCTTTCTTCAGATGGGGTGGGACCGTTTTCGCGCGTGGGCCCGCGAGACGGCCGCCACCGTTCAGAAGCATCCCGTTGCCGCCGCGGCCTTCGCCGGGCTCGGGATTGCGCTCGCGCTGTGTTACGGAGCCACCTTTGGCGCACTCGCCGCCGAATGGTCGAGCAGCGACACGTACTCCCACGGCTACCTCGTTCCGTGGATCAGCCTCTACCTGGCATGGACCCAGCGGGACAGGCTCCGGACCACACGGCTCGCGCCAAGCCGGATGGCGGGGGCGGCCCTTGTCGGAGTGGGGCTCACGGTCAAGGTGATCGGATTCGCCGGCGGGGCAACGGTGGTCGAGGGGTTGTCCTTGATCGTGGTGCTCGCGGGGGCCTTGCTCCTCTTCGGCGGCACCGGACTCTTGCGTGTCCTCCTGCTGCCTTTGCTGTACCTCCTGTTCATGATCCCTTTTTGGGACGCTCTCCTCGTCCGCCTGAGCCCGCCCTTTCAACTCTTCTCGGCTCGGTTCGGGGTTGCGGTTCTCAACGTGCTCGGCGTGCCCGCGGCCCGGGAAGGCCTCTACATCCATCTTCAGGGGATCACGCTCCAGGTTGCCCAAGCGTGCAGCGGCGTCAATTACTTGATCGCGGTGATCGCCATCGGTATTCCGCTCGGATGGATCACCTTCTCCGACTGGCAGCGGCGCGTCGCGCTCGTCGTGTTCGGAGTGGGAGTCGCCCTCGTGTCGAACGCGATGCGCGTCGCTCTGATCGGAATCCTCCTCTATGTGGGCGTCGCACACGACACCCATGGGCCAGGCCATGTTCTCCAGGGGCTCTCGGTGGCCGCGGCCGGGTATGTCGCCCTCTTTCTCGGAGCTTGGGCGCTCTCGCGATTTCGCCCGGCCGACCGTCCCGCGGCGGGAGCGGGCACCCGCGCCCCCCGCGTTGAGCCGCCGGGTCCCGGACCTCACCCCCGTGCCATCCGGACCGCGTCGGCTCTCTCGATCGCGCTCGTCGCGGTGTTTGCGTGGGAAGCGACAATCCGACCAACTCCCGTACCGCTCCGGCGCCCTCTGAGCGAGCTACCGCGACAGCTCGGAACGTGGAGTGGAGGAGAGGCGGTCGCGGGCACCGTCCCGCTCGTCGCGATCCCCGGGTCGGACCGTCTCGAGCGCGTGTACGAGTCTCCCTCCCGGTTTGCCGTGAGCGTTCTGGTGCTCTATGTCGCCGACCAATCCGGCGATCGAGAGTTGGTCGATTATCGGACCGCGCCGCTCTTGCGGGACGGGACCGCCGTGACCTTTCGCCCGCAGAACGCCGGCCCGGCCGAGGTAAGCCGTTCGGAAACGCTGGAGGGCGAACACTCCGTCGTCACATTCGCCTGGTACGACATCGGCGGCCACGTGACCGGTTCTCCCTGGAACGCCAAGCTCCGGACGGCGTGGCATTTCCTCTCTCGCGGTACGAGCAACGCCGCGCTCGTCGTCATTCGGGCGGAATCCTCCCCGGAGGAGGCGCGCCAGCGCGAGCCGGAGATTCGGTCATTCGTAGAGCGCGTGCTCGAGTCGCTCCGATCCGTCCTGCCGAGCGGCCGGCCCACGGCGGCTTGATGACGGCCCTCTTCTGGCTGCTCCTCTTCCTGGCACTCTATCCATTCGTCATTTACCCGGCGCTTGCATACGTCCTCTCGCGCGTTCGGGCGCGTCCCGTGAGGAAAGGCGGGGGAACTCCCACCGTCAGCATTGTGATCGCGGCTCACAATGAGGCGGCGAGCATCCGGGATACGCTCGCGAACAAGCTCGCTCTTGACTATCCTCGAGATCGGATAGAGATCATCGTGGTCTCCGACGCATCGAGCGACGGGACCGACGCCCTTGTCCAGGAGTTTGCGGGCGAGGGGGTGCGACTCATACGGCAGCCCGAGCGCGGAGGGAAATCCGCAGCGTTGAATCTCGCGGTCGGGGCGGCCTCCGGGGAAATCATCGTCTTCTCGGACGCGAACTCCATCTACGAAGCTTCGACCCTCCGGGCTCTCGTGGAATGCTTCGAGGACGAATCCGTGGGTTACGTCACCGGCAAGATGATTTACGTCCATGCCGACGGATCGCCGATCGGAGAGGGTTGCTCGGCCTACATGCGCTACGAAAACATGCTCCGCGGGTGGGAGACGCGCCTGGGGTCCATTGTCGGGGTCGATGGGGGAGTGGACGCGATGCGACGAAGACTCTACGCGCCGCTTCGCCCGGACGCCCTGCCCGACTTTGCCTTGCCGCTTGAAGTGGTGCGCCAAGGGCTGCGTGTCGTCTACGAGCCCTCCGCCGTTCTCCGAGAGCACAGCGTGACGAATCCGCGGGACGAGTATCGGATGCGCGTGCGGGTCGCCCTTCGAGCGCTTTGGTCGATCCGGGAGCGGCCGGATCTCCTCAACCCCATCCGCCACGGACTCTTCGCGTGGCAGATCCTGTCGCACAAGATTCTGCGCTACGGAGCGTTCGTTGCGCTGCTCCTGCTTTTCGCCGTGAACGGCGCGCTCGCCGTGAACTCGGAGTTCTACCGACTTCTCTTCTATCTGCAGTGCGGCGGGTACGCCGCCGCGCTCTTCGGCTTTCTCCTCTCCGGCCGTCGCTCCCTGCCGGGAGTCCTCGCGCTGCCGTACTACTTTGTCCTCATCCAGGTAGCTTCGTGTCACGCGGCGATCAAGTTTCTCGCGGGTCAGAAGATCGTCGTTTGGAACCCCCGGGCCGGATAGGGGAGAGCCTGCGAAGCGTGGAGGCGTAGGAATGGCCGAATCCAAGGGCGAGCTGCGCTTCTTGTTGAGGCACTCGTCCATCTATGGCCTCGGGAATCTGCTCACCAGAATCGTATCCTTCCTGATGCTGCCGCTGTACACGCGCTATCTCACCCCGACCGACTACGGGATTCTGGAGCTGATCGACGTCACGAGCGGAATGGTCGGGATCGTGATCGGCCTCGGACTCGACACGGCCGTGAGCCGCTTCTATTACGAGTCGCCGAAGGAGGAGGATCGACGCGTCGTTCTGAGCACCGCCTACTGGCTGGCGGGAATCTTCGCCGTGACGGGAGCGCTTCTCGCCGCGGGATTCTCGGTCCCGCTCGCGAAGCTGGTGCTCAGCTCTCCCTCCAGCAGCCGCCTCTTCATCGTAAGCTTCGCAGCCCTGGCCCTTGCGGTGATCATGGAGCTGAACTACCTCTACCTGCGCCTCACGTACCGCTCCGTCATCTTCAACGCCATTTCGATGGTCAGCCTCGTGCTGGGCGTGGTCCTGAACGTCGTATTCATCGTCTTCTTTCACTGGGGCGTGTTCGGAATCCTCATGACCAGCCTGGTGACGCGCCTCATCATCGCCCTGCCGCTGACAACCTGGGTGCTGGTCCGGTCCGGCCTGGGGTTCGACTTTGGCGTGGCCAAGCAAATGCTCCGCTTCGGCGCGCCGCTCATCCCCTCGACCCTGGGCACGGCCCTCGTCAACTACTCGGACCGTTACTTCCTCAAGCACTATGCCACCATCGCCGACGCGGGCATCTGGGGCCTCGCCAACAAGCTCGGCACTTCGATCCACATGCTGATCACCTCGCCCTTCATCATGACCTTTCTCCCGCGCCGGTTCGAGATCGCTCAACGCACCGATGCCAGGACTATTTTCGGCCGTGTTTCCGAGTACTTCCTTCTCGTGCTCGTCACGTGCGGCCTCCTCGTCGCGGTGTTCGCCGACGAGATTCTCAAGATCATGACCACCCCGCCCTTCTACCGGGCCGCGGAGTTCGTTCCATGGGTGGTGCTGGCCATGGTGTTCTTCGGCATGAGGTATCATTTCGAGTTCGGCATTCTGTACGCGAAGAAGACGCATCACTATGCAGTGATCAACGTGAGCACCGCGTTCCTCCACATCGGCCTGAACTTCATTCTCGTCCCCTCGCATGGAATCTGGGGGGCCGCATGGGCGTCGGTCACGGCCGTCGCGTTCAATTCGGCCGCGACCTACGTCGCGGGGCAACGGCTCTACCACATCCCGTTCACCATCGGGCGAAAGGCTCGAGTCCTGGGCATTGCTTGCGCGGTCTACGCCGCGTCCCGATTCATCCACGCTCCCGATCTTCCTTCGTCGGTGGCTTTCAAGGGATTACTTTTGATCGCGTACCCGGTGCTTCTGCTTCTCGCTCGAGCGATCCTGGCCGAGGACGTCGCGCGCGCGCGCCGATTCGGCGGGCGCTTGCTCGGACGAAGGGGTGCCTGAGGTGGATCCCAGGGCGTGGCTCACCGGGAAGCTTTTCTACCCGCTTTGGGACCTCAAGGATCGAAGCCACAGGCTCCGTGAATGGCGCGGCCTCGAGCGGAGCCAGTGGCTCCCGACACCCGAGCTGATAAGCCGGCAATGGGACGCCGCGCGCCGGCTCATCGTGTATGCCGCACGCGAATGTCCGTTCTACGGGGAGCGATTCCAGCGCGCCGGCGCGATTTCGGGGGCGGACGTAACCCCGGAGACTTGGCGCCGCATCCCGATCCTGACCAAGCAGGACATCCGCGAGAACGCGGACGGACTCCTTGCGGGCAGTTTCCGGAGAGAGGATCTCCTCCAGGCGAAGACGGGGGGATCCACGGGAATCGCCCTTCGTGTCTATTTCGACCGACGCTGCCAGGAGCTTCGGAACGCGGCCGCGCTCCGGAGCGACCGTTGGGCGGGATGGGAGCCTGGCATCCGGAGGATTTCCGTTTGGGGCAACCCGCCCCTGCCGCAATCCCTGAAAGCGCGGCTTCGGAATGCGTTTCACGACCGGATGGAGTTCCTGGATACGATGGAGATCAACGATGCCTCGCTCCGGGGCTTTCTGGCCTCCGCCAACAAACCTGCCCCGTTTGCGATCCAGGGGCACGCTCACTCGATCTTCATCGTCGCGCGATGGCTCGAGAAGCACGCCGTCCTCCACCTCCGCCCCAAGGCGATCATCGCGACCTCCATGATGCTCCTCCGTCCGGAGCGGGAGACGATCGAGCGCGTGTTCGGGCGCCGCGTGACGGACCGGTATGGCTGCGAAGAGGTCGGGCTCATCGCGTCCGAATGCGAGCAGCATCGGGGAATGCACCTGAACGTGGAGCATCTTCTGGTGGAATGCCTCCGAGACGACGGCACGCCCGCTTCGCCGGGGGAGGAGGGCGCCCTTATCATCACCGACCTCGTGAACCGGGGGATGCCCTTGATCCGCTACCGCATCGAAGATGTCGGAGTCTTGAGCGATCGCGTCTGTCCATGCGGCCGCGGCCAGCCCCTGCTCGAGCGCCTCACGGGCCGGACGGCTGACTTTCTGGTGCGGTCCGACGGCAGCCTGGTCGCCGGAGTGTCGCTCGTGGAACGCACCCTGACCGCGCTCAAGGGGATCGAGCAGATGCAGATCGTGCAGGAGGCCGTGGACACCTTCCGCCTCCGATTGGTTCCCGCCGACGGCTACGGCCGTGAGACCGAGGAGGCCCTGTCCCGTGAATTTCGCAGCGTGTTCGGCGATTCGGTCCAGGTCACCCTGGAGCCCGTCGACCGCCTCAGCCAGGATTCCTCGGGGAAGTACCGCTTCTCGATCTCCCGGGTACCGTACTAGCCGGCTCTCTCGGCGCGAGCCTCGTGTGCCGCCTGGCTCTGTTGCGTGCGCGACCAGGCGACAAAGCCTTCGACCGCGGTTGCCACGGCGCGCGCCGCCATCCGCGCTTCTTCCGGATTCAGGTTGTAGGGATCTTCGATCGACACACGAGGCGTAGGGGAGAAGAGGCCCAGCAACGTGGTCTTGTGGAGCGCCTTCGGAAACTCCCGGCTGAAGCGATCGAGATTGTTCAAATCGGCAAGGAGAATGATGTCGGCCCGCGCGACCTGGGCGCTGTCGACGCGCTTGGATCGGCAGGCCGACACGTCGGCTCCCAGCTCCGCCGCCATGGTTTGATACCAGGCGGGCGCCGATCGACCCACCGTCTCGTGAAAGCCCGCGGACTCGACCTCCAGATGGGGCGCCAGCTTCCTCGCGTAAACTTCAGCCAGAGGGCTCCGGCAGATGTTTCCGTAGCAGAGGAACAGAGCACGCCGAACAACTTGCGTTCCGTTGCCACATAGCTTCGCAAGGACCCTCCGATGGCGCCACCGGAGGAGATACGCGCGACCCAGGTTCCTCAGGGGCACCGCCCCCATTCTCGCCACGCGCGCAAACGTTGCGTAGAGGATTCGGCTCCAGACCCGCCAGTCCCTCCAGTCGAAGTGATCCCAGCTCTCCCTGCCGAGCAGAGGCCGGCCATATTCCAGGAACGATCGAAGCCTGGGTCGCGTCAGAAGCAAGGGGTCCGCGTGGTCGGCGCGGAGATTCTCCTTGAGCCAATCGATATCCATCTCGAGGTTGCGCGTGTAGTGCGGCCACCGGTACTCCGGCTGCTGTCCCGGATCGGCGCCTGTGGCGATGCGCCACAACCCGTCCGGAAAATCCACGCCGGCGTCGATCGGAAGGGCCAGGGATCCCCACAGCCGGGGATTGATCTCCATCAGACGGAACCCTCGCTCATCGGATCCCTTGAACTCCACCATCGCGACCCCGTGCCACCCGAGACTGTCGAGAAGGCGCGTGGCCAGGGAAAGCAATCTCGGATCAACAGGGGAGGATTGCCGGTAGGAGCTTCCGCCGCCGGTCAGCGGCAGCTCATGCAAGCGTTCGTGCTGGAAGTGCCACACGCAGGATCCATTTCGATACAGACACTCGATCCCCACGCCGCCGCCGAGCACGTGCTCCTGCTCGAGAACCGGACACAGGGGAAGCAGACGGTTCAGGGCGTTCAACCATTCTTCGCGAGTCTGCACGATCACGGACGTGAGGCCGAGGAAGCGCCCTTGGACGGCCACCAGACTCGCGCTGGGTTTCAGGACCAGGGGAAACCCGCTCGGCTCCGTCCCATCTTCCTTGGCCGTGATGAGCCGGCTCCTCGGCACCGGAATGCCGAGCGAATGCGCGAGATCCCACGTCCGTTGCTTGCTGAGGGCCGTTTCCAATGCCTGGGTCGAGGGCAGTACCGCGATGCGGCGCAGGATGTGCGTTTCCGGTAGGGGGAGAAGGCATCGGAGGGAGGTCTCGGTCGAAGG
>JBGPHU010000056.1:0-16811 GCA_041484545.1 Candidatus Eiseniibacteriota bacterium | reverse complement strand
TCGCGAAGAGGCGCGCGGGCAGGACGCGCGTGTCGTTGGCGATCAGAAGATCGCCGGGCCGAAGAAGCCCGGGCAGCTCGTGGAAGCGGTGGTGGCCGATGGCGCCGGTCGCGCGGTCCAGCGTCATGAGACGGGATTGGTCCCGGGAGGACGCGGGATACTGCGCGATCCTGTCTTTGGGAAGCTCGTATTGAAAATCGGAGGTCGAGAGGCGGTGGGACGGCTGCAGGGGAATGGCGCTTCCTAGAAGAGGGTGCTCTGCGGCGATTCGGGATCGACCGTGGCGGAGCGCTTGGGAGGGGTCAGTCCGAGATGCGTGAACGCCAGGTCGGTCGCCTCGCGCCCGCGCGCGGTGCGCTTCAAGAATCCCTCCTGGATCAGGTAAGGCTCATAGACGTCCTCCAGCGTGTCCGGCTCCTCGCCGACCACAACCGCGATCGTGGAGAGCCCCACGGGGCCTCCCGAGTACTTGACCACGATCGCCTCCAGCATGCGGCGATCCATGTCGTCCAGCCCGCGCTCGTCCACCTCGAGGAGCTTCAGCGCGTCGCGCGCCACCTTCGCCGTGACCTTTCCCTGCGCCCGGGTCTCCGCGAAATCGCGCACGCGCCGGAGCAGCCGGTTCCCCACGCGCGGAGTCCCGCGCGAGCGCGAGGCCAGCTCCGCGGCGCCGCCCTCGTCCACCGGCACGCCGAGGATCGCGGCCGAACGCGTGATGATGCGGCCCAGCTCCTCGCTCGAGTAGTAGTCGAGCCTCGCGGTCATCCCGAAGCGTCCGCGCAGAGGAGCGCTCAGGAGCCCGGTGCGCGTGGTCGCGCCGATGAGCGAGAAGCGCTTGAGATCGATCCGCACCGAGCGGGCGCTGGGCCCCCGGTCGATCATGATATCGAGCCTGAAATCCTCGATGGCGGGATAGAGATACTCCTCCACGACGGGATTCATGCGGTGGATCTCGTCGATGAAGAGGACCGAGCGCTCTTCGAGGTTGGTGAGGAGCCCCGCGAGATCGGCCGCGCGCTCGAGAACCGGGCCCGACGTCTGGACGATGGAGACGCCCATCTCGTGAGCCAGGATCGATGCGAGCGTGGTCTTCCCCAGTCCGGGCGGGCCGTGGAAGAGGAGATGATCCAGAGCCTCGCCGCGTCCGCGCGCCGCCTCGACCGCGATCGTGAGCTGCTCCCGGAGCGACTCCTGCCCCACGAATTCATCGAGCGACTGAGGCCGGAGCGTGCGGTCCAGGTCGCGCTCGTTCCCGGTTGGCTCAGGGTCGGTGATCCGCTCGTGCTCCTTCATGCGCCCCCCGCCTTCATGCGCCCCCGCGCCTTCATCGCGTTCCCGCGCCTTCATCGCGCCCCCTGGCGCAGCGCTCTCCGGATCACCGCCTCTACGGTGGCGCCGGCGCCCAGATCTTGCAATGCGTCCTGCACCGCGGTCTGCGCCTGCGGCCGCGTGAAGCCGAGCGACACCAGCGCCGCGGCGGCGTCTCCGCCCAGGCCCACGTGGAGCGCGCCCGGAGTCCCCGCCGAGACCGGTACCTTGGTCTGGGTCCCCGCATACTTCTCGCGCAGCTCGACCAGGAGCCGCTGCGCCAGCTTCTTCCCCACGCCCGGGAGACTCACGAGGAACTCGACGTCTCCGGCCTCAATGCCCTCGCGGAGCCGCGCGGCGGTGGCGCCGCTCAGGATCCCCGTGGCCAGCCTGGGACCGATTCCCGTGACCGAGATCAGGTTCTCGAAGAGGCCCCGCTCCACCTCGTCGGCGAATCCGAAGAGCTGGAGCGCGTCCTCGCGGACGTGGAGGTAGGTGAGGAGATGGACCTCGCGTCCGACCGCGGGCAAGGTCTCGAAACAGGATACCGATATCTGGAGCCGGAGCGTCACCCCGCCGACCTGGACAAGCGCTACGGTCGGCATCTTGCCGATGAGCGCCCCGCGGACCGCGGCGATCACGTCACGATCCCCAGCGCGCGGAGCGGGGCGCGATGCAGGTGGCAGAGCGCCACGGCCAGGGCGTCCGCCTCGTCCTCGCGGAGCTTCGAGAGTCCCGGCAGGAGCCTCCGCACCATGAACTCCACCTGGGCCTTCTGCGCGCCTCCGTTGCGGACGACCGCCATCTTCACCTCGGGGGCCGTGTACTCGAAGACGGCCGCCCCGCTCTTGCGGGCCGCGACGATGATGACGCCGCGCACGTGGCCGATCTGGAGCGCCGCGCTCGCGCTCTTCCGAACGAACGCGCTTTCCACGGCGACCTCCGCAGGGCGCATCTCGGCCAAGAGCGCCTCGAGGGCGTCGTGGATCTGGAGGAGGCGGTCGGGGAACGAGAGGCTGGCTTTTGTCGCGATCACGCCGGAGCGCTCGCAGCACGTCACGCCGCGCTCGCTCCTGATGAAGCCGTAACCGGTGACCCTGCTCCCCGGGTCGATGCCCAGGATCAGCGGGGCTACGGGGCTAGGCTTGGATTTTGGCGAGGACGTCGTCCGCGATATCGAGATTGGACGAGACCCGCTGGACGTCGTCATTGTCCTCGAGCGCCTCCATGAGCTTCAAGGCCTGTTCGGCGTCCTTCTCGCTGAGCGCGATCGTGGTCTGGGGCACCTTCGCCAGCTCGGCCGACGACGTGGGAATGTTCTTTGCCTGGAGGGCCGCCTTCACCGCCTCGAACGTCTGGGGCGACGTGGTGATCTCGTACACTTCCGGATCGTCCGTCGTCGCGTCCTCGGCGCCCGCGTCCAGCACGACGCTGAGCACCGTCTCCTCGTCCGCCGCGGTCTTCGGGACCGCGATCGCGCCCTTCTGATGGAACATCCACTGAACGCTGCCCGCCTCCGCCATCCGTCCGCCGCTCTTCGTGAGGATGTGGCGGACCTCGCCGGTGGTCCGGTTGCGGTTGTCGGTCAAGGCATCGATCAGGATCGCGATCCCGCCGGGACCGTACCCTTCGTAGGTGACCTCTTCGTAGGAAACTCCGGGCAGCTCCCCCGTGCCCTTCTTGATCGCGCGCTCGATGTTATCCGCCGGCATGTTCACCGACTTGGCGCCCGCGATCGCGGTCCGAAGCCGCGGATTGGCACCCACGTCTCCTCCGCCCGCTCTCGCCGCGACCGTGATTTCCTTGATGTACTTGGTGAAGGTCTTCCCGCGCTTGGCGTCGGTAGCGCCCTTCTTCCGCTTGATGGTGCTCCACTTCGAATGGCCGGACACGCTAGGACCTCGCGACCGCCCCCGTCGCGGGGGCGCAGGGGAAGCTGTGGATGCGCTGGATCAACGCAGGACGACCATGCGCCGGGAAACGTCCTTGCCGGACACGGTCAGGCGATAATAATAGATTCCGGAGCCGACGCGGCGTCCCTTCTCATCGCGCCCGTCCCAGCTCGTCAGACGCGCGGCGGGCACTGTTTCCGCGTCGCTCTCGAGAAGCGTGCGCACGAGGCGCCCCGAGGCGTCGAAAATCCTCAGGGTGACCCGGGCCACGCGCGAGGGCGCGCCGATCGCGAAGGGAATCTGTGTCGTGGACCGCACCGGATTCGGGTAGTTGGGATAGAGCACCACGCCGGACGCGGGGGGCGTGATCTTGACGCCGGTCGAGGCGCCGGTGACGAACGTGTAGCGGTCCCGGCTCTCGCGCGCGTGGCCCGCGGGGTCGCTCGCGGTCACGTACCAACGGTAGGTCGTGCTCGGGCCCAGATAGCCCGGGAACGTCATCGTGGTGTCGGTGGTCGTGGCGTCGAAGATGAGAGAATCCACCGAGGTCTTCACGATCTGGATGCGGTAGGTCACCGCGTCGCCGTTAGGATCCCGCGAGCGGCGCCAGCGAAAGCTGACGGGCGGGAACGCGATCGCCCCGGCGTTCGCGGGAGCGACCAGGTCGAAGGGCTTGGGATAGATCGGTCCGCCGAGAACCGTGCCGTAGATCGCCGTGACCACGTCGGGGCGTCCCCAGCCGTACGTCGTGCTGTCCGGCGTCGCCGCCTTGTCCCCCGAGAGCTTCAGCGCGTAGCGGATCTGCTGCACGGTCCATTCGGGATGCGCCTCGCGCACCTGCGCCGCGGCGCCTCCGATGAGCGGCGTCGAGAGCGAGGTGCCGCTGTTCGTGCCGAATGTATTGTTCGCCGCCACGGCCCAGACGGTGTTCAGGCCCTGCGCGACCACCTCGGGCTTTCCGCGCCCGTCGGAGGTCGGCCCCCGGCTGGAGAAGCTCGTGATCCCGTCGCCCGCGTCCACCGCGCCAACGGAGAGGATGCTGTCGGCGTCGGCGGGAGCCTGGAGGGTTCCGGTCGCCGGACCCGAGTTAGCCATGGCGTTCGCCACCACGATGCCGCGCCGGGCGGCGAGCGCGGCCGCCTTCGTCACGGTCGTCGTCTTCCCGTCCATCTGGCTGTAGGTGTGGCTCAGCGAGGTGTTGTCGAAGGCGAAGTAGGCGAGCGACGAAGAGATGACGTCCACGCCGATACTGTCGGCCCATTCCACCGCGGCCAGCCAGTTGTCCTCCTCCACGGGGCTCTCGGAGCGGTCATCCTCCGTCTTGGCCAAGAGGAAGGACGCGTTGTAGGCCGGGCCGATGAGGTTGTTCGGCGCGTAGCCCCCGAGCACCGACCAGGTGCCGGTGCCGTGGTCCCACTGGAACGTGAGGTCCGCCGCCTGGTTCGCGGTCTCGCTGTCGCCGAAGACGAAATCGTATTCCGCGATCCGCTTGAGCTGCACGGTGGCGGTGTGGGCTTTGTTGAAGCCGGTGTCGAACATGGCGACCACCACGCCCGCGGCAGTGTAGCCCGAGTCCTGAGCCGCTTTCGCGTTGATGCCGTTCATCTGGGTGATCGAAGTCCCGTAGCCGGCCGGGGGAGGGAGCGAAGTCGGGGCGAAATTACCGGGCGCGCCACCCGGCGACGGACCACCCTGCGACGGACCACCCTGAAGCGGCCCGCGCTCGAAGGGCGAGGGCGGCGCCTCCTGGGTCGGCACCGGAACGAGAGGACCGACCGGCTCGATGCGGCGGGAGCGCGCGAGCGCGGTGACCGACTGCACGTAGGGAAGCGCTACGATCCGCGCGGCCGTGGCCAGGTCCGCCTCGACGCTCACCGCGTTGAGCCAGCGCGAGACGTGCCGCACCGCGGCGCCCGTCGAGCGCACGCCGTCGACGTAACGCGCGGGGACAGGCACGTCGTAGTAGTCGGGGATAAAGCGCCCGCCCGTCTCGCGGACGCGGCGCGAGCGGGCGCGTCCGGTCACGCGATCGCCCGCCTGGCGCACGGCGCCGGCGAATTCGCGCGCATCGGTTTCACCCTTGTCCGCGAAGTAGACCCAGAGCGCGGACCTTCCCTCCAGCGCGAGCCGGGCGACGGCCCCGGGCGTCAGGACCTGCTCGGGCCGCGGCGCCCGAGGGGCGAACCGGGCATGGGGATCCTCGGCGGCGCGCGCCGTGACGGCCTGGAGCGCAGGGGTGGCCGCGCGGGCCGCCTGCGGCGCGCTCGCGAACGCAGTGAAGACGAGGACGCCCAGGATCAGCGCCATGACGCGCCGGTGCGGAAGCAAGGTGCCGTGCATGGAAACTCCTCGAAGGCGGATCAGGCGGATGCCATCGCCTCTTTTTCGGCTTTGGCCTGGCTCACGACCTTTTCCGCGAACTCGCGCGGAATCTCTTCGTAGTGGGCGAACTTGAACCGATGCGAAGCGCGTCCCTGGGTCAGGGAGCGCAGGTGCGTCGAGTACTTGTACAGCTCGGCCTGGGGAACGTGGGCGCGGATGATCTCGTAGCGTCCCTCCTCGCCCATGCCGAGGATCTTCCCCCGCTTCGAGGAGAGATCGCCCGTGACCGCGCCGACGAAGTCCTTGGGAACCCGGACCTCGATCTCCACGATCGGCTCGAGCAGGATGGGGCCGGCCTCCTTGGCGCCTTCCTTGAACGCCATCGAGGCCGCGATCTTGAAGGCCATTTCCGAGGAATCCACCGTGTGATAGGAGCCATCGTAGAGGGCCGCGCGGACGTCGACGACTTGATAGCCCGCCAGCACGCCCTCGTGCATCGCCTCCACGATTCCCTTCTCCACCGCGGGGATGTAGTTCCTCGGCACCGAGCCGCCGACGATCTCATCCACGAACTCGAACCCGGAACCGTGCTTCAAGGGCTCGAGCCTGATGTGGACGTCGCCGAACTGACCGCGACCTCCCGTCTGCTTCTTGTGCCGGCCCTGCTTGGTCACCGACCTCCGGATGGTCTCGCGGTACGGAATCCGCGGCTTCGCCAGCTCCACGTGGACGCCGAAGCGCCTCTGGAGCTTTTCGATCGTGACGTCGACCTGGAGGTCGCCCGTACCCTGCAAGAGGGTCTGGTGGAGTGAGGAATCGACCTGGACGTGGAGGGTGGGATCCTCCTCCCGCAGCTTGTGGAGCCCGGTGCCCATCTTCTCCTCGTCCGCCTTGTTCCGGACGAAGATGGCAACCTCCAGCTCGTGGTGCGGAAACGGAATCGGCGCGAGCTGGATCGGCGCGTTCTTGTCGCAGAGCGTCTGACCCGTGTGGCTCTCGCGGAGCTTGACCGCGGCGCCGATATCGCCGGCGATGATGTGCGCGGCGTCCTTCCGTTCCTTCCCGTGCACGAAGAAGAGCTGACCGGTCTTCTCGGCGCGCTGGGCGGTGGCGTTCCAGACTTCCTTCCCCGGCGAGAGCGTCCCGGCGAAGACCCGGATCAACGAGAGATCCCCCGCGTGCGTTTCGCTGCTCGTCTTGAAGATCAGGGCCGCGAGATGGGCGCCCGGCTCGGGCTTGAACTCGACTTTCTCCTGGGCTCCGACTGTGAGCCCGGCCACCGGACCGCAGTCGAGCGGGCTGGGCATGAGCCACACGAAGGCGTCGAGCACGTGATCGATGCCCATCATGGGATAGGCGGCCACCGGGAGCGCGGGCACGAAGCTCCTGCTCAGGATTCCGCCGCGGATGCCGCGCCGCACCTCATCGACCGAAAGCTCTTCGCCGCCGAGGAATTTCTCGAGCAGGCCGTCGTCCGCCTCTGCCGCCGCGTCCACCAGGGCGGCGCGGGCCTTCTGGACCTCGGCCTCCAGCTCCGCCGGAATGGGCGCCTCCTTCGCGGAGCCGTCCTTCTCGAAGAGGTAGCCCTTCATCGAGACGAGATCGACGATCCCCCGAAACTTCTCCCCTTCTCCCATCGGCCACGCCAGCGCGACGAACCGCTTTCCAAGCCGGGTCGTGGCGCCCTCCAGCGCGCGCGTGAAATTGGCGTGCTCCTTTTCCATCTGCGTCACGACGCAGAGCACGGGACAGCTCCGCTCCTCGATCCGGTCCCAGACCATATCGCTCCCGGCCTCGACGCCCGCGGTGCCCTTGATGCAAAAGACGGCGGCGTCCGCCACGCGCAGTCCGGCGACCATGTCACCGACGAAGTCCGCATAGCCGGGCGTGTCGATGAGATTGATCTTCGTGTCGCGCCACTCGAGCGGCGCGATGCCGAGGCTGATCGAGATCTTGCGGTGAACCTCTTCCGGGGAGAAGTCGAGCGCGGTGCTGCCTTCCTCGACCTTGCCGTGACGCGTGGTCACCTTGGTCCGGAAGAGGAACGCCTCCGCGAGGGAGGTCTTTCCGGTTCCGTGCGGCGAGACGAGCGCCATATTGCGGATGTTGGCGGGTTGAAGGTCCTTCACGGGCGTGCCTCGTGTTGGTGGTTAAGTAAAGTGGGGTCAACCATATAGCTAGTATATGACGATACCATAATACCGCGATCAAGGCAAGCGGGCACAGTCATGGATGGCCCGTAGAATAACCCCGCGCGCGGGCGAAAATCGGCAAAAAAAGGAGGCGGAGGGCGTTTCCACTCTCCGCCTCGACATAGCGAGCAGCTATGCGCTGCCCGGTCTCTTCACAGCGCCGATGGTCCGGCGCCTACCGCTTTACGATCTTCCGACCGCCGAGAATCGAAGCGATTCCGAGCCCCATCAGGGTGATCGTCCCAGGCTCAGGGACCGCCGAGGGAGGATCGTCCGTGGTCGTTCCAAGGCCGAGATTCACGTTGGGGCTTCCGCCCGCGCCTACGTTGATTCCCGAGCCGTCTGTTCCGTTGTTCCCATGCTTGTTGCCGTGGGACAACAGGGCGAAAAGCGATCCACCGCCCGCGCCCACTGCGGCGACAGGCAGCAACCAGCCGGTGTGGGAAGAACCTCCCGTGTTCATCGCTGCTTGGCCGCTCTCGCTGTCCACGATCCTGGCTTTGGACTCTGTTCCGTCAGTGCCTCCGCGGACCTGCTGGAACGGGCTGTACCGCCCGTCGGCCGGCTGGTCGGTCTCGCCGCCGGCCAGCGTGTAGTCGGAACCGCCGCTTACCACGGCGCCCGGGCTATCCACGGTCGAAGCGAGAGGAACGGAGAGCGCGGGCGATGCTCGTAGCACCGAGACCGCGAGTAGGAAGAAGAGGACTCTTTTGAGAGGGGTAGCCATAGGCGCCTCCATAGTCAGCACACTCAACGGACCGAGGTCCGAGAGCGAACCAATCATCGTGCACCTCGGGTTTCTCCCCGGGTGCCCTGAGCGGTGAGGCGCCGCTGAAGTCAAGTCTAGCTGGGGAAGCGGGGGCGGCAACTGCTTTCTAGGGGGGTTCTGAAAGATCTTACAAAGGGGTAGGCGCCACCCTGACACGCAAGGCAGCGGCCACCCCTAGAGCGACGCGGTTCTCTCGATGGGGGTCAAAAAAGGGGCACAAAAGAAAGAGGGCGATGGCTGTTGGCCACCGCCCTCTGGAACGTCGGTATCGAGCTTACTTCTTGCGGATTCTGATCCCAGCCATGCCCAGGAGGCCACCGCCCAGAAGGAGCATCGTGGTGGGCTCGGGAATCGCGTTTGGCCCCTGATCCGCGCGCCATTCCTCGAACGTCGCTCCGGAGGCGAGTCCGGAATCGATGCCGTCGGAGAGGCCGAACTGGTTATAGAAGTACATGTAGTCCGTGCCGGTCACGTTGGCGAAGAAGCTCTTCGGAATGTAGAGGGTCAGGTCATCCGTGCCGCTGCCCGGGTGGAGCGCGGTTTCGATGAAGATCGTCTGGTCGGAAGTCCCATCGAGGTCGTAGAGCAAAGTCTGGCTCTCGAGAGCTGACTTCGTGGCGATCGCGTTATCGGACGAAGTGTAGATCTTGAGCTGGTCGAGCGAGATCAACGAGCGGCTCCCGTTCTGCTGCTCGTTCGCGTCGAGCTGGAACGAGTAGTAGTCGGTGCCGCTGATATTGGTCGTGGCCAGCGAATTCCACTGGACCGAATGGGTGAAGTTGAGAGGCGACTTGTCGTCCAGCGGAAACGGCGAATTGAAATCGGTGTTGAAGCCTTCCTCGCTGCCGCTGTTCTGCAGGCGGAGGAACGGCTGGTACACGCCGGTTCCCGAAGGCTGGGTGTCGCTCGAGCTCCAGATGGTCCCGTCCACGCCGCTCACGACGCCCGTCTGCCCGGCGGTAAGGTCGATGGCAGGAAACGCTAGAGCAGATGCAGAGGCGTACAGCAGAAGCGCAGCACAGAGGCAAACCACCCTACGAAGCATTTTGGTGACCCCCCAGTCACGTAGTTTGTACCCGACGCTCGATGCGCCGAATCACCGCCGAATGCACCCCCGAGGTTGACGAAGGCGTCAAGATCGGGCGACATCACTTCCATATCTTCTTGCAGACCATTATGAAGGAGTGGACGAATTTTTAACACATCTTTTTTGAGAAATCGGCCCAAAGCCCCATTTTTTTTGCCGCTCCGGGCGTTTCGGAGGGCCCGGGAGCCCCGCCGGGGACTACTTCTTGGGCCGGGCCCCGCCGGCGGCGGCGTTCTCCTTCAGGAATTTTCGTATCGCGGCCGCCCGGGGAGCCGTGGGATACTCGAGAACGATCTGCTGTAAGTACGCGTCTCCCCTAGGCTTGTCTCCGTTCGCGCGCGCGATCTGCGCGCCTTGAAAGAGCGCTTCCGCAGTAATGGGGGCGGCCTTGTCCTTCTCGGCCATCTGATCGACCGTCGCGAGTGCGTCGTTCCACCGCCGGAGCGACGTGTAGGCCCGAAGGATGTTCCAGCGGTAGACGGTCGCGTACGTCGAGGCAGTGTCCCGCGCGATCATCGATCGATAGGTCTCGATCGCCCTGACGAGCGCCGCCTTCGCGGCGTCCGGCTGATGCGAGCGGTTGTAATGCTCCACGATCGCGATGGGAGCCTCGACGCCCGCGCGCGACTTGGGGTACTGCACCGGAATTCCCTCGAGAATCTGCTTCGCCTCCTCCCAGTTCCCCATCTGCTCCTTCACCATGGCCATGCGGTAGCTCGCCACGGGAGCGAGCCCTGGATCCACCTTGGGGCGATCGAGGAGCGCGCGATAGCGCGCGATCGCGCCCCGGCCATCGTTCATTCGCTCCGCAATGACCGCGGCGTCGAGCAGAGCGCGCGAGACGAACGGGGACGCCGGATAGGACTTCACGACCAGGTCGTAGAGGACCATCGCCTGCTTGTAATCCTTCTGCATCCCGCGAATGCGGGCCTCGGTGTAGAGAAGCTCGGGCTCGAGCGACCTCAGGGCGGGGGTCTTCGAAACGAGCGCATGAAGAGAGCCGACCTCAGCGAACGCGGCGTTGGCATCGCCGGTCTCGAGCAGCGTGCGGCTGAGCCGCGCCCGCACCTGCGACTCCAAGAATGGCGGGGGCTTGCTCGCGAGGATCCTACGGTAGTAGGCAATCGCGTAGGCTTGGTCCTTCCCCACGCTGGCGGAGTCCCCCATCTCGGAGCGTAGCTCGATGATTCCGTCGGGCACGTTCAGGATCTGATCCTCCTGGTCGGGCGTCGGAGGCGGAATCGGCGGATAGCGGTCGAGCATCGCGCGCATCGCGGCGATGGCCTCGTCGTAGCGGTGCAGCCCGCGGAGCGCCATGACGGTCGCCAGGTCCGCCTCACGCGCGAGCCCGGTGTCGGCCTCCGCGATGGACGCGACCCAGCGGGCGCTCTCGAGGGCCAGGTCGGGACGGCGAGCGAACAGCGCGGCGCGCGAGGCGGTCAGCTCGGCGCCGCCCACCTGGCGCGCGACGTCGCGCCTGAGCAACGCAGCGTCTTTGCCGGACCCCTCCACGAAGGGCGGACGGAACGTGGCGCGGAGCTTCTGGTACTCCGCGCGGATCCGGAGCATCGTCGCCGAATCGGGCGCGGCTTTTCCGACCCGGAGCCGCGTCTCCTCGCGCTGCGCCTGCCACGCCATCCGCTCGGCGCGGTAGCGGGTGGCCATTCCCTCGAAGCGCGAACAGCCGCAGAGAAGCGTGAGAAGCGCCGCGGCGACGAACAGGCTGACACGGCCGACGCTCATGGTTCTCTCCTTCGGTCCAGCCAGTGGAGACGCGCGGCCGCCGAGTAGATGAAGTAGTTCACGAAGCTGTTCAACACGGCCGCGATTCCGATCAGGACGGCCATCAGCTCCGGCCGAAACCGCGTCACGAGAAGGGCGGGGCGAAGCTGGAGCGGCGCCAGGACGAGGAGCGTCGGCCACGCGAAGGCGAGCACGATGAGGAGTGTGGGACCGAAAGACCGGAACCCCTCGCCGATCCCGCCCCAGAGCGAGTCACGGAACGTGGATCCCTCCTCGGCGGCGCGCACGGGGACGTAGAGGAACACAGCCGCGATCGAGAACGCGACCAGCACCCCGACGCCCCAGGTCAAGAGGTCCGCCTTGATGCCTCCAAGGAGACCGGCGAACCAGAGCCGGGGCCCCGCCTGGAGCAAAAACTCCCAGGCGATGAGGAGGGCGAAATTGAGGAGGTAGCCCACGAGTGTCACGAGGTACGCGCGGCGGGCGCGCCGCGCGGTCTCGGGACCGGTTGGCGCGGCGCCGGCCATGGAGGCCTGGATGCGCGCCAGACTCAGGGGAATGAGGAAGCTGCCCGCGGCCGCGAACAGGAACGATTCGACGCGGGAGTACGAGGAGCTGAGAAAGACGAAGGAGGCCGGGTAATGGACCCCGGCCTCGCCTGCGGTCCGCATGATCCAGCCCGCGCCGCTCATGCCCCACGGCGTCCCCAGATTGGATGCCAGGCACACGAACAGAAGCTCGGCGAGCATGATCCAGGCGAAGGGACGGTACTCGGGCCAGCGGAAATCCCGGAACGCTTCGCGGATGCACGCCCGGGCACCCCGAAAATCAGCCACGTCCCCTCCCCGTTGGTTACGAGTTGAATCCTACCGAAGGACAGCGGAGACTACCCTCCATGCCCCAGGATGGCCAATCACTTTCGATTCACGTGCCCGGTCGCGATCCCGGAGTCGTGCGCATCAGCGGCGATGGCCCGTTCCCTCTAGGCCGCGCGCCCGAGAATGCGATCGTGGTCAACGACGCGGCGGTCTCGCGCAAACACGCGGAGATCACGCTGAAGGACGCCGGGTACTGGATCCAGGACCTGAAAAGCAAGAACGGCACCAAGGTGAACGGAACGCTGATCCAGGCTCTGCTGCTCCTGAAACCCGGCGATCGGATCGAGATCGGTCCCTGCCGCATCCAGTTCGGAGCCGACAGCGAGGCGAGCGGGTCCGCGCGCGTCGCGGACACCAAGGCGCCCGGCACGGTCCACGCGGTGCCGCTGTCGGATCTCGTCGGCGCGGCCCAATCTGTGACGAATCTGAAGGCCATGGCCGCGACCGGCGACTCGCCGAAGAGGATGGCGAAGTTCTTCGAGGGGATGGAGCGCCTGGGGCCCGCGCTCCTCGCGCACAAGCCGATGGCGGAGCTTTTTCAGTTCATCGTGGACCTGACGTCGGACGTCCTGCACTCCGACCGCACCGTGCTCATCCTGCGCGGCGAGGACGGGGTTGAGCTGATCCCCAAGGCCACCAAGCAGCTCGGGGCGATGGCCGGGCAGGAGATCGTGGTGAGCCGCAGCATCGCCCGTCGCGCGATCGATGACCGCACCGCGATCCTCACCAGCGACGCCCAGAGCGACGATCGCTTCAAGGCCCACGAGAGCGTCATCCGCCAGCGGATCAACTCGGCGATGTGCGTTCCGCTCTGGCACGAAGAGGAGGTCCTGGGCGTTCTCTACGTGGACAACGTGGCCGCTCCTCTTCCCTACGAGCACACGGACCTTCTCATCCTCACGCACATCGGACACTTGGCCGCCGTGAAGATCCTGGAAACCAAGTCCTTCGAGGAGCTGCAGCGTCGGCGCCAGATGGAAGAGGAGCTGAAGCGCGCCGCCAATCTCCAGCAGTCCCTCCTGCCTGCCGATCCGCTTCTCCTCCCTCCCTACCGCATCGCCGGCAAGAACATCCCCTCGCTCGACGTGGGGGGCGATTACTTCGATTTCATCGAAGGCGACACCCCGGTGCTCACGGTGGGGCTGGGCGACGTGGCGGGCAAGGGGATGCCGGCGGCGCTCCTCATGACAACCTCCATGCGAGTGTCCGCGCGCACGTGGAATCGGAGTCCGAGCTGCCGCTCGTCATGGCGCGCCTCAACCGGTCCATCCACCACACGGTGCGCGGCGAGCGGTTCATCACGCTGGTGCTGATCGCGATCGACCGCAAGACCGGTGAGTTCCGATACGTCAACGCGGGCCACAATCCTCCGTTTCTCGTCCACGATTCAGGCGAGACGGAGATGCTCTCGGTCGGAGGGCTCCTCCTGGGGATGTTCCCGGACGCGAAGTACGAATCGGCGTCGCTCAGACTTTCCCCCGGCGACATTCTCGTGCTCTACAGCGACGGCGTCACGGAAGCCCGGAACGACGAGGAGGACGAGTTCGGAGAGGAGCGGCTGGTGGCCTTCTTGAAAGAGCACCGTTCCATGGACCCGGAAGTGATCGTGCAGGCGCTCATCCGCGCGGTCTATGAATTCTCGAAGGATGGAAAGCCCGGGGACGACGTCACCGTCGCCGTGATCCGGCGGGACTAGGTGCCCGGGCGTCCCACGTCGACCGCGTGCTCGACGTGGCGCTCCACCACCTTCGCCTGGAGCAACGCGGACCGATAGCTCCCGTGGTTGAAGGACTGGCGGGCCTTCGCCATGTAGTCGTTCGCGAGCCGCACCAGCCGCACGGCCTCGACGCCGGGCTTGGGCCCCAGTTCCTTGCTGGCCTGCTCGAGCGCCGCCTGCGCGCCGCCGATCGCTTTCTCGGCCGTCTCGCGCGGAACGGGCAGGTCTTGCAATTGCCGCAGGAGCGCGAGCACGCCCTCCCGCACCCCGAGGGTCTCCTTGTACGCCGAGCCCACGTCGCCGTTCTTGAACACCTTCCACGCGTCCTTCTGCTCCTGCTTCAGGTCCTCGTGCTGGCTCCACGCGTCGCGCCCCGCGCCGGTCTTCAACACGTCCTTCGCGCGATCGAGCGCGTCGTCCGTGCGCCTGAGGACGTGCTCGACGTAGTCGGGATCCTCTCGCGGCGGGCCCACCATCCGTGAGGCGCGATCGGCGAAATCGCGCGCGGCGAGCGTGAGCCGCTCGGCGCGGGCGTACTGCCGGACCTTGTAGGCGTCGCGCGAGTCGGATTGGAAATCGAGGGCCGACGTGAAGAGCTTCATCGCGCGGGTGTTCTTCGAGAGAATGATCGATTTTTGCGCCCGTCCGACGAGTCGCTCGGTGCGTTCGAGTTCGGAATCGACCCGGTCCGCCTCGATGAATCCATCGTAGAGGGCGGGGGACCTGCCCGTGGCGCCGGGCTTGGCCGCGGCAGCGCTCGCGTGGCGCTTGGCGTCCGGGGCCGTGGAGCGCGCGCGGGCCTTGGGCGCGCCTTTCTTCTTTGCCGGGCTTGCGGAGGCGTTCTCCACGCGGACGGCGGGCGGGGGGGTTCTGGGCGGCGTGCCCGCGGCGGGGGACTTGGTGGAAGAGGTGTCGTGGGCCGCGGCCGTGGCGGCCAGGGAGTCGGAGCCTCCGCCCGCGCCGGCCGCCGCGTCCGGGCGTGCGCTCAGGTCGGTGGTGGAAGGGGGGGGCGCCGAGGGTGGAGCTGATTCATCGGCCCGCGCGGAGCCGACTCCGGCACCCGCGATCAGCGCGAACGCCAGGAGGCACGGGAGGGCGTGAAAAGCGACTCCTCGCGCCACCGTGCGTGCGCCGGACATACTTCTGCGCCTCACCGGCTTCAACGTCGGGCAAAGAAGGGGGACATTTGTGTCCGGATTCCCGCAATCTCTATGCCACCCTTAAGCTTAGCAACCGTGCCGAGCGCCCTCCCGAGAACGCTCGACGCCCGACGGAGTTACGCACCCTCGGGACGGGACCCCCATGGGCGGCGCGCTTGCGGGCCGCTTTGGTTGGCCCCGGCCGTACTCACCCGTACGGATCGGTATGACAAAGCTCGCTCAATCCGGCGGTTCGGGATCCCCCCCGCCGATCGGAATGCCGTGGCTCTCCATGCGTGAATACAGGGCCCGCCGGGAGATGCCGAGGAGCGCGGCGGCCTTGGTCTTGTTCCCTTGCGCGCGCTCCAGCGCCTCCTTGATCAGGCGTTTTTCGATCTGATCGAGGCTCAGCCCCAGCGAGAGCAGCTCGGCGGGGTCGGCCGCGAGCCGCGACTTCCCGATCGGGAAATGGTCGCGCTCGATCTTCCCTTCTCCCGCCAGGATGCACGCCCGCTCGATCAGGTTTTGGAGCTCGCGGATGTTCCCCGGGAATTCGTAATTCTTGAGATGTTCGAGCGCCTCGGGCGTGATGTCGTCGAGGGACCTTTCCTGCTGCCGGAGAAACGTGTCCACCAGCTCCGGGATGTCCTCGCGGCGGTCGCGGAGCGGCATGAGCCGGATCGGGAAGACGTTCAGCCGATAGTAGAGATCCTCCCGGAATCGCCCTGTCTGGATCATCTCCTCCAGGTTCCGATTCGTGGCGGCGATCACGCGCACGTCGGCGCGGCGCATCTCCTCGCCGCCCACGCGCACGTAGGTCCGGTCTTGCAGCACGCGGAGGAGCTTCACCTGGATGCTCTGCGGCACCTCGCCGATCTCGTCCAGAAAGACGGTGCCTCCCTCGGCGAACTCGAAGCGCCCGGGCTTGGTGCGGATGGCTCCCGTGAACGCGCCGCGCTCGTGTCCGAACAACTCGGACTCGAGCAGGGTCTCCGGAAGGGCGCCGCAGTTCACCGGCACGAACGGCGCCTCGGCGCGCTTGCTCGCGGCGTGGATGGCCTGCGCGAAGATTTCCTTTCCCGTGCCGCTCTCGCCCAGGAGCAGCACGTTCGCGTCGGTGCGCGCGACACGCTCGGCGAGGCTCAGTGCGTCGCGCATCACGCGGCTCTGCCCCACGATCGAGTCGAAACGGGCGAGGCTGATCTGCTCCTTGAGATTCTCGATGCGGCCCTTGAGAACCGTGGATTCCTTCTTGAGCCTTCGCCGTTCCAGCACCTGTCCCACGCGTGTCACCAGCTCGTCGGGATCGAAGTCCTTCAGGATGTAGTCGGCGGCGCCGTCCCGCATGAGGCGCACCGCTTCTCGCGTGTCGCCGAACGCGGTCATCAATATTACGTCCGGCTGGTAGGACTGCGCGCGCGCCTCCTGGAACACGACCGCGCCGGACGCTCCGGGCATGCGCATGTCGGAGATCACGAGGTCGAAGGGATGCGATTTGATCTCGTGAACCGCCGCGTCCCCCCCGAGCGCCACGACGACGTCGTAGCCCGCCTCGACCAGCGCGCTCTCGAGGATGCGGCAGAGATTCTTGTTGTCTTCGGCGATCAGGATCCGGTCACTCATGGGTTCATGTCTCGATGGGCAGATGGATCTGAAACTGGGCCCCGCCGCTCGGCGACGAGCCGACCGATACGGTCCCCCCGTGCTCGCTCACGATCCGCTCCACGAACGCCAGCCCCAAACCCGTCCCCTGGGCCCGGGTCG
>JBGPHU010000055.1:0-16861 GCA_041484545.1 Candidatus Eiseniibacteriota bacterium | reverse complement strand
GGGTGCTCCTGTCGTGGGGAGGCTCGGATTCGCGCGGCCATGAGGTCGCGAGCGGAGTGTACTGGTTCGTCGCGGAATCGGGGGGAGAGCGGCATGCCGTCCGTCTCGTGCGCATTCGCTAGATTCGCCAGATTCGCGCTGGTGATCGCGGTCGCCGCGGTCGCCGTCTCGGCGCGTCCGCTGGCCGCGCCGGCGGATGCGGGGGAGGCCGCGACCTGGGAAGCCGCCTCTTCGGTTGCCTCCGCGGCGCCACCCCCCGGACTGCGTGCGGTCTGGTCCGACGGAGCGGGGGATCCCGCCGAGGCGCTCGACCGGCTCGAGCGGGCCGGATTCCGCGTGGCGGTCTCGCTTCCGCCGCACCTCTTCTACGTGCAGGAGGGAACCGTGGCGCGTGCCCTTCCCGCCGGCTACGCGTTCCGCGAGGCCGCGCCGGCGCCCGTGCGGCTCGGAGCGTCGGATCCGGATCTCTTTCAGGGGCGGGCAGACGCGCTGCCGCCGCTCGAGCCACGCGCCGCCCAGGTCCGGTCGTCGCTCCTCGAACGCGCGGGCGCCATCCAGGGGCTTCCTTTCGGGACGCGATGGTTCGACACGAGCGAATTCATGATCGGCCGGGTCGCCGTCTCGATTCTCTTTCCGGAGAGCGACGGGTCTACCGATCCGAACCGCTACGACTGGACGCCCGCGCTCCGCGATTCGGTCGTTCGCTCCGCGGTGCGCGGCCTAGCGCATTGGAGCGTCTTCGCCGCGCGGCGCGGGGTTCCGGTCACGTTCGCCCTCGAGGTCCATCCCGGTCTCGCCACGCGCTACGAGCCGATCGACCGCACCACGGGGGAAGAGGACTCCTGGATCCAGGACGCGCTGACAGGTTTCCTGGGCTACAGGAGCGACGCCTTGACCCTCGCCTACGACGCGGCCAACGGGGCCCGGTCGAGGCTGGGCGCGCAATGGGCGGCGCTCATCTTCGCGGTCCAGGACGACTCCAGCTCGACCGGGCAGTTCCCGGACGGCTTCATCTCGCACGCGCGGCTTGGAGGGCCCTTCTTCGTCACACCGGTCAAGAATGGAGGATCGGCCTTTCAGGGCGCTTCGCTCGACGCGTACATGGAGCACGAGATGGCCCACATTTTCTGGGCCCTGGACGAGCATTTTCCCTCCACCGGGTGGTGGGCGTGCTCGCTCACGACCGGATACCTGAACTACCCGAACTACAACTCGGTGGTCCCCGCGGCCGGATACTGCGGGACTCCGCCCGCGCAGTGCCTGATGAAGGGGAATTATCCGGACAGCGCCTGCGTGTACACGGAAGGGCAGATCGGCTGGGCCGACCGGGACTTAAACGGTGTCCCGGACCTCCTCGAGACCCGCGCGGCGGCGTTCCCCGACTCGGACCAATACCGCGCGGTGGCGGGATCTCCGATCACGCTGCGGGGACGCGCCGTGGAGATCCCGCTCGAGAATCGGAACCCGTATCACTTCTTCGCGGGAGACTCGATCTCGATCGCGACCGTGGATTCCGTATCGTACCGGCTCGACGGGGGCCCGCCCGTCCCCGCCGCTCCGCTCGACGGAGCCTACAACTCAGGAAGCGAATTCTTCGTCGCGACGATTCCGCCGCTCCCGCCCGGGGATTACGTGATCGACTGGGAAGTATGGAATTCGAACGGCGTCCTGAACGCAAGCAACCCGACCACCACGCTCTCGCTCCGTGCGCCGTCTTCGCCCGCCGGTATCGGCGCCGGATCCGTGGCGCCCGCGGGCGTGAGCCTGCGATTCGGCCCCACGCCGAGCTCGGGGTTGGTGCGGTTCTCGCTCCGGGCGAGGCCCGGAAGCCAGGGCTGGGGACTAATCCACGACGTCCATGGTCGCGAGGTCGCGAGATGGCGGATCGTGACGCCCTCGTCGGGGGCGCTGGACTGGGGCTGGGGCGGGCGACTTGCGGGTGGCGCGACGCTCCCGAGCGGCCTATATTTCTTCTCGCTCAACCTCGACGGGGCAACACTGAAGCGCCGCCTCGTGATCTCCCACTGACCAACGAGAGGTGGCCATGAGTTCCACAGGGCGGCTTTCGCCCCCGCTGTCCGCCTCCGAGGCTCCGCCCTCGCAACGGAGCGTCATCCGCTACGGGGAAGACCGCCTCTATCTTCTCGTCCGCGATCCTCGATGCGCCCTCGCGGTCTGGGAGCTGACCGAGGCCTCGGTGGCGCGCGCGGCGTCCGCGGCGGGAGGGGACGTCCACTCGCCCCGCTATCAGATCCGGATCGAGCGCCGCGCCGACGCCCGCAGTCCGGCGGAGGCGCTGACCCGCGTGGATATGCCCGACGCTGTGGGGGGCGAGCGCTGGTACGTGAGCCTGCCGCGGTCGGGGGGCGAATGCCGCGCCCTCCTCGGGGTTCAGTCCGGGGAAGCGTTCGTGGCGCTGCTTACTTCCTCGTGGGTTCCGGTGCCGCCGGACGGCCCGTGCGCGGAGGAAGGCGCGTGGAGCCTCACGCACGAGGCCCGCGCGTGGCTCCTCGAGCGCGCGCAAGCCGGACGCGAGCCGGCTGGCGAAGGGAGCTACGCCGCGCGCCGGCCCGCGCCCGCGCCTGCAGCCTTGCCCCCGGACGCACCCCCTCGATGAACGGGGGATCTTCGATGCCACGCGGCTACCTCTGTATTCTCCTCCACGCGCACCTCCCCTATGTGCGTCATCCCGAGTTCGAGGATTCGCTGGAGGAGCGCTGGCTCTTCGAGGCGCTGACCGAGACCTACCTTCCGCTTCTCCGCATGCTGGAAGAGCGGGCAGGCCGCGGCGCCCGCGGCAGGATCACGATCTCGCTCTCCCCGACCCTTCTCGCCATGCTCGAGGATCCGCTCCTTCGCGGGCGCTACGCGTTCCGGTTGGGTCGCCTGCTCGAGCTCGCCGAGCGGGAGGTGGCTCGCACGCGCCACGACGCGCGGTTCCATCCGCTCGCGCTCCACTACCGGGAGCGATTCCGCGAGTGCCTCGCGCAATTCGAGGAGCGCTACCGCCGCGACGTGATCTCGGGATTCCGCGCGGTATCCGAAGCCGGGCAGGCGCGCCTCATCACGTGCGGCGCTACCCACGGCTACTTTCCGCTCATGAGTCTCGGCGCGCCCTCGTGGCGCGCTCAGATCGGGACCGCCGTGGGCGAATTCACCCGCCTCATCGGCCGCCCCCCCGAGGGGCTGTGGCTCCCCGAATGCGGCTACACGCCGGGTGTCGAATCCGTGCTCGCCGAGTTCGGCATCCGGTTCTTCGCCGTGGACACGCACGGCATCCTGGATGCATGCCCGCGTCCTTTGCCTGGGACCTACGCTCCGTTCCGGACGCCGGCCGGCGTGATGGCTCTGGGTCGCGACGCCGACTCTTCGCGGCAGGTGTGGAGCGCTACGGACGGCTATCCGGGCGACGCGAGCTATCGCGAGTACTACCGCGACCAGGGTTTCGATCTCCCCTTGGAGGACGTCCGCGAGTTTCTGCCGTCGGGCGGCACGCGGACGCATCTCGGTCTCAAGTACTACCGGATCACCGATCGGAGGAACCCGCACCGCGAACCCTACGATCCAGAGCGCGCCCGCGCGCGCTCCCGCGAGCACGCCGCCCATTTCGTGCGGGAGCGGTCCGCCCAGGCGCGCGCCGCGTCGGAACGGATCGGGCAGCCGGCGCTCCTTCTCGCCCCCTACGATGCGGAGCTGATGGGGCACTGGTGGTACGAAGGGCCCGACTGGCTGGGGTCCGTCCTGGACGAGGCGGACCGGGATCAGGATCTTGACGCCGTGGATCCGATCGAGGCCATCGGTTCGATTCCGCGCGCGAGCGAGGGGCGTCTCCACCCGTCGAGCTGGGGCGAGGGGGGCTATTCATCCGTTTGGCTCGACCCGTCCAACGATTGGATCTACCGCCATCTCAACCACGCGGCCGAGCGAATGCAGGCTCTGGCGCGCGCGGGCGATCGCGGGGATCCGCTCCGGAAGCGCGCCCTCGCCCATGCGGGACGCGAGCTATTGCTGGCGCAGGCGAGCGATTGGGCGTTCATCATGCGCACCGGGACGCTCGTGCCTTACGCCGTGCGGCGCACTCATCTTCACCTGGACCGCTTCGGGCGCCTCGCGGAAGGATTGGAGAAGGGCGGAGTGAGCCCGGAGCAACTGGCGGAGTGGGAGGACGTTGACAGGATTTTCCCGGGACTGGATCCCGGGCTTTTTGCTTGACAGGCCTTGCGAACAGAACTTAGGCTACGAAGGCGTTCCCCCCTAAGGCCCGTGTGATCAAAGGAATATAGATGCCTCGGCGTTCGAAGATTCGTGCAGGGATTCTCTGTGCCGTCCTTCCCTGGTTCGCGATCTCGTGTGGAACGAAAATCGCCACCCAGCCAGGACTCGATGAATCCGTCACCTCGGTTCCCGCGCCCGAGGAGTTCCTGACCTCGCCGCAGCAGGAGCACCGAGAGCTCCTCGTGGACGGCCGGGCGACCCCGATCGAATGGAACGTCGCCGGCGACCCCCACTACGCCATCATGCACGGCTTCGGCGGAGGCGGCGACTTCATCCTGGGAATCCGCAGCGTCTGGTCGTACGACCGCTTCGGCGCGCAGCAGTCGATCTACTTCCTGCTGCAGTGGCCGGATCCCTCCGCCAGCTATCTGGACCGGCCGATCGTGAACGACTCCATCGACGTCTTCGACGATCAGGGCAATCAGGTCTTCGACTGCCACACCGACGATCGGATGGTCCGTCCGACCTCATGGCACAGATCGACGATCCGGGAGGATCAGGTGGTCGTGGAAATATTCTCCGACTCTCTGGGTTCCTTTCCGGCCGACAACTGGCGATGGGGCGCCGGAACGACGGATCCGGTCTTCCCGACCTCCATCGTGGAATTCCAGGGCGGCTCCGAGGACACGGTCGGCGCCACGTCACACGGCGTGTCTGGGTTCATGGAAGACCGATGGGACATGGGCGGCGGCCCCGTCGACGACTTGGGCCGCGTCACGTATCACGACAACTTCACGCTCTACCCGAACGGGATCGTTCCCGACAGCGTCGCCGGCAAGGGGACGCGCGACACGCGCTTGAACCGCGGCAAGCCGACCGCCTACGCCATCTGGGGATATGTAGCCAGGCCGCTCGATCTCTGCGACTCGGCTGGGGTATGGCCGTTGAATCCGGTACGCGTAGACGACAGCAGCCTTCGCGACAAGACCTGGAATCCGGGCGATTACGTGCCCAGCTCCATCTTGAGGTTCCCGACGCTGAGCCAGTTCGACGTCTTCGCGCGCGGAGACTGGGCCTCGGGCAAGTGGAGTCTCGAGATCCGCCGCGCTCTGACGACCTACGACAAGCGAGCCGATCACAACGTTCCTCCGAACCAGCCCCAGTTGTGGGTCCCCTGGCCTGACGACGTGCCGCTCGTCCCCGGGCGCCGCTACATGATGCGGGTCACGGTGTACGACGCGTCCGTCACCAAGGGCAGCCGATCCACGATGCTGCCGCTCTACCTGAAGCCGCGATGAGCGCCCTCCACAAGAAGGCGTCCTTCGCGCTCGCTTCCGTCCTCCTCGCTTGGGCGGGTCCGGTGGTCGCCCAGGCCCAGATCTCGGAGGCATGGACCCGCGCCTCCACGGTTAACGTCGATGCCAGGAGCTTCTCGGCGCGGCTCGAGGCGATGGGCGGCCTCACAGCGTCGGTGGAAGAGCCTCAGAACCGGATCAATCCTTACGGATTCTCCGACAACCCCGCCGGCCTTCTGGCGGATCAGGACTCCTCGAGCATGGAGGAATCCTCCCATTACGACCATTTCCAGGACGGGTACTACGGGCTTCCGCACAGCGTCGTGCAGCGGCGGAGCGGTATGATCGCGGCTTTGCGGCACGAGCAGCAGTGGGTGCTGGGGCTCGAGGGAATCTACGGCGGGATCAACGCCAGCCGGCACGATCTGAGCTCGTCGCCCGACAACGGGCGTTTCATCCGCGATTTCGACCTTCTCTATCCCTCGACGTTCCAACCGGTGATCGGCGACAACCACATCGGCGCCAGCGTGACGGCGCCGCGTGTGGGAGTCACCTACGGCCGGAAGTTCCTCAAGAAGGTCACGCTGGCGGGAAGGGTCCGTTACCGGCACGAATCCGAATCGCGCAACGTTCCCAATCCCTACGAGCTGAATCTCAGTTCGACCGAGCTTGCGTTCACGGGCGGCGCCTTGGCGTCCCCGAAGGTCGGCCCGTTGGCGCTGACGGTAGCGGCTTCGGCGGGCTGGATGCGCAATCACGTCCGGGGATTGAGCCGGGGGCCGTTCAATGAGGACCACTACGACTGGAACCGCCCCGAGGTGAGCTACAACGCGCAGATCGGGATCCGCTACAAGAGCTGGCTCCGGGGGATCGTGGATGGGCGGCACCTGTCGAACGACGGTGAGGAGATCGCCGAGGTCAACTGGGCGGCTCAGTACTTCCTGAACCCGCTTCCGGCCAACCTCATCGATCCCTCCAAGAGCGTGTTCAAGATGAAGTGGTCCTCCCTCCTGAGCGGGCTCCGGAGAAACGAGGTCGCCTCGCGGTGGATGCTCGATCTGCCGGGCACCCCCGCGCACCTCGGAATCCAGTACCGGTACTACCGCGAGTTGGAGTGGATCCGCCCGAACCCAACCGTCCTCGCGACGGCGCTTCCGCTGGATGTGCGGCGGCTCGGGTACCAGATGGACGGTGGCGTTTCGGTCGACCTACCGGGTGGGCGGGGCCTCCTTGCAACCGAGGTGCAATTCGCCCGCGAGGGCCGCGTCGATTACACCGGCGCCCTTCCGGACATTGCCAGCTCGGAAATGAGTTATCACTTCGGCGCTGAGTATCGCGCACTTTCCTGTCTCCCACTCCGGGTCGGCATCGCGCTGATACGTCGCGATCCCGATCGCAGGGACGGGATCCCGCCGCTCAAGGGCGCCCGCGTCACGGGCGGACTGGGATACTTCTGGGGTTTCCTCGGCACGCAGATCGACGCTTCCTACTCGCACGAGCACCTTCATTTCACGCCGGGAGATCCGAGCGAGGAGATTTCGCGAGGGGACCAGGCGACGATCGTGCTCCGATTCCTCTTCTGAGCGGATCCGAGGGCCGGGACGCATGAAGGATCTCGCGCGTCTCGCGCTCGACACCGCGGCCGCGCGCGGCGCTTCCTATGCGGACGTCCGCGCGATCGAATTCACCCGCGAAGACATCCAGGTCAAGAACGGCGAGGTAGGCGGGCTTGACCTGAGCGATTCGGCCGGGCTGGGCGTGAGGGTCCTGGTCGGAGGGGCGTGGGGCTTCTCGGCCACCGACGACCTCGGCAAGCAGGGCGTCGAGCGTTGCGCCGCGCAAGCGGTGGAGATCGGACGCGCGAGCGCGAGCATCCAGCACGAAAACGTGCGGCTGGCGCCCGAGCCCGCGCATCAGTCGGTCTGGTCCTCCACGTGCGCCGTCGATCCCTTCAAGGTGCCGCTGGAGAAGAAGCTCGACCTCCTGTTTCGGATCGACGCGGAGATGCGCGCCGTCAAGGGCGTCACGAACGCCGAGTCCTTCCTCTCCTTCCAGCGCAAGCGCCAGTTCTACCTGAGCACCGAGGGCTCGGACATCGAGCAGATCCTCACGCGTTCGGGAGGCGGCTTTTCCTCGACGGCCGTCTCCGAGGGCGACGTGCAGCGCCGGAGCTACCCGCAGGCGGAGGGGTTCCACCAGGCGCTGGGCTACGAGTTCATCGAATCGATCCCGTTCGTCGAGAACGCGCGGCGGATCGCGGAGGAATCGGTTGCGCTCCTGACCGCCGCGCAATGCCCGGCGGGGGACCACGACGTCATCCTCGAAGGGTCGCAGCTCGCCCTCCAGATCCACGAGTCGGTCGGGCATCCCACCGAGCTGGACCGCGTGCTGGGCATGGAGGCGAATTACGCGGGCACGAGCTTCCTCACGCTGGAGAAGAAGGGGAAGCTGGCCTTCGGCTCGAAGCTCGTGAACCTGGTCGCGGACGCCACGCTTCCGAACGGACTCGCGACGTTCGGGTTCGACGACGATGGGGTGGAGGCGCAACGCTGGCACATCGTGCGCGACGGGCTCTTCGAGGGCTATCTCACGTCGCGCGAGCTGGCCCACCGGGTGGGCGACACGCGGAGCCGCGGGTGCGTTCGCTCGGACGGATGGCACCACATCCCGATGATCCGGATGGTGAACCTGAGCCTCATGCCAGGATCGGGCTCCCTCGAGGACCTTCTACATGAAAGCGACGGCGCGATCCTCATGGAGACGAACCGAAGCTGGAGCATCGACCAGCTCCGGTACAACTTCCAGTTCAAGACGGAGCTGGCGTGGGAGATAAGGAAGGGAAAGCGGGCGCGGCTCCTCAAGAACCCCACGTATCAGGGGATCACGACCCAATTCTGGAACTCGTGCGATTTCGTCTGCGGCCCCGCCGAGTGGAAGCCTTGGGGGGTGACCAACTGCGGGAAGGGGCAGCCCGGACAGGTCGCCGAGATCACGCACGGCGCCGCCCCCGCCCGTTTCCGCAAGGTGCGGCTCGGCGCGGGATACGAGGCATGATGCAAAGGGACGAAGCGAAAGCGCTCCTGGATCGCGCGCTCGCGGCGGCGCGCGGGGATGAAGTCGAGATCATGCTCGGCGGGGGCTCCGACATGCTCACTCGCTTCGCGAACAACGAGATCACACAGAACGTCTCGGAACGGCGTTACCTCCTCTCCGTTCGCATCGTGCGGGGAAAACGCACCGGACGCGCCACCGGGAACGACCTGAGCGACGCCGGAATCGCGCGAATCATCGAGCGCGCGAGGACCGCCACGGGTCTTCAGCCCGAGATCAAGGACCTCCTGCCGCTGCCCGGTCGGCAGACTTATCGCGAGGTCGACGGATACGACGCCGCGACGGCCGAGCTGGGAGCCGACGTCCGCGCGCGCGAGGTGGGGAAGGCGGTGGCGCGATGCCGCGAAGCGGGCCTGGAGGGGGCCGGAATCTACGAGGTTCGGGCGGGCACGATCGGCGATTACGGCGAAATCGGGCCGCTCGCCATGGCGAACTCGCGCGGGCTCTTCGCCTACCACGTCGGCACGTCCGCGAAATTCCTGATCTCCGCGCTCGAGGGCACGGCGTCGGGCTGGGCCGGGTACGAGTCGCATCGCGCGGACAGCGTGGATGGGGCCGCCCTCTCCGCCCGCGCGGTCGAGAAGGCCGTGCGCTCGCGCGCGCCGAAAGCCTGGGAGCCGGGACGGTACACGGTGGTTCTCGAACCGGCGGCGGTGGCGGATCTGATCCAGGATATGTCCTGGATCAGTTTCGGCGCGCTCCTCACGCAGGAGGGCCGCAGCTTTCTCTCCGGAAAGATCGGCCAGAAGGTCATGGGTACGAACGTCACCATCCGCGACGATCCCTTCCACCCGCTCCACCGGGGAAGCCCGTTCGACGCCGAGGGAATGCCGACTTATCCGACCACGATCATCGAGCGCGGCGTGGCGAAGAGCGCCGTCTACGACCGGCAGACGGCCGCCAAGGAGGGGCGCGAGAGCACCGGCCATGGCCTTCCCGCGCCGAATACCTACGGGCCCATGGCCCGCCACCTCGTTCTGGAAGGCGGGGATGGGACCGCGGAGGATCTGGTGCGCGGGGTGGATCGCGGGCTTCTGGTGACGCGCGTCTGGTACACCAACGTGGTGGATCCCAAGAGCGTGACCCTCACGGGCATGACCCGGGACGGGCTCTTCGCGATCGAGAAGGGAAAGGTGACCCACGGGGTCCGCAACTTCAGATTCAACCAGGGCGTCGTGCAGATGCTGAATCAGGTGGAAGGGATGTCCTCGGTCCAGTCCTCCGGGGGGGTGGTTTGCCCGGGGCTCCTGGTGCGGGACTTCCAGATGTCGAGCGCGACCGAATTCTGAAAAAATATGCTTGCGGGTGGCCACGGGCCCCCTATAATCCGGAACCAGGCGGCGGAAGCCGCTTTGTACAGGAATCAAGGTTTACCCCCCCCCCAGACTGTTCGCCATTGCCCCCCGCGTCCCAGAGCCGGCTGTGAGATGGACTTGACAGATTCGATCACCCACAACGCGGCCTCTCCGAACTCGACAAGCGGGCGTATTGCAACGAATTGCCTTGACGCAGGCCCTCGAAAACGGCATAAAGATAGCCGGTTTTCGATGACACCTCCGATGCAGAAAGGAGCGATTCCACCTATGTCAGGCCAGCTCGGCCGTCGCGGGCCTCTGATGGTGTTTCTCTGGGCCGTCGCGCTCCTGCTCGGCCTCCTATCTCTCGGTCCTGCCGTGACGTCCGCGCAAGCGCAGACGGGAACCATCACCGGAATGATCAAGGATGACAGCGGCGTCGGCGTTCCATACGCGAACGTCATCCTCAAGGGCACCCAGCTTGGCGGCCGCGCCAACGCCGATGGAAAATTCACGATCGTAAAGGTTCCGGTCGGGACGTACACCATGGCCACCAAGATGATGGGCTACGCGTCGGTCGAGAAGCCCGTCGTCGTGAACGCGAACCAGACCGCCACCGTCGACTTCAAGATCTCCGAGCAGGCCGTGAAGATGAAGACGGTCGATATCCATGGCGACGTCAAGATCGCCATCCGGAAGAAGGACAGCTCCACCAAGCAGATCGTCACCAGCGAGGATCTGCGCTCCTTGCCTGTCGACAATTACAAGGAGGCCATCGGGCTCAAGGCGGGTGTCATCAGTCAGGGCGGCGAGCTCCATTTCCGCGGCGGACGCGGGGACGAGGTCCTCACGATCGTGAACGGGATCGCGAGCCGCAACCCGCTCAAGGCGGAAGGCGTGGACCTGGGACTTCTGGCGGTTTCCTCGAGCGAGCAGGTGCTCGGAGGAATGGACGCGCAGTACGGCAACGCGCTTTCCGGCGTGATCAGCCTCACGACCCGGGAAGGGGGCGACAAGTTCGGGGGCGAGGTCCGGTACTTCACGGACAGGTATGGAGAGGCGGACAAGTCCTTCAACAACTTCGAGCGCCTCAGCACCGGGTTTGGAGGCCCGTTCCTCTTCCCGAAGACGAACTACTTCATCTCCTTCGAAGGCACGTACACCGACACCTATCTTCGGAACATGGCGACGCATCAAGAGCACCGGTTCCTGGACTTCATCCGGCTTGGCAACCGGCAGTCGAACAGCGCCAAACTCTCCAGCAAACTGACCTTCAAGCTGACTCCAAACGAGAAGCTCAACTTCGAGGTCATCAAGAACCGGAGTCTGGATGGGGAGTTCAACAATCGCTGGAACCGCGCCGGCTACGTGCAGGTGCGACAGGATTCAACCGCTCCGACGGACGGTAACATCGCCACACGGTACGGCTCCTGGTCCTACTTCCAGGTCGATTCGAGTTACGTTCCGGTGAACACGGCCGAGCATCTTCCAATCACCGACGAGGATTATCTCCAGACCGCGCTCACCTGGAAGCACACGCTCGGCGTGGGCACGATCTACAACCTCCGCGCCTCGCGCCAGCAGTGGAACACCTCACGCGACGTTCTGGATCGCATGCCATGGGAGTACCAGCAGCAGCCCAACAATTACTACGACCCTTCGAACCGGCTGGATGGACAGTATTACGTCACGAACGGGGACTATCCCTTCTACGAGCGGAAGCAGACCGTGACGTACACCCTGAACGGCGATTTCTCCAAGAAGCTCGGCGCGCACAATTTCATGACCGGCGGCGACATCAACTACAACGACTTCGGTTTTCTAAGGACGAATTACCCCAACGTGCTGACCGCCCAGGGGCTCTACGGAGCCGATCGCGACGAGTTCCGGGCCTTCAATCCGGAAGGCGCCTTCTTCGTGCAGGACCGCTGGGAGTATGAAGGAATGGTCCTAAACGCCGGCCTCCGGTACGACACCTTCTCGGTGGGGAGCCAGATCTCATCCTCCCAGGTCCTTCACCCCACGAAGACCCAGGTGAGTCCGCGAATCGGAATCGCGTACCCGATCTCGGATCGGGACGTGATGAGCTTCCACTACGGGCGGCTCTTTCAGGTTCCGGATCGCCAGTACATCTATCAAGGCCGGCTCTTCTCCGCGACCGCCCGGGGGAACCCGAATCTGGAGCCCCAGACGACGATCGCCTATCAGCTCGGCGTTCAGCATCTCTTCAGCAAGGACATCTACGGTCAGTTCGGGGTCTACTTCAAAGACATCTTCGGCCTCCTCACGACGGTGGACGAGGAGATACCGGGGTTCGCGCTCACGGTGCCGACGTACGTGAACGCCGATTACGCCTCCTCCAGGGGCGTCGAGGTGACGCTCATCAAGCGCTTCAGCCACGGATTCGCCGGAGAGATCAACTACACCTACGGCAACTCGACGGGCACCGCTTCCGACCCGAATCGCGCGCTCGCGTCGACCGGCAACCTTCGCGACCAGTTCAAGCCGACCTCGGAGCAGCCGCTGGACTGGGATCAGAGACACAACATCTCCGCCACGCTCAGCCTCGGCAACGAGAAGGATTGGCGGTCCTCGTTCGTGTACCAGTTCGGCTCGGGATTCCCCTTCACGCCTCACGAGCGCTTGGAGCGGCGCCAGAATCCCGAGCTGGTCAATTCGAGACGGCTTCCTTCCATCTCGACCCTCTCCATGCAAGGGGAGCGGTTCTTCCGCGCGTGGGGCCAGAATTTAACGCTCTACGTCCAGGCGACGAACCTCCTCAATGCCGAGAACATCAGCGACCTGACGCCGTCCCTCTTTCCCGATGGAGCGATCAACTCGAACTCCTACAACATCTACTACACCGAAACCGGCCGCGCCGGGGGAGCGTTCCTGACCCAGGACCAGAATGGGGACGGCAAGGAAGACTGGTTCCCGGTCCACGATCCCCGCGTGTTCAGTCAGGGGCGTACGATCCGGGCCGGGCTCGGGGTGCAGTTCTAGTGTTGCCGGCGTGGAGCCGGACCATAGGAAAAGCAGCCGGGGCTGGACGTCATGCAGGGGGGACGATCGGATGAGCATGCGGCGACGAACGGCGCTCACCTCGGCAGCCTTTGCTCTCTGGGCGGGGGTGTGCGCGTTCCACCAGCTTCCCCAGGATCAAATCGCCGATCCGACTCGGGACGGGATCCATTACGTGTTCCGGAACGACGGAAAGTTCGTTCACAACGTGGGCAGGCTCGCGCTCCAGATCACCAATTTCGGGGAGACCGGGAACCAGGATAATCCGCGCCGCACGACCGTACCGTCGGCCGAGTGGCCCCCGGGCTCGGGTAACGACTACCTATACGCGGCGGGGCTCTGGATCGGCGCGCTCGACGCGACCGGCATCGCGCACGTCACCACGGCGACCTACGAGCGGGAGTTCTCCCCGGAGATCAACCCCCAGCACGTATGCGTCAACCTGCCGATCGATCAGGTTGCCGACGTCAGGGAGTCCTATGAGGGAATCCCCGGCGGGAACCGGGTCATTTCCTCCAGCGTGAATCCGGACGACGATGGAGACGGCCGCGTGGACGAGGATTTCTTGAACGGGCTCGACGACGACGGAGACGGCCTCTGCGACGAGGATTACTCCGCCATCGGCCAGCAGATGTTCGCCTCCGAGTACGCGGACGACCAGCCCACCACGCGGCAGCTCTTTCCCGAGCACGTCCCTCTTGGCGTCAAGGTGCAGCAGACCTCGTACGCCTGGGCTACGCCGGGTCAGAACGACTTCGTCGGAATGGACTATAAGATCATCAACCGGAGCGGACGCGCGCTCCGGAACGTCTACGTCGGGATCTTCGCGGACATGGATATCGGCACCCGCTCCGTCCGCGGTTACTTCACCGATGACGAGGCGGGGCTGGTGGACACCGTGGTCCAGTACGTGGGGCCGAGCGGCGATTTCGTCCATCGGCGAATCCAGATGGGCTACATGTGGGACAACCCGGACGACCCTTCCCGGGTCCAGGACGCGAAGGGCGGGGATGTGCCGGGCTACTTCGGCTGCATGTTCTTGAACCACACGACCGACCCGAGCGGCGCCAACGCTCCCCGCCGAGTCGGAATCACCTCGTTCAAGTTCTTCTCAGGCTCCGCCTCCTTCGCGGCCGGGGGGGACCCTGAGAACGATGCGCAGCGTTATCTCCTCATGTCCGATCCGCAGCTCAACCCGGACGTCACGGGCCAGATGATCTCGGCCCGTCCGCTCGATTACCGATTCGTCATGGCGACGGGCCCGTTCCGTTCCATCCTGCCCGATTCCGCGCTAACCATCTCGGTCGCATGGGTGATGGGCCTGGGCCGCGGGCCTTCGCAGGGCGGCGGAACCATGATCGACAACGCCATCAGCGCCCAGCAGGTCTTCGACGGCCTCTACACCGACCTCGATGGCAACGCCTTGACCGGGACGTGCGGCAAGGAGACATGCCTGCTGAACAGCAATCCCTCGTCGCGCTTCACGTACACCATTCCGGAGTCCTCGCTCTGTCGCCTGCGGTTCCATTCGAACATCACCGACATCCGGAATGAGGACGGTTCTCAGGTCTTCGCCGGCGTGCCCGACTGGGACCCGACCGCGCCCTGCGATCTTCAGCAGGAAGGGAAGTACGTCTGCCAGGACCAACTTGGCGGAACGATCGCGCGGGGAACAGCACACTGCGCGAGCCAGGACACGCTGAACGTTACTCCTGGGCCGACATGCACCTACGTGGATTTCGACTGCGACGCCAACACGGGAGCGGGAGGCCGTGAGCACCTTGTCAACTGGGTGGCAGCCGCTCCTTTGCCCGCGCCCTTCTATGCGGGGCAAGACGGGCACGGGGAGGTGTCGGATTACCTGCGCCTGTACAACTCGCGCGACGACTCGACCCGAATCTCCGCGTGGTTCTTCCCGGGGGACCACAAGGTAACCCTCAAATGGAACAACTTCGCCGAACAGGTTCGGGACGCCCAGAGGGGCAATCTCAAGGAGTTCCTCGGCTATCGCGTCTACCGCGCTTCGGGGTGGAGCCGTCCTCTAGGCACGAACGCGCCGTCGCATGATCTCTGGTCCTTGCTCGGGGAATGGCGGGTCAACCCCAAGGGGACTCCCGCGCGGCCCCTCTCGGAGCTAATCGATCCGTCGATTCCGATCGTGAATATCAGTCCTACCGTGGTCCGTTGGGATCCCAACACGCGGACCGTCCAGGACTCCGTCAGCCATACCGAGATCGACACGCTCTTCGGCGTCGGCCGGTACAGCTACGTCGACACCCACGTGCTGAACGGGTTCCCCTACTTCTATTCCATCGTGCCGGTCTCGGTCGTCCCGGGTGATTCGGCGGCCACAGACGTAATCCTCCAGGGGAATCCCAGCGCCAACAACGCACAGGTGGTCTACCCGCGTGGAGATTCTCGCAACGACCAGAAAAACGTGTTCGTCGTGCCGAATCCTTACAAGGGAGGCGCGGAATGGGACCTCGTGCCGCGCGAGGAGGACCCCTCGGGCACCAAGGTCACGTTCATGAACCTGCCGAGGACGAGGGGCACCGTCCACATCTACACGGTCGCCGGAGACCTCGTGAAGGACATCCCCTTCGACGGACGTCCGCCGGCGGATATCCAGGTCGGCAAGGACCCCGTTACGGCGGGGAGCGGCTCGGTTCCGTGGAACCTGATCTCGAGAAACGGGCAGAAGATCGTAAGCGGCATCTACCTCTACTCTGTCGACACCGAGCTGGGCAAGCAGGTCGGCAGGTTCGTCATCATCCGATGAAAACGGCCGGCGTGTCCCAACCGTCCATGGGAGAATCCAGGAGGCATTCCGTGATGCGTGCGTTGATCGTTGCCGTCTGCATGTTGCTTCCGCTCACGGCGGAAGGCGCGCAGATATTCGAAAAGGTGGGGACCCTCGGCGGCCAGTCGCTGAAGATCGGAGTCGGCGCCCGGGCGGCCGCGATGGGAGACGCCTACGTTGCCATCGCCGACGATGCGACCGCCGTGTACTGGAATCCGGCCGGGATCGCCCGGCTGTCCGGGCAGTCCGTGACCATCAACCACACCGCCTGGCCCGCGGACATCCTGTTCGACCAGGCGGCCTATGTATTCAACATCAAGTGGATCCCGGGGATGTTGGGAGTCAACGTCCGCGCGCTCACGATGAGCCGCGACCTGGTCCGCACGACCTACCTCCCCGACGGAACAGGCGAAACCTTCGACGCGGGCGAGTGGGCGTACGGGATCTCGTACGCGCGATCGCTGACCGACAAGTTCTCGGCGGGATTTACGGCAAACTACGTCCAGACCGGGCTCGCCGACGTGAAAGGGAAGTCAACGACCTTCGACTTCGGGACGCTCTACGACGTGGGAGTAATGGGGGCCAAGATCGGCATGTCGATCCAGAACATCGGGAGCGACATGTCCTTCCTGAACGAGAAGGTGAAGATGCCGACGTTCTTCCGTGTCGGCGGCTCGCTCAACGTGCTCCAGAGCGGCGAGAGCCGCCTCATCACCTCCGCGGAGTTCACCCATCCATCCGACAACTCCGAAAAGGTGAACTGGGGAGCGGAATACGCCTTTCATGACTATCTCTTCCTGCGCGGCGGGTACAAGTTCAACTACGACACGGAAGGGTTGACCGCGGGACTCGGCGTCAAGTTTCCGCTGACCCTGAGCAAAGCCTCCGTCGCGCGATTGGATTACGCTTATCAGGATCTCAAGGTGCTCAGCGCGGCCCACCGTATTTCGGTGAACGTGAGCTTCTAGGAACGCCGCGTCATAAGGCGCCACCCACGTCGCGCGCCTCTTCGGCTCCTGTTCCTCGCGGCATGCGCCCTTGCCGCTCCCGCGGCGGACGCTGCCGTCGGCGTCCCGGCTCCTGGGGAGCCGGGGGTCTCCGTCGGGGATCTGCGGTACCACGCG
>JBGPHU010000054.1:0-17180 GCA_041484545.1 Candidatus Eiseniibacteriota bacterium | reverse complement strand
CGTAGTTGCGGACCAGATCCTTGATTTCGATCATGCGCTATCCTGGCGCCCTTCCGGTCGACGGCGCGATCGCGTTCGACTCGGCGATGACGGCGGCGACAAAGGCGTCCGGCGACTCGGGGGAGACAACGACTTTCTTCCCCGATCGAAACCGGAGCGCTACGGCCTTGGCGGAGTCGGTCACGTAGGAGCGGTACACGCCGAAACCCTTCTTGTATCCGTATCCGATGAATCCGTACAAGCCGCGGGTGCTCCACAGGGAGATGGATCGACGCACCAACTCCGGCACGGGCGAGGCCTCCGAGAGGTCTGACAGCTCGATGATTGTCCTCCGCCCCGGTCGCCTGATGACGAGCTGCCCTTGGCCGACATCAAGTCCTTGAACTGAGAACAGGCCCACGAGAACCAGTCCGCCGAGTACGTATGCAAACTCGATCCCCGGAGTCGCGATTCCACGCAAGAGGCAGTACCCGACCACACCCGCGACGCAGCCGAGAACGATCAGGGTGTAGCCCCTCATCCACCGGCCGAGTGGGGATTCGAAATGGGTCACGCGCGCCTCCTTGGGGCGGGGCGCGTTCACGAACGCGCGGGCGGCTCCGTCACTTCTTCTTGCTCGCGCGCGCCGATGTCGCCTCGGGCGCGGGCTTAGCAGCCGGCTTTGGCGCGGTCCCTGGCTTTCGCGCGGCACGCGGCTTTGCTGCTGCCTTCGGCGCGGCCTTCGGCGCCGCCCCAGCCGTCGGGCTGTTGGAGCGCGATTCGGTGCCGGCCAGCGGGTCCCTCAGCTCGCGCTCGCCGATCATGGCCTTCGCCTGGCGCGTGACCAAGAGCTGGAACACATCGGGACGCGCATAGTGACCGGCAACATCGAGCATCCAGCGCGTGCCGGCGAGCATGCGCGGATCGATGTCCGCGTAGACGATGCCCTCCGCCTCGTGGAGCGGCCCCGCGATGAACTTCCCCTCGGGATCGACGATGGCGCTGTCGCCCGCGTTGATCCACATGCGATCGGCCGGATAGTAACGCTTGTGACCCAGGCGATCCGGAACGTCGTTCCGGTGGAACGCCTGGCAGCAGTTGATCACGTACACGCGCCCTTCCTTCGCGATGTGGCGCACGGTCGAGAGCCAGGGCTCGCCGCGGTCCCACGTCGAGGCGACGTGGATGCGCGAGCCCCATGCGTACATGGCGTAGCGCGCGAGCGGCATGTAGTTCTCCCAGCAGATGAGGCCGCTCAGTTTTCCCGCCGGGGTGTCATAAACTTGTAAAGTGCTCCCATCGCCTTGTCCCCACATGAGCCGCTCCCCGCCGGTCGGGATCAACTTGCGGTGACGCCCCACGAGGTTCCCGTCCTCGTTGATGAAGAGGAGGGTGTTGTAGAGGGAACCTCCGCTCGCCTCGGTGTTCCGCTCGTTCACGCCCATCACGATGAACACGCCCGCAGCGCGGGCGGCATCGCAGAGGCGGCGCGTCGTGTCGCCGGGGATCTCGACCGAGTTCTCGAGCAGCTCCCCGTAGAGATCGTCGAGGACATCGTCGCGCGCGGGCACGGACCACACCCAGTCGGGGTATCCGGGCACGAGCACCTCGGGAAATACGACGAGCTTGGCACCCGCCTTGACGGCCTCGTCGAGATAACGGAGCGCCTTCTCGACGGTGCGTTCGCGGTTCAGGAAGACGGGGGCGATCTGGACGGCGGCGACTTTGTAGGGCTCGGGCTTTTCCGGCTTCATGGACTCACCTTGGGTTCGAGCGCGACGAATGGGGTACGGTCGCCCGAGCCTGCCACGCGCGCGGCCTCGAACGCCACATCCGATTCGCGTCCCTGGATCAATGCCCGGCGCCCAGCCTTTCCAGAATCTCCGCGCTCCCGGAGTCTGTCGGAGCGACGGCTTGAAGCCGACGCGCGAACTCGATTGCCTGCGAGACGAACAGGCTTCCGTAAAACATGTTCATCAGGTAACGCAGGGCGTCCGGATCCGCCGATGAAACCCCGAACGCCGGGAACGCGAGCGAATCGAGATCGGCGCGGCCGGTCGGCTCCGCCATCACCCGCGCCACGCTGTTCAGGGCGAACTCCCGCGGGATGGGCGGTGCCTGCGCAAGGAGCCGCGAGGCGCCTGCCGGGTCCCGGCTTGAAAAGGCGGCCATGGCCGCAAGCCTCAGGTCGTAGGACTCAAGCGGGGCCGCGTCTCCTGCAGCGAGCATCTCTAGAATCCGGATCGAGCGAGCGTACTCGCCCGATGCGGCCAATCCCCGCGCATAGGTCCGGGTGATGGCCCTCATCTCCTCTGGATCGGGGTTCCTGCCGCTCGATCTCAGGGACCCGTGATCCGGATCGATCTCCACGACGTCGCGCTCCCCCGTGATACGGAAGAGGAATTCCGCGCGCCGGGGCGTCCGACGGCGCTCGGGGCGCAGGACCTCAAGGGTCGGATCGCGGTACCAGATCCGAAGCGGCTGTCCATCCAGCATCGTGCCGTCGATCCCGAGCGGACCGCTCGACGCGACCGACACCAGCACATTGGAGTGGGGCGGGAACGTCGGGTGAAGCGTTCGGAATCCCGCCTCGACCTGGCGAATGGCTCTGTTGGCCTCGATGAAACGTCGCTCGGTCATGGCGTCTTCGGAGGGGGCCTTGGATCCGCGGATCGAAACCCCGATGGCGGCGAACACGGCGAGGCAGATCGCGGCGACGGGAGTCGGGATCCGCGACAGCAGCACGCCGATCAGGAGCGCGCTTCCCAGACCGGGCAGACAGGCGAAATATCCAGCCCACCTCTGGATCATCAATGCGGGAAGAATCAGAGTGGGCGCCGAGATCAGAAACGCGAGCAGGAGCGTGCGAGGGATCGAGAGACGGCGCGGTGCCTCGGCCTCGTTCTCCTTCTTGCGGGCGAGCGTGAGCCCGGCGGCCGCGACCGCTGTTGCGACCGCGACGCCGGCGATCCCCGGGACGAGCCACGCCCGACCCCATGGAGCGCCCGGCCCCTCCGGAACATTGAAGAGGGCGAGCAAGTAGCGGCGCGCGTGGAACTCCAAGACAGCGAGGTTGGAAAAACCCACATATCCACGCGGCCGGATCGCGAACGCGTTCGATGCGAGAGCGCGGATGCCCGGATGAAGGAAGAGCCAGGCGATCAGGATTCCGCCGATCGTGATCGCGGCAGCGCGGACGCGCGTCGGCTTCTCCCCGACGATCCAGCTCCACAACACGAGGGCAGGAGCCAGGACCGCGGTGGTCTCCTTGGAAAGGAGTCCCGCGGCAAACGCGATCCCGGCCCACGCGATCCGCCCGGCGTGCCGCAAGTGGAGCGCCGTCAGCGCGAACAGTATCGCGAGGAGATCCTGGGAGGCGCTGGCCCACGCCACGAGGCTCGGCACGGGCGCGAGCGTGGCAAAGGCGATGCCCGCCAAGGCGCCCGCCTTGGGCCCCGCAACCTTTCCGACAAGGGAAGCGAAAAGCCAGACCGAGGCCGCGAGGAGGAAGAGGTTGATTCCGTGCGCGACCAGCGCTCCACTCGAGCCGAGAGAAGCCATCGGCCAGAAGTAGAGGACACGCGGTATCGGACGGTAGAACACTCCGGGCTCCGGTCCGAGCGCCGCGATCGGGTTCGACTGGACGCGCGTGAGAAAAACGTAGTCGTCCCAGAAATAACCGAGACGGAGGCACGGCAGGGCGAGAAGGCTGACGAGGAGCGCCCCGGGCGCGGCGACAAGAAGCGCCGCCGGCGCGGCGATTCGGGCGCTCGTCCGGACGCTCATCCCGGGTGTTCGAGAAGGAGCAGGGTCTGGCCGTCCGAGCCGGCCATGCGCGTGGCCTTGAAGCCGAGCGCCTTCGCGAGCGCTTGAACCGCGGCCTCTTTTCCCACGACCCAGACGCGACCTTGCGTATCAACCATGCGGGCGAGGTCATCTCGGGTGATGATCGCGCGGGCGCGCGCCTCCGGGCCTTCGAAGCCGAGATCGCGCTCCACCTCGAGCATCGGGATCGTCTCTCCGAGGTAGAACGGCACGCCGGCGTTAAAGACGCCGTACTCCACGACGTGCTCGCCGGGCCTACGGACGTCCTTGATCGATTGCGCCAAGGCGCGCGGCGAGCCGAGTTTCGCCCCGAAGGGCGTAGCCGCGGCGAGGAGCGCCAGGAGCAGCGCGAAGGCCACGGCGGCGATCCGGAGCCAATGCCCCCTTCGCTCCGGCCTGGGCCAGCAGGACGCGAGCACGGCCAGCGCCGGAAAGATCGGCAGAACGTACGCGGGCAGCTTGGAGCCGGAGAATGAGAAGAACACGAGAGGAAGGGCGATCCAGCACGTGAGAACCGCGTCGGCCTGGCGGCCTTCTCCCCGCGCGCGCACGGCACCCCACAATCCGGTGATGGCGCCCCACGTCCAGGGGAGCATTCCCACCAGGATCACGACGAGAAAGTAATAGACGGGCCCGCCCCGCTGATGAACGGTCGTGGCGTAGCGCTCCCAGATCTGGCGATCGAGGAAATAGGCCAGAAGGCCGGGCGTTCGGAACAGGACCACGAGGTACCAGGGCAGCGCGATCAGTGCGAACACGAGCCATCCGCGCAGGCTCAGAAGCCAGCGCGCCAGCCCCTGGCCGCGGACCCACAACGCCGCGAGCAGCACGGGCGCCACGGTCAAGGCGAGCACCACCGGGCCCTTCGCCATGAATCCCACCCCGAGCGCCACGAAGGGCCAGACCGAGGCGCGCGCGCGCGGATCGAGCACGGCCGCGTAGAAGCCCGCGACGGCGGCCGCGAGGAAGATGTCGCTCGCGAGCTGGTGCGAGAGCGCGAAGAAGAGGACGCTCGAGGCGAGAAATGTGGGCGCGAGCGCGCCGCCTGCCTGGCGGCCGATGCGCGCGGTGCACCAGAGGACGAAGCCCGCCGCCAGCGCCGCGCCCAGACGCGCGCCCCATTCGTTCACGCCCAGGAGCGCCATCCCGCCCGCGGCGGACCAGTACGCGAGCGGCGGCTTGTGGAAATGGGGGATGCCGTTGAGGCGAGGGATGAGCCAATCGCGGCTCGAGAGCATCTCGCGGGCGATCTCGGCGTAGCGCGTCTCGGTGGGCTCGATGAGGCCGAGCCAGCCGCACGAGGCCGCGATGGCGCCCGCGGGCAGGAGCCACGCGAGCGTCGCGCGAAGCCGGCTCAAGATATTACTGGCTGAGGCGCGCGGTGGAGGACGAGATTCCGCGCGTAGACGATGAGCCCCAGCCCCTGTCCGACCGCGAACACGGGATCGCGGCGATGCATGGCGTAGGCGAAGAGCGCGGCGCCGCCGAGGAGGCTCAGGTACCAGAACATCTTCGGAATGATGACCTGGCGGGCGCGCTCGGACGCGATCCACTGGACGAAGAAGCGTGAGCCGAACGTGATCTGCCCCAGAAAGCCGATCGCGTACCATACCGCGACCGACGAGAAGAGATTATTCATCCGTCATCCTCCGAATCTTGTGCCGCAGCATCCGGGACTTGAGCCAGCGGACCCCGAAGAGATCGCGGATGCCGCGGAAGAGGCGGTTCCCCACCCCGTATTTCGAAACACCATGCTGACGCGGGCGATGCCGCACTGGCACCTCGGCGACCTTGGCGCCCCGGAACTGGCAGAGCGCCGGCAGGAACCGGTGCGCGCCCACGAAGAGGGGAATCCCTTCCAGCGCCTCTCGCCGGTAGGCTTTGAGCGAGCATCCGACGTCGCTGATCGTGTCGCCGATGGTGGCCCGCCGGACCGCGTTCGCCACGCGCGAGGAGACGCGGCGTCGCCAGGAGTCGGCACGCGGCGTGCGCACGCCCGAGACGACATCGGCATCCTCGAGCGCCGTGAGAAGCGCTGGGATGCTGGAGGGATCGTTCTGGCCGTCCGCGTCGAGCGTCACGAAGACGCTGCCCCGCGCATGGCGAAGCCCCGCCGCGATCGCGCCCGACTGACCCACGTTCGCCTCGAACAGGATGCCGCGCACGCAGGGATCCTTCCGGGCGCGGTCTTCGATCCAGGCGCCGCTTCCGTCCGCGCTGCCGTCGTCGACGAGGATCACCTCGTAGGAACGCCCGGTCCCGTAGAGCACAGCGTTCAGCTCGTCCAGGAGGCCGGGCAGACTCTCGATCTCGTTATAGACTGGGATGATCGCGGAGATCTCGGGCATGTCCACGGCGACGCGCGCGACCGGGGCGCGTTCCGCCTCTACGAGATGGCGCACCGGTTGGCGCCCGCCTCGAGCAGGGTGGGGTCCCCCTCGGGTAACTCGCCTCGCTCGTTCAGCCCCACGATCTCGAGATGGTTGGGTGGCGTCTCGGGGATCCGCGAGAGGAGCGTTTCGACGAAGGACTCCTCGCCGGCGCTCAGCATCTCGACCTGCCTCAGCACCTCTCCAAGGCGCGCGCCGCACGGCTTTCCGTCGAAGGGGATCGGCTCGCTGGTGTGGCAGGGCAGAATCCAGATGTCGGGCGAGAGCGTGGCGACCCGCCGGAGCGTCGTGTAGAGGAGATGCGCGCGCTTCCGCGCCTGTTCGGCGCTCGCCGCGAGGTCGGGGCGGCCGACGGCGCCCGGAAAGAGTGTGTCGCCGGTCAGGAGCGCTTTTCCATCGACCAGGTAGCACGTGCTTTCCATCGTGTGGCCGGGCGTGTGGAGCGCCTGGATCTCGGCGCTTCCGATCCGGAGGGATTCGCCATCGCCGAGCGGCCGGAAGGGATAGCTCGCGCGGTCCTGCTTCGGCAGCAGCACTTCGGCGCCACATCGCTCGGCGAGCGCGCGGGAGCGCGAGAGATGATCGGCATGGATGTGCGTGTCGATGACGTGGGTGATCTTGAACCCGCGCTCTTCGGCGATCCTGAGATAGACGTCCGGATCTACCGATGCGTCCACGACCGCCGCCACTCCATCGCTCTCGGCGATATAGGAGAGGCAGCCCTTGCCGGTGCGCCGGACCTGGATGATCCGCGCCTTCGAGCCGGGAAGGTCCACGTCCGCGACGTTCCAGGCGAGGCTCCATGCCTGCATGCCGCCCTTGAGCGAGAGCGCCTCGATGCCTTGCGCCCGCAGGGCGCGCGCCGCGAGAACGCTCGTCCTCCCCTGCGCGCAAACCGCGACCACCTGCTGCCCCGGCGGGACGGGAACGCCCGCGACGGTGGCCGGCGCGCTCGGGCGCATCGCGGCCTGCACGTCCACGTGGACGCTGCCGGGAATGCGCCATTCCTCGCGCTGGGACTCGGGACGGATGTCGAGCACGGTCACGGGGTGGCCGCTCTCGAGCCACTCCCGGAGCGCGTCAACTCCGATGTCGGTCGATTTCATCTTTCTTCCTCCGGTGGATCCAATCGCGCGCCGGGGCCGCCGGGCCGATCGGGTTGGGCCCGTCATCATATCGGCCCGCGCCCCTTTCGAAAAGCCCGATGGTGGGCGCCGTGAATACGCTAGAGTGGGCGGTACCAGCCTCCGAGACCGTTCCACCATCGCGAACAGGAGATGCCGTGCGCCGCGTTCTTCCCGGCCTCATCGTCACGGTTGCTTGCGCCATCGTCGCCCGCTTCCTCCATGGGCTTCTGCCCGCAAGGGCGAGCGCCGTCGTGGGCGAGGTGGTGATCGCGGTTCTGCTCGGCCTCGTGATCGGAAACGCGCTGACGCTTCCGGAGATGCTCGCGCCGGGGATCCGCTTTTCCTTCCACTCGCTCCTGCGCGCCGCGATCGTGATCCTGGGCGCCCAGTTCTCCTTCCTCCAGGTCGTCGCCATCGGAGGAAAGGCCGTCATCATGATCGTGATCTTGATGAGCCTCGCGCTCCTTGTCGCGCATACTCTGGGGCGCCTCGCGGGCGTGCCGGGCCGGCTCGCCACGTTGATCGGCGTGGGAACGGCCGTATGTGGGAACACCGCGATCACGGCGACGGCTCCGGTTATCCATGCGCAGGACGAGGAGGTCTCGTTCGCGATCGCGACGAACACGCTCTTCGGCACGGCGGCCGTGTTCCTGTATCCCCTGCTCGGGCACTGGCTCGCGATGTCGAACGCAGCGTTCGGAACCTGGGCGGGAACCGCGGTCAACGACACGTCCCAGGTGGTCGCGACCGGCTTCGCCTTCAGCGACGCGGCAGGCAAGGTGGCCACCGCGGTGAAGCTCACGCGGAACGCGCTGATGGGCCCGGTGATCGTGGGGATCGGGCTGGTCTACGCGCGGGGCGCGGCCCGCAGCGCGAACGTTCGGACGGCGGCGGGCGCCGGAGCGGCGGTGGGCGCGGGCGAGCGGGTCCCGATCGGGAAGCGCATCCGCCAGTCGATCCCCCTGTTCGTGCTGGGATTCCTGCTGACCGCCCTCCTCAACACGATCGGGGTCTTCGCATGGCTGGGATCCCGCCTGCATCGGGACCTATCCCATGACTTGCAGGAGGTCTCGCGGTTTCTGATCCTCGTCGCCCTTTCGGGCGTAGGGCTGAGCACGCGGCTGAGCGCGATGCGGAAGATCGGCGCGACGCCGTTCCTGGTGGGGTTAGCGACCGCGGCGACGACAGCGACCGCGAGTTACTTCCTGATCCGCTGGCTGGGCCCCGCCGGGGGCTGACCGGCGGGCGCGCCGGCCGCCGGAGGCAGAACGGTGGGCGCGCCAGCCGCCGCCGGCGAGCGGGCCGAATCCGAGGGGCCAGACTCATGATCGTGAAACCACGGCGCCATCCTCTGATTCATCCTGTGAAGCGGCGCCATCAGGAGCGTCGTGAAGTAGACGACCGCGATGGTCACTACGGCCGTCCAGATCCAATGCCTGAGGTGGAACCGGCGCACGGTCGGCGCGGCCATGATCAGCCCCAGGATGGCGGTGATCATCACCATCGCATCGAAGCTCGCTCGCTGCCAGTAGATCTCGTCCAAGTAAAGCCACATCCCGAACTCATCGAACGTGAGCGCGAGCCCGATTCCGTACAGCGCGGCCGCCCTCGCGATCCCTCGAGGGTCCGCGCGCACGAAGATGAGATACGCGCCCACGCCGCTCAGGATGAAGATCCCGTAGTTCAGATGGTGGACGTGGGTCTGGCCGAAGCGGAGATAGAAGTCGCGCATTCGTCCGACCATCATGAGAAGCGCGAAGCTTCGCGCGAGCGCGAACGTGACGATGAAGGAGACGAACACGCGCCTGGCCAGGCGCGCCACGCTCATATGCCGTTCTTCCGGGGGGATCCCGTCGGGATCGGTCTCTGCGTTCGATAGGTCGTCGGTTCGCATGGGCCCATGCTAGCCGCAGGGACGCCCGAGGAGAAGGAAGAAGCGCAGGCGATAACTCGGTCGAATTCGACGCGACGGCGTAGGACGCCGGTGCTAACGTCTCACCCATGAGAACCGCCGCCGTGGGAAGATCCTCGCGAATGACCCAGGAGGCCATGTGGTCGGCCTTCCACCGGGCCGATCCGCGCTACGACGAGCGTTTCGTGACGGCGGTCCGGACCACGGGGATCTTCTGCAGGCCCTCCTGCACCTGCCGGAAACCTCGACGGGAAAACGTCCGCTTCTACGCGTCCCCCGCCCACGCCGCGCGCGCGGGATTCCGCCCGTGCAAGCGGTGCCGGCCTGAGCTGCGCGGCGGCCCTGCCGGCGCGGATCGCGCGATGGCCCAGGCGGCGCTCGCGTACATGCGCGCCAATCTGGAGAGCACGGTCTACGCCCAGGACGTCGCGGCCGCGGTCGCCGTGAGCCCGTCCCACTTCGCGCGACGTTTCCGCGCGGCGGACGGCCGCACGCCCATGCGCGCCCTCGCCGATCTCCGCGCCGAGCGTGCCGAGACGCTGCTGCGAGACCCCTCGACGCCGACGCTCGAGGCCGGGTTTGCCGCCGGATTCCAGAGCGCGTCCTCGTTCGTTCGCGCATTCAAACGCAGAGCCGGACTGCCGCCCGCTTCGTGGCGGCGATCCCGAAAAGGAGGAAGACGATGAATCGCAAGAGCACGACCCGGAACCCCACCCGCGCCGCAACCCGTATCGACGTGGCCACGGTGCGCACCCCCTGGGCCACCTTCGCGGTGGCCGCCACGCCCAAGGGCATCGCTTCACTCTTCCCCATACGCGGCGCTGCCATCACCGCCACGAGGGCCGCGCGCGATCCCTGGCTCGCGCGCCGGGTCCGCGCGGGGGCCGAGCTGGTGATCCACCGCGCTCCCCAGACCTATCCCGCCTCGCTCGCCGAGGCCGCAGAGGCGTTGCGCGCGTACGCCTCGGGCGAGACGCGCCGGCTCCCGTCGCTCGACCTCGAAGGAACACCCTTTCAGCAGAAGGTCTGGAAACGACTCTGCGCTATCCCGACCGGAAAGACGATCTCGTATGGCGCGCTCGCGGCATCGATCGGAAAGCCCAAGGCGGCGCGAGCCGTGGGTGGCGCGGTCGGCGCGAATCCCGTTCCGATCCTCATTCCGTGCCACCGGGTGATCGGCGAGAACGGATCGCTCACGGGGTTCGGCCTGGGGCTCCCCATGAAGAAAGCGCTCCTTGCGCACGAGGGACGCAAGTAAGACCCGCGATCTGGCGCAAGCGGCGGGAGACATGGTACCGTTAGGCACTCATGTCTCTCGCGAACCTCCGCGTCCAGCTCCGAAGCACGTTCCGCGCGCTGCAGCATCGCAACTACCGTCTCTACTGGACCGGCCAGCTCATCTCGCTCATCGGCACGTGGATGCAGAGCGTGGCGCAGGGCTGGCTGATGCACCGCCTCACGTCCTCGGCGTTCATGCTCGGCTTCCTGGGCTTCTGTCAATTCCTGCCGGTGCTCCTGCTGTCGCTCTGGGCAGGGGTGATCGTGGACTCCATCGACAAGCGGAAGCTCCTGCTCATCACGCAGACGGCCTTCCTGGTCCAGGCCGCGCTCCTCGCCACCGCGGTCTCGACGGGGATCGTGAAGCCCTGGATGATCCTCGCCCTGGCGTTCGTCTTCGGGACGATCAATGCGGTCGACCTTCCCGCGCGCCAGTCATTCGTCGTCGAGCTGGCAGGCAAGGAGGACCTCTCGAACGCGATCGCGCTCAATTCGGGAGCGTTCAATACGGCGCGCGTGGTGGGGCCCGCGATCGCGGGGATCCTGCTCGCCACCGTCGGAGAAGCGGGTTGCTTCTGGCTCAACGCGCTCTCCTACATCGCGGTGATCGCCAGCATCTGGCGCATGTCGCTGCCCGCGAGACCGGGGATCCGCTTCGAGGCGCACAGGGCCATCGAGAACATGAAGGAGGGTGTCCGGTACGCGTGGAACGTCCGCCCGGTTCGCAATCTCCTCGTACTTCTCGGGCTCACGGCCGGATTGGGCTTTCAGTACATGATCCTCTTGCCGGTCTACGTGCGAGAGATCTTGAAGGCCGACGCGAAGGTGTACGGCCTCCTGGTCTCGGCGTTCGGGCTGGGATCGCTGATTGCCGCCGCGTGGATGACCCGGCAGCAGGATCGCTGGGCCATGCGTCGGAACATCTTCATCGGACTATTGACGGCCGCGATCGGGATGGGCACCTTCGCGTGGTCCCGAACGCTACCCCTGAGCCTCGCGATGGGATTTCTCGCGGGGTTCGGGCTGATCCTCTACGTCGCGACCACGAACACGCTCATACAGATCGACACCGAGGACCGCTACCGCGGCCGCGTCATGAGCCTCTACACGCTGATGTTCGTGGGGACGGCTCCGATCGGCGCCCTCATCTCGGGCTCCATCGCGCAGCGCTTCCGCGCGCCCGTCGCGACTTCCGTGAGCGCGGCCGTGCTCCTGGGCGGCGCGCTCTGGATGATGCGCCGCCTGCGCGTGCTCGCGGCGCGGGAGGCGGTCACTCCTCCGCTACCCGCGGAGCCGGAGAAGGTCGGCTAGGCGCGACTTCTTCGCCCTACGTACTCCCAAGGTATTTCGACATATCCCCCCGCCGGATCGTAGACACGCAACAAGGCTTGTGAAAAATTTCACATGTACGAACGGACGAATTCAGCCGTCGCCGGGCGTCCCGGCGATCGCAGCTCCCAAGACTTGGGAACTCCCCGGGACACGAGAGGCAACCCCTCGAGCTGGTGACGGCGCAGCGGGTCGCGGCGCACCCCGCGGCTATAAGGGGGTCCCCTATGAAACGGGTCCTGGTCTCCGCATTACTCCTCTGCCTCGTGGCTCTGGCCGCGCCGGGCTCCTCGGTCGCGCAGGTCACACTGCTCGATCCGAACACACTCACGAAGTACATGGATCCGCTGCCGATCCCGGGTGTGGCGACCCAGGCAGGCCCGAACTACTACGAGATCGGCGCCTACCAGATCCAGCAGCAGCTCCACAGCCAGCTGCCCCCGACGACCGTGTACGGATATGGGACGTCGGAGGCGACGGCGACCTATCCCGGCCCGACGATCGTGGCGCAAAAGGGCGTCCCGATCTCGATCAAGTGGACCAATCACCTGCCGATGGCCCACATTCTGGGCTACGCCTTCGATCCGACCCTTCCTGGAGCGGTGACCACGACCGGAGTGCCGATCACGACCCACGTGCATGGCGCCGAGGTCGAGCCTCAGAGCGACGGCGGACCGATGACATGGTTCACGGCCAACTTCGCCGAGACAGGACCGGCCTTCTCGTCTCAGATTCGCACCTACCCGAATACCCAGCTACCGGCAACCATCTGGTACCACGACCACGCGTTCGGCTACACGCGGCACAACGTGTATGCCGGGCTCGCGGGCTATTACATCATCACCGATCCCGCCACCGAGCCGCCGGGACTCCCCGCAGCGCCCTACGACATGGGAATCTGTATCCAAGACCGGATGTTCACCGCGGACGGTCAGCTCTGGTATCCGAACGAGGGCGTGACCGACGTGCATCCGAAGTGGATTCCCGAGTTCTTCGGCGATGTCATCGTCGTGAACGGGAAGGTATGGCCGTACCTGAACGTCGAGCCCCGGAAATACCGCTTCCGCTTCCTGAACGGCGCGCAGGCGCGGTTCTTCAGCCTCGCCCTCTCCGAGCGGATCAACAGCACCCCGGGCCCGGCCTTCTATCAGATCGGAACCGACGGCGGCTACCTGGCCGAGCCGGTGCTGCTCAACGACCCGGGCAACCAGCGTTCGCCGCGACTCCTCATGGCGCCCGGCGAACGGTGCGACGTGATCGTCGATTTCTCCGCTTATGCGCCCGGCACCGAGTTCCTGCTCAAGAACACGGCCAAGGCTCCGTACCCGAGCGGTGACGCGCCCGATCCGCGGACGGTTGGCCAGATCATGCTGTTCCGGGTCGTGCCGCTCACGACCCCTGATACGAGCACCATTCCGCCGCTTCTCGCCACCGTGAACCGGCTGAGCAATCCCTCCGTGACCAGGGTCATGACGCTGAACGAGCAACAGCTCAACGACGAGCCCGTCGCGGCGGTCCTCAACGGCATGCCCTACGACGCCCCGGCCACGGAATTCCCGATGCTGGGCACCACGGAGATGTGGGAAGTCGTGAACATGACGGGGGACACGCACCCCATCCACATCCACCTCGTGCAGTTTCAGCTCCTGAACCGCCAGAAGATCAACGCGCACCGGTATGCGATGGCGTTCAACGCGGCCAATCCCGTCCTGCCGGCCGACACGTACACGCCGGTCGACCCGTCGCCTTATCTCAAGGGCAAGCCGACGCCCGCGGATCCGAACGAGCGCGGATGGAAGGATACGTACCGCATGAATCCGGGCGAGGTGACGCGAATCCTCGTTCGGTGGGCGCCTCAGGACGAGTCCCCCGCGTACGTCTTCGACGCGACCGCGGAGCCGGGCTACGTGTGGCATTGCCACATCCTCGAGCACGAGGAGAACGACATGATGAGGCCGTTCCACTTGGTCGCACCGTCGGCTGCGATGATTGCGGCGAGAGCGACGGGCTCGATCATGGACCCGTCCCCGCGCGAGCTTCAGCTCCGCGCGCCGGCTCCGAATCCGGCGGTGACGCCGGGAGACGTGAGGTTCAGCCTTCCGACGGCGGGTCACGTCGAGATCGATCTCTACAATGTCGCGGGGCAGCGGGTGGCGAAGATCGCCTCGGGCTGGTACCCGGCCGGCGAAAACGCGGTTTCGTTCCGCCGCGTGAACCAGGCCGGAGAGGCGCTGGGAAGCGGCGTCTACTTCGTCCTGCTTCGGGGCGAGGGTGTGAACCGCGCCCAGAAGCTGATCATCGCTCGGTAGACTGATCAGCGTCGTGAAGCGTGGGAGGCCCCGTCGAGCGAACGGGGCCTCTCCGTTTCCACGGCGACTCCGTGGAGACCACCCATGAACCGTCCTCATCGTGCGCGGCATGCACTCGCCTTGCTTGCCTTCATCGCGTGCGGATTGGCCCCGGCAGGCGCCCGGGCACAGTTCACGGCCATCACGAAATCACCTCTTGGAGACAGCGGCTCGGGATTCGGCGTCGCCTGGGGAGATTACGACCGGGACGGGGACCAAGACCTCTACATCACCAACGACGGTCCGAATCTTCTGATCCGGAACGACGGCGGAGGCAACTTCACCGACGTGACCGCTCCCCCGCTCGACAACGCGGACAATGGGGGATCCGCCGCCTGGGGAGACTACGACAATGACGGTGATCTCGATCTCTGCCTGGTCAACTATCTGACGGCGAACAGGCTCTTCCGGAACGACGGGGGCGGAGTGTTCACCGATGTCACGAGCGGACCGCTGGGGGATACCGGCGCGGGACAGAGCGCGGCCTGGGCGGACTACGACTTGGACGGGGATCTGGATCTCTATCTCGTAAACTACGGGACCCCGAACAAGCTCTTCCGCAACGACGGGGGCGGCGTCTTCAAGGACGCGACGGCGGGACCGCTCTCGGACGCGGGCTGGGGCCTCGCGGCCGCGTGGGGCGACTACGACTCCGACGGAGATCCCGACCTCTACATCACGAACGACGGACCGAACCGGCTGCTTCGTAACGATGGGGGCGGCGTGTTCACGCGGATCGTCGGCCTTGCGATCGAGGACGGTGGCGCCGGCCAGGGGGCCGCGTGGGGAGACTTCGACAACGACGGAGATCTCGACCTCTACGTGGCGAACTACGGTACGCCGAACAAGCTGATCCGTAACGATGGCGGAAACGTCTTCACTCAGATCACCGCGGGCCCGCTGGGAGACACGGGCAACACCACGGGGGTCGCCTGGGGGGATTACGACAACGACGGGGATCTCGACCTCTACATCCGGAACTACGGGCAGGAGAGCAAGCTGCTCCGAAACGACGGCGGGGGCGTGTTCACGGCCATTACCAGCGGTCCCCTCGGCGATGTGGCGGACGGGACGGGCGTGGCCTGGGCCGACTACGACGCGGACGGAGACATCGACTTGTACGTCGTCAACGATGGCCAGTCCAATGCGCTCCTCAGAAATGATCTGGCCACTGCGGCGCACTGGGTCGATCTCGACCTCGTCGGCATTGCGTCCAACCGATCCGCGATCGGAGCCCGGGCCCGCGTGACGGCCGGCGGCGTCAGCCGTATCCAGGAGGTGTCGGGCGGCTCGGGCTACATGTCCCAGAACTCCCTCGTGCTCCACTTCGGTCTCGGATCGGCCACGGTGGCGGATTCCATTGCGATCGTATGGCCATCCGGAGTGGTGGAGGCCTACTACGCGATGGCCGTCGACCGGAAATACACGCTGAGCGAGCTGGACGTCGTGGCGGTGGACGAGGTCACGGCGCCGGCGCCGCGCTTCCAGCTATCCGCCCCGAAACCGAACCCCTCCCTCGACGTCGCGGGGCTTCGTTTCGCTCTTCCGAGAGCTGGTTGGGTGAGGCTCGCGATCTACGACGTGGGCGGCCGCCTCGTCGCAACGCTCGTCGACCGGGCCCTCGAGGCCGGGTGGCATCCGGTCACCTGGGGCCACACGGATTCGAGAGGCGCCCGGGTGGCGTCGGGGGTGTACATGGCGAAGCTCGAGGCACTCGGAGAAGTTCGGACGCAGAAGCTGGTGCTGCTGCGTTAGCGGATGAGGGTGTAAAGGACTCCTCGTCGCTAGGGCTTGACCTCAATCCACTGGATGATTTTCCACGTCGTGTCGGTCGGGGACCCGGGCGAGGGCGAGGTGGGCTTGAACTTGAACTCGATCAGTTCGTTCGAGCCCGTGTCAAGGGATGTTGAGTTGTCGTCGATCTCGAGCCGCATAGAGGACATGTCCACAGTCTCCCAGCCCGGCGGATCGCCTGCGTCTCTAAATCTGGACAGGGCAGGCGGAAACTGCAGAGCTATGCTGGATATCGAAACCGTGCGCGCCAGGGACCCGATATGCCTCGCCTCATCGCCCTTCGTGAACGTGAGCATGACTGGGCTCGGGCCGGATTGGTCGATGGACGAGCCGGTATAGCTCCCATCGAATAGCGAGTCGTAGCCCATGCTGTCGCGACTCGTGTAGGCGCGACGAAGATTCTCGAGGGTGTTTTGCGGGGTGCTCGAGGGGAGATACTTGGGTTGCTGTATCTGCGGTTTGACCGGGTTGTCTTTGCCGCAGCCTGAGATCGCGGCAAGGAAAATCCACGCGCAGAGAATAGCGACGCCAGGCGCGGAACGGCGCGCGATGTTGGCGCGGCAGGTCCGTGGTGATGCGGTCAAGTGAGCCTCCTCAGCGAGCCGGACGACCCGAGTCTACCACGTAGAGGAGCGATCCGCCAGGCAGGGCCCTCGGTCCGGAAAAGCCTCGCAGGGGCTCTCCTCGGTCCATTGCACCCACCCATGCCGTGTCCCGATCCGCGACATTCCTTTGCCGGGCGGCGGGCGAGAGCCAGATAGCCGCCACCGGTCGCGCCGCGGCCAGCGAATCCAGCTGCGCCATGAGCGGCAGGAGAAGCGCCGGCCGGTCCAGGTGCCACGCGACCCAGTCGGGCGCGTCGGAGAGGACGAGCCCGCCCCGCGGGCCTGCAAGCCCGCCGCGAGGCCATTCGCGCGCGCGTTCGACGAGCGCGGCCCCCGTTGCCGCCGGCACAGGCGGAAAGCGCCGCAGCGCATCGCCCCGCTGGTGGACCACCTGGGCGCCGCGCTCGAAAACGACCACGAGAAGGAGCGCGACCATCGCGCGGTTCCAGGACATGCGCGCGAGAGCGGGCGCCGCGGCGACGGCGAGCAGGACGAACACGAGCGGAACCACCGGGACCAGGAACCGCGGGTTCCGCTCGAGAGCCGACATCGCGAGGATCTGGAGCGCGATCGCAACGAGAAACGGCGCATGG
>JBGPHU010000053.1:0-17379 GCA_041484545.1 Candidatus Eiseniibacteriota bacterium | reverse complement strand
TACCTGTTCAAGGTGAACCACGGACGCCGCTTCCTCGAGCTGCACGACAAGGTGAAGTTCACGGTGACGTTCCGCGGGCGGGAGATGGCCCACACGGATTCGGGCTTCCGGCTCCTGGAGCGCGTCGTGAAGGACCTCGAAGAAGTAGGGCAGGTGGAGAACCCGGCGCGTCTCGAAGGGCGGAATCTCGTCCTCCTGATGGTGCCGCGCTCGGTGGTCGTCAAGCCGCCCGAGAAGAAGCCGCCCGAGAAGAAGCCGGCCCCCGCGGCCTCGAGAGTGTCGGAGAAGAAGCCGGCCCCGGCTGCCGCGAAGTCGCCGTCAACCCAGGGAGCCGCGGCGGCGAAGCCGCAGGCGCCTCGGAGCTAGGAGTCGACCATGCCGAAGATGAGAACGAACCGTGCCTCCGCGAAGCGCTTCAAGCGGACGGGCACGGGAAAGCTGAAGCGGGCGAAGGCCTACGCCCGGCACAATCTGGGCTCGAAGTCGCGCAAGCGGAAACGCGGCTTGCACGCTCCGGCCATTGTCGAGCCGACCGAACGTCGACACATGCAGAAACTACTCCCATACGGCGGTTGATCCTGAGTTTCGGACACCGCCCCTGAAGAGGTAACGACCGATGCCACGCACAAAGACCGTCGTCCCGGGACGGAAGCGCCGCCGCAAGGTGATGATTGCGGTGAAGGGAAATCGCGGCGGCAGGCGCAAGCTCTACCAGACCGCGCGCGAGACCCTGATGCGCAGTCTGCAGTTCGCCTACCGCGACCGCAGAGCGAAGAAGCGCGACTTCCGCAGACTCTGGATCGTCCGCATCAACGCGGCCGCCCGTCTTCACGGCCTCTCGTACAGCACGTTCATCCGAGGTCTAAAGGTGGCGCAGATCGACATCGACCGGAAGATCCTGGCCGACCTCGCCATCAAGGACGACGTCGCGTTCGCGCGTCTGGCCGAGGTCGCGAAACAGGCGCAAGCCGCAGCCTAAGGCGTCGCCCATGATCGAGCGGCTCGACGCCCTGGAGGCCGAAGCGGCGCGGGCGATGGAAGCCGCGCAGGACGCAGGCGCACTGGAAGAGGCGCGCGTCCGCTGGCTCGGCCGGAAGAGCGAGCTCACCGGGATTCTCCGCGGGCTCAAGGACCTCTCCTCCGGCGATCGCGCGTCGGTCGGCGCGCGCGCGAACAAGCTCCGCGAGAGTCTCGAGCGCCGCTACGAAGAATCCCGCGCGCGGCTCGACCCAGCCTCCTCCGCTGCCCGGGAAGGCGCCGGAAGCGATCTCACGCTGCCGGGACGCTCCGTTCCCCGCGGGCACGAGCACCTCATCTCCCAGGTTCTCCGCGAAGTCCGGGGCATCTTCCACGGCATGGGATTCGCGCTCGCCGAAGGCCCGGAGGTCGAGGACGAGCGCCACAATTTCGACGCGCTCAACATGCCCGAGGGCCACCCCGCCCGCTCCACGACCGACACCTTCTACCTGAGGCCCGACGTCCTGCTCCGGACGCACACCTCCTCGGTGCAGATCCGCACCATGGAGAGTCGGCAGCCTCCGGTGCGCATCATCTGCCCCGGGCGCGTCTACCGGAACGAGGCCGTGGACGCGACGCATCACTTCGAATTCCACCAGGTCGAAGGGCTCTACGTGGACGAGGACGTGACCTTCGCGGACCTGAAGGGGACGCTGGACCATTTCCTGAAGCTCTACTTCGGCCCCGCGACCGAGATGCGCTTCTCGCCTTCCTACTTCCCGTTCGTGGAGCCGGGCGCCCAGGTGGAGATCCGGTGCTTCTTCTGCGGCGGGAAGGGTTGCGGCGTCTGCGGGCCCCTTTCCGGAGGATGGCTCGAGGTCCTGGGGGCCGGAATGGTCCATCCGAACGTGTTCCGCGCGGTGAACTACGATCCCGAGCGCTGGACCGGATTCGCCTTCGGCGCGGGGATCGAGCGTCTGGCCATGTTGCGTCACGGTGTCCCGGACATCCGCCTCTTCTACGAAGGCGACGTTCGCTTTCTGCATCAGTTCTAGGGGGTCCCGATGAAGTTCACGTGGGGCTGGCTCAACGACTGGGCCGACCTTCCGGCGACGCCGGAAGCTCTCGCGCACGCGCTCGCGATGCGTGGGTTTCCGGTCGCCTCGATCGAGAAGGGAACGTCGCTGGATCCCACGATCGTCGTCGGCCGCGTGCTCACGGTGTCGCCCCATCCCAACGCCGACCGGCTCCGTCTCTGCTCGGTCGATATCGGGACCGCCGCCCTCTCGATCGTGTGCGGCGCGTCCAACGTCGCCTCCGGGATGTCGGTCGCGGTCGCGCAGATCGGATCCAAGCTCCCCGACGGGACGAAGCTCCGCAAGAGCAAGATCCGCGGGGTCGAATCGGAAGGGATGATCTGCTCGGAGCGCGAGCTGGGACTCTCCGAGGAGTCGGAGGGGATCTGGCCGCTGCCCGGCGCGCCTCCGGTCGGAAGTCCGGTGCAGGCCCTGCTCGGCGCCGGCGACGCGATTCTCGACGTGGAGATCACGTCCAACCGCACCGACTGCATGTCGGCGCTCGGCCTCGCGCGCGAGATCGCATCCATCGCGAGGACGAAGGTCAAGCCCGCGCCGCCGCTCCGCTTCTCCGGAGGGTCGCCGGCCCCGGATGTCGCCATCGAGGACCCCAAGGACTGCCGGCGCTACATGGCGCGCGTCGTGGAGGGGATCCGCATCGCTCCGTCCCCGGACTGGCTCCGCCAAAGGCTCGAGGCGGCCGGATTCCGCTCCATCAACAACGTCGTGGACGTCACCAATTACGTTCTCCGGACGCACGGCCAACCGATACACGCCTTCGACGCCTCGAAGGTCGAGGGCGCTTCGATCATCGTGCGCCGCGCGCGGGCGGGAGAGAAGCTCACGCTCCTCGACGGGCGCGAGGCAGCTCTCCATCCGGGCGTGCTGGTCATCGCCGACCCGAAGAAGTCGCTCGCGCTGGCCGGCATCATGGGAGGGCTGCACTCGGGAATCACCGACGCGACCACCCGCGTGATTCTCGAGTCGGCGGAGTTCTCGCCCGATCTGACGCGCGACGCGGCGCGAAGCCTGGGGCTGGACACCGACGCATCGCAGCGGTTCATCCAGGGCGTGGATCCCTCAGGCGTGGCGACCGCCCTGAACGAAACGGCGCGCCTTCTCGCGGAGACGGCCTCCGGGAAGGTATCGGAAGCTGCGGCGGACCTCTGGCCGGGGAAGACAGAGCCTCGGCCCGTGCGTCTCCGGCGCGCGCGGCTTGCGCGGCTCCTCGGAATGGACGTGGACCGACACGCGATCACCGACGCGCTCTCGACGCTCGAGATCACGCAGTCCGGCGCGTGGGGCGGAGCGGACGACGAGACGACGTTTACGCCGCCCGGCTACCGCAAGGATCTCGAGATCGAGGAGGACCTGATCGAGGAGGTGGCGCGCGTCTTGGGTTACGACGCGATCCCACCGCGGGTCCGCGGCATCGTCGTCGCCGAGCCGCCGGAGTGGGGTGCCGCCGATCTCATAACGCGCATAATGCAAATCGCTTGCGGGCTTGGATTCGACGAGATTCTGAGCACCGCGCTCGTGGGCGCCATCCCTCCGGAAGCGCTTCCGGAAGGAGGAAGCCAAGAACTCTGGGAAGTGCGGAATCCGAAGAGCCGCGAGCTCAGACATCTCAGGGCCAGTCTCCTGCCGGGGCTGCTCCACGCCGCCGGGCACAATCTCAGGCACGGCGCGCGGGAGGCGAGACTGGTGGAAGCCGGCAAGGTCTTCCGCGCTTCGCCGCCTCCCCTCGGCTCGGAGCGGACGGAGATCGGTTTCGTTCTCGCGGGCTCGCCGGACCCCTGGTCCATGCCCGGCGCTACTCCGGATCGTTATCTGGAATTGAAGGGAGCGATCGAGTCCTGCCTGGAGGCTTTGGGAATTGACTCCCGAAAGAGCGCCCCATACCATGAACCCTGCTGGGCAGGAGCGGGCGGTCTTGCCGTGGAATCAGGCGGCAGGAGGCTCGCGCGGCTCGGCCAGGTAGCGTCTCTACTTGCGGCGGCAACCGGTCTGGAGCGGCCAGCTTGGGCGGCCGTACTGGACGTCTCGGCGATCGCGGAGGTCATCCCCGCGCGGAGAAGGTTCCGGCCGCTGCCGAAGTATCCGGCCGTGAAGCGGGACTTGGCGATCCTCGTGGACCGCGCAGTCGCGCAAAGCGACGTGGAAGAAACGATCCGGCGTGGCGGAGGAAGGCTCCTCGTGAGCGTCAGGCTGTTCGACGTTTTCGAGGGAGAGCAACTCGGATCGGGCAAGAAGAGCCTGGCGTACGCGCTCGAATTCCGTTCACAAGAACGCACACTGCAAGACCGGGAAGTCGACGAAGCGGTCCAGGACGTGGCCCGCGCGCTGGGCTCGTCCGTGGGTGCTACCTTAAGAGGCGGCGTGGAATCGACCGCTGTGGGACGATCCTGACATGACCATGATCGCCGAACTCGATCAGCTGGAACGCAAGATCCAGGCGGCCGCAAAGCTCCTGAACCATCTCCGCGAAGAGAAGCGGGATCTGGAACGCGAGAACCGCGAGCTCAAGGAGCGCGTGAGAACTCTGGAAAACGCGGCCGGAAAAGAGAAGTCGCCCGACTGGAAGCCGCGGGTTCACGCGCTCGAGCAGGAGCGCGCCTCATTGCTCGACGAGCGTCGCGCGATGGCGCGGCGGGTAGAGGAGATGCTGGTCAAGCTGTCTGTGCTCGAAAAGGCGGTTCACGCCTAATTCCTGTGTTTCACGGTCCGGCGCCTCCCGGCCCAGGACCGTCGCCAAACAGAGATCCGGGGAGACGCGCGATGGCAACGGAACCGGACACGCTCAGCGTGACGATCTTCGGCAGCGAATACAAGATCAAGGGGGCCGATCCGGAATACATCGGCGAGGTCGCGGCGTACGTCGATTCGAAGATGCGCGAGCTCGAACGCCGTCTCTCGTCCGCCGCGCCGGCCAAGATCGCGATCCTCACCTCGCTCAACATCGCCGACGAGCTCTTCCGGGAACGGATGGAGCGGGACCGGCTCGTCACGGATCTGAAGGGCAAGGCCCGCACGCTGGGCACGGCTCTCGACGCTTGTCTCAGCGAGGATTGACCCGGGTACCGGCGACGCGTTCCAGACCAGGAGGGAATCACCCAAGCGAAGCGGAACAAAGCGACATAAGGCGCCCTGCCATGTACGTGACACACCAGGCGTTTTTGAGCCACGACTCAAAACGCGGGAGCCCGAATCTTCGGCGTAGCGACAGCCCGGCCTCACGCGGGCCACGTAAACCCGGAGCTGAGGCGCCCACCTGGAGTACCCAGGTTCAAAAGTCTCGTGTGAACGGCATGGGCGGGGCTTTTTTTATATAAACGGAGGTACAACCCACATGCTATCCCCGCTCGTAACAATCCTGGTCGCGCTCGCCGCGGCCATCGTGGCGTTCTTCCTCGGCTGGATCGCGCATCGGCGCATCGGCGAGGGGAAGGTGCTGCGGGCCGAGGACATGGCCACGAAGATCTTTCGCGAGGCCGAGCGCGAAGCCGAGAACATGAAGAAGGGCGCACTCCTGGAAGCCAAGGACGAATGGTTCCGGGAGAAGGCGAAGATGGATCGCGAGAATCAGACTCAGAAGAGCGAAATGCTGCAGATCGAGCGGAAGCTTCAGGAGCAGGAAGGGAACCTGAACCGCCGCGCTGAGGTCCTGGACAAGAAGGATCGCGACCAGAAGCGCCTCGAGCGCGAGCAGGAGGTGAAGGGCGCGCAGCTGGAGGAGCGCGACAAGGAGCTCCAGCGGGTGCTTCTCGAGCAGAACGCCCGGCTCCAGCGCATCAGCGGCATGACCGCCGACGAGGCGAAGCAGCAGCTCATCACGAATCTGGAGAACGAGGCGCGGTCGGACGCGGCGAAGCGGCTCCAGGAGATCCGCGAAGACCTGAACCGGAACGCGGAGCGTGAGGCGCGCGAGATCATCACGCTCGCGATCCAACGCTGCGCCGCGGACCACTCCGCGGAATCGACCGTCTCGGTGGTGCATCTCCCCAGCGACGAGATGAAGGGGCGCATCATCGGGCGCGAGGGCCGGAACATCCGCGCATTCGAGACCGCGACCGGAATCGACGTCATCATCGACGACACGCCCGAAGCGGTCATCCTCTCCGGCTTCGATCCGATCCGCCGCGAGGTCGCCAAGCGCGCCCTCGAGCGGCTGGTGACCGACGGTCGGATCCATCCTGGGCGGATCGAGGAGGTCGTCGCGAAGGTCCAGAAGGAGCTGGACGAGCAGATCATCGAGCTGGGCGGGTCCGCCGTGCTCGAGGTGGGCCTCCACGGAGTCCACCCGGAGATCGTGAAGCTGCTCGGAAGGCTCCAGTATCGCACCTCGTACGGCCAGAACATCCTCCAGCATTCGAAGGAGGTCGCCTGGATCTGCGGCATGATGGCGGCGCAGCTGGGCTTCGACGTCCAGATCGCGAAGCGCTGCGGGCTCCTGCACGACCTGGGCAAGGCGGTCACGCACGAGGTGGAGGGGGCCCACGCGCAGATCTCCATGGACCTGGCTCAGAAATACGGCGAGCCGGACACCGTCGTGAAGGCGGTCGGGTTCCACCACCACGATCCTACGGCGGCGAATCTCTACGCCGCGCTCGTCATGGCGGCCGACGCGGTCTCGGGCGCGCGTCCCGGCGCGCGCCGGGAGAGCATCGAGAACTACGTGAAGCGGCTCGAGGCGCTCGAGAGGATCGCGGACAGCTTCCCCGGGGTGGAGAAATCCTTCGCCATCCAGGCGGGCCGCGAGATCCGGATCCTGGTCGAGCCCAAGCACGTGGACGACGCCAGGGCGATGCTGCTCGCTTCGGACGTGGCGCGCAAGGTGGAGAAGGAGCTTCAGTATCCCGGCCAGATCAAGGTCGTGGTGATCCGCGAAACGCGCGCGATGGAGTACGCCCGCTAAGGGCTGGACGATGAACATCCTGTTCATCGCGGATATCTTCGGCGCGCCGGGGCGAAGGGCCGTCCGGGATCTTCTGCCCGAGCTCGTCTCGTCGATGGGGATCGATTTCCTGATCGCCAACGTCGAGAACGCGGCCGCCGGCTTCGGCGTGACCAAGGACATCCTCACGGAGCTGAAATCACTCGGCGTGGAGTGCATGACGAGCGGGAACCATATCTGGGATCGCCGCGAGGTGCTCCCGGTCCTGGACCAGGAGCCGCTCCTGCTACGCCCCCACAACTATCCTCCGGGCGTTCCCGGGTGCGGCGCGAGGATCTTCAAGACCCGGGCGGGGGTCCCCGTGGGCGTGCTGAATCTCATGGGGCGCGTTTTCATGAACGACATCGAATGTCCGTTCCGCGTCGCGGACCACGAGATCGAGATCATGCGCGAGCACGCCAAGGTGATCTTCGTGGATTTCCACGCCGAGGCGACCGCGGAGAAGATCGCGCTTTGCTGGCACCTGGACGGGCGTGTCTCCGCCGTGATCGGCACCCACACGCACGTCCAGACGGCCGACGAGCAGATCTTTCCGAGGGGGACGGGCTACCTCACGGACGCCGGGATGACCGGGCCGCACGACTCCGTCATCGGGGTTCAGAAGGAGCTGGCGATCCGCAAATTCCTCACCCAGCTTCCGACCCGCTTCGAACCCGCGACCGGAGGCGTGAAGCTCCACGGGGTTTATCTGGACGTCGACGAGACGACCGGCCGCTGCCGCCATATCGAGCGCGTCGCGGTCGATCTCGATGCGAAGACGCCGGTCCCCGGAGCCACGTGAAGGACGCCGTGACGGCCACGCTCCTCTCTGGAACCGAAGCGGCCGCGGAGATCCGAACCCGCGTGAAGGAGCGCTTCGTCCTGCTCGCCGCGCGCGGGATCACGCCGGGACTCGCGATCGTTACGGTGGGGGAGCCCCCGGGCGGAAATCCCTACGTGCGCTCGAAGTGCCGCGCCGCCGAGCAGATGGGCGTGCGGGCGCGGGTGGAGCGGCTGCCCGAGTCGACAGAGCCGGACGCGCTGCGCGCCGTGCTCCGCGGGCTGAGCCAGGACCCCGCCGTGCACGGAATCATCATGCAGCTTCCACTGCCCGCACATCTCCACGAGGACCGCCATCTCGAGGACATCGCTCCGGAGAAGGACGTGGACGGCCTCCACCCGCTGAACGTCGGACGCTGGGTGCATGGTCTTCCGGCCCATCGCCCCGCGACGCCGCTCGGCGTGATCGAGCTCCTGCGCCGCCAGTGCGGCGACCTGAGCGGGAAACGCGTGGTCGTCATCGGACGGAGCCGAATCGTCGGACGCCCGCTCTCGGTCTTCCTCTCCGAGAAGAGCCCCGGAATGAACGCGACCGTCACGCTCTGCCACGCGGCGACGCGAAATCTCGAGTCGGTCGCCCGCGAGGCCGAGATCCTGATCGTCGCGATGGGGCGCCGCGCCGCCGTGACCGCGCGACACGTGGGCCCCGGCGCCGTCGTGGTGGACGTTGGCATCCACGCGATCGCCGATCCCGCGCCGGGCGGGCCCAAGTTCGAAGGGGACGTGGATTTCGAATCCGTGCGCGCCGTGGCCTCCGCGATCACTCCGGTGCCGGGCGGGGTGGGACCCATGACCGTGGCTTTCCTATTGAGCAACCTTGCCGACGCGGTGGAAGCGCAGGTGGGCGCTCTATGAGCCAGCGGGGTCGCCTCGTTCCGTTCCCGGCGACGGGCCGCACCGACCACGTCTTCACGGTCTCGGAGCTGACCCAGGGCATCAAGAGCACGCTGGAAGACCGTTTCGGCGTCGTGATCGTGCAGGGAGAGATCACGTCGCTCAAGCAGGCCACCAGCGGCCACGTCTACTTCTCTCTGAAAGATGAGCAGGCCGAGATCTCGGTGGTGCTCTTCGCGGGACAGGTCTCGCCCTCAGTCCGCGATTCGCTCCAGAACGGCGTCGCGCTCCTGGTGGAAGGGGAAGTCACCGTGTACGCCAAGCGCGGGGCGTACCAGATCAAGGCGATCCGGGTCGAGCCGGTCGGCTACGGCGCGCTCCAGGCGCAGTTCGAGGCGCTCAAGCGGAAACTCGAGCTGGAGGGGCTTTTCGCTCCCGGCCGGAAGCGTCCGCTCCCGCGCTATCCGACGCGGATCGGCATCGTGACCTCGGAGACCGGCGCCGCGCTGCCCGACATGACGCAAATCCTCCGGGTGCGCGCGCCCTATGCGTCGATATTCGTGGCCGACACGCGGGTTCAGGGCGAGGGCGCGGCGCAGGAGATCGCGGCGGCGCTGGCCCGCATGAATGCCTGGGGCGGAGTGGAGGTCATCATCGTCGGCCGAGGGGGAGGCTCGCCCCAGGACCTCTGGGCGTTCAACGAGGAGGCGGTCGTTCGTGCCATCGTGCGGTCCGGGATCCCGGTCGTGTCCGCGGTGGGGCACGAGGTGGACGTCACGCTGGCGGATCTCGCCGCGGACGTGCGCGCGGCGACCCCCACCCACGCCGCGCAGATCGTCGTGAAGGACATCGAGGAAATCCGGCGCACCTTGCGAGACATGAGCCGCCACGCGCGCGAGCGCATCGTGCGCGAGCTGAAGCAGGCGCGAGCGCATCTCCGTGGCCTGGAGACACACCACGCGCTCAGGCGCCCCGGGCAGCGCATCCAGGACGAGCGGCAGGGACTGGACCAGATCCAGGAGCGCCTCGCGCGCGCGTTACAAGACTGGGTCACCATTCGCCGCGGACGCGCGGAGATATTGACGGAGCGCCTCCGGGCGCACGCGCCCAGCCGGTCCTTCGCCCGCGCCAGGGAGAGGATCGAGGCCATCCGGCGCCGCGCGCTCCAGACGTTCGCATCCGATCTCGCCCGGCGCCGCGAGCGCATCGGAAGCCACGCCCGGCTCCTCGATTCCTTCGATCACCACCGCGTTCTGGAGCGGGGCTATGCGCTGGTCTGGGGCGAGAGGGGAGCCAGGCTCCTGAAGCGGGGGGCTGGACTCCACGCGAGCGACCCGATCGAAGTCCAGTTCTTCGACGCGCGGGCGGGTGCGCGGGTCACCGAAGTCGTGCTCCAACGCCCCGAGTCCGGAGAGGAGACGTCATGAAGCGGAAGGGAGCGGAGGGGGAACCGCCGCCGGCCGGCGAGGGTGTCACCTTCGAGCAGATGATGCAGCGCCTGGAGGAGCTGGTCTCGCGGCTCGAGCGCGGGGATCTTTCTCTCGAGGAGTCGATCCGCGCCTTCGAGGAGGGGATCAAGCTCGTGAAGCAATGCACCTCGGTGCTCGGCGAGGCCGAGAAGCGGATTCAGCGCCTCACCCAGGAAGGGGCCGCGCTCACCGGCGAGATCCAGAATCCGGAGCAAGAGGAGGAGCGTGGGGCCGACGAACTCCCTTTTTGAGCGATACCTCGAGCGCACCCGGCGCCGCATCGACGTGGCGCTGAACGCGAAGCTCCCGAGCGCCCGGGAAGAGCCGCGACCGCTGCACGCCGCCATCCGCTACAGCGTATTCGCTGGCGGGAAGCGGCTTCGTCCGGCGCTCTGCCTCCTGGCCTGCGAGTCCGTTCTGGGCAAGGCATCGCCCGCGCTCCCCGGGGCCGTGGCGCTGGAGATGATCCATACGTTCAGCCTGATCCACGACGACCTTCCGGGGATGGACGACGACGACTTGAGGCGCGGGCGGCCATCGAACCACATCGTGTTCGGGGAAGGCATGGCGATCCTCGCCGGGGACGCGCTGCTCGCGATCGCTTTCGAGACCCTGGCCAAAGCCCCGCTGGGGAAGGCCCGGGATCCGCGCACGCTGATCCGGATCGTGACCGAGGCGACGGGAACCGGGGGCATGATCGGGGGGCAGGCGATGGACCTGATATCGGAGGGGAAGCGCCTTCCCTTGAAGCGCGTGCTCGCGATGCACTCGCGGAAGACCGGAATGCTGATCCGGGGATCGCTTCTCCTCGGCGCTGAAATCGGCGGGGCTTCGCCCGCCCTGAAGCGCCGCTTCAGCGACTACGGCTCGCGGGTCGGCCTCGCGTTTCAGATCGGAGACGACCTCTTGAACGTGCGCTCCAGCCGGAAGAAGCTCGGCAAGGCCGTCGGATCGGACAGGGCCCGCGGCAAGGCGACCGCCCCGGGAGCGGTCGGGGTGGAGCGCGCGGAGCGGGAGGCCGAACGGCTCCTCCGCGAGGCGAGGCGGATCGCCCCCGGGCTCGGACGGCGTGCCGCCGAGTTCGAATCGTTGACCGAATTCCTGCTCCAGCGAACGAGCTAGGCCAAGGAGCCCCGGCCCATGGCGCCCGCCTCCAACCCGCTCTTCCACGCTCTCGCGTGCGGCTTCCTGGTGCAGCTGAGCAAGGTGTTGACGTTCCTTGTCCGGGAGAAGAAAATCAACGTTCGGCGGTTCGTGGAAACAGGAGGGATGCCCAGCTCGCACGCGGCGTCGGTCTCGGCGCTCAGCACGTGCGTTGGGCTCGTGGAAGGCTTCGATTCCGTCCTGTTCAACGTCGTCGTATTCTTCAGCCTCATCGTGATGTACGACGCCGCGGGCTTGAGGCGCGCGGCGGGACGTCAGGCGACGCTCTTGAATCGTATCCTGCACGAGCACATCCAGCTGCCCGGGCCTCCGCACGACCGCCTGCGGGAGCTCCTGGGGCATACGCCGCTCGAAGTGCTCGTGGGGGCGATCATCGGTGTCCTGTTCTCCATCGCTATCTTCCGCCCGCCGGGAGGCCCGTGAGCACCCATCTTCTCGATTCGATCCAATCGCCCCAGGACTTGAAGCGGCTCCCGGCCGAGGCGCTGCCCGCGCTCGCGGCGGAGATCCGCGATCGGATCGTGCACGTGGTTTCCAAGAACGGCGGCCACCTGGCGCCCAGTCTCGGCACCGTCGAGCTGACGGTCGCGCTCCACTACGTTTTCGATACTCCGCGCGACGTGCTCATCTGGGACGTCGGGCATCAGAGCTATGGCCACAAGATCCTCACGGGACGGAACGACCGCTTCGAGACCCTCCGCCAGGAGGGCGGCCTCTCCGGCTTCCCGCGGCGGGCGGAGAGCGAGTACGACCCCTTCGGGACGGCTCACGCGTCGACGGCAATCTCGGCGGGACTGGGGTTCGCCTGCGCCCGCGATCTCGCCAAGGAGACTCACAAGGTCGTCGCGGTCGTGGGGGACGGCGCCTTGACGGGCGGCCTGGCGTTCGAGGGATTGAACCAGGCGGGCGTCGTGGGGACCGACCTGCTCGTCGTACTCAACGATAATTCCATGTCGATCTCCCCGAACGTGGGGGCGATCTCCCGCTATCTCACGCGCATCACCTCGGCGCCGGTGTACCGGCGGCTCGAGACCGACGTCTGGGAGCTGTTGGGCAAGGTTCCGGCCGGCGGCAAGGCGCGCACGCTCGCGCGCCGCATCAAGGAAAGCATGAAGAACCTCGTGGTCCCGAACATCCTGTTCGAGGAATTCGGCTTCAAGTACTACGGCCCCATCGACGGGCACGATCTGCCGACGCTGATCGAGGTGCTGAGACAGCTCAAGGAGATCAAGGGCCCCGTGTTGCTCCATACGCTCACGCGGAAGGGGAAGGGCTACCGGTTCGCCGAGGAGGACTCCCGGAAGTATCATGGCGTGGCCTCCTTCGACAAGCTCACCGGAACGAGCGCCAAGAAACCCTCCGCCCCCACCTACACCGAGGTGTACGGGCAGACGCTCTGCGAGCTGGCGGCGAAGGATCCCGGAATCGTTGCGATCACCGCCGCGATGCCGGACGGAACCGGCCTCGCCAAGTTCGCGACCTCGTTCCCGGACCGCTTCCACGACGTCGGTATCGCCGAGCAGCACGGGACCTGCTTCGCGGCGGGGCTGGCCGCGGCGGGGGCGAAGCCCTTCGCGACCATCTACTCGACCTTCTTGCAGAGGGCCTACGACCAGATCGTCCACGACGTGGCCGTGCAGAGCTTACCAGTAAAGTTCGCGCTGGACCGGGCCGGGCTGGTCGGGGAGGACGGCGCCACGCATCACGGCGTTTTCGACATCGCCTACCTGCGCTGCCTGCCCGGATTCGTGCTGATGGCGCCCAAGGACGAGAACGAGTTCCGCCACATGCTCGCGACCATGGCGGCCTACAACGGCGGCCCGATCGCGATCCGCTACCCGCGCGGGAGCGGGCTCGGCGTGCCGATGGATCCCGAGCCCAGGCCGCTCCGCATCGGGGAAGGCGAGCTTCTGGAGTCCGGCGAGGACCTGACGCTCGTCGCCTACGGATCCATGGTGGCGCACGCGCGCGCGGCCGCGAAGCTCCTGGCCGTGAGCGGGATCCGCGCAGCGGTGATCAACGCGCGCTTCGCGAAGCCGCTCGACGAGCGCCTCATCCTCGAATGGGCGCGGAGAACTGGGCGCGTGGCGACCCTCGAGGAGGCGGCGCTCCCGGGAGGGTTCGGCGACGCCGTGCTGGAGCTGGTCACGCGCGCGGCGGGCCCCGCCGTCCGGGCGATCCGCTTCGGCATTCCCGACCGCTTCTTCGATCACGGAGCCCGCGACGCGCTTCTCCGCAACGCCGGACTCGACGCCCCATCGATCGCTCGAGAGATCGAGCGCTGGCTCAAGGAGGAACCTCGGCCGAAGCCGGAACCGCTCGCCCCGGTCGGATCGAACGCGTGACGCTTCCTCCACGACGGATTGGAATCGTCGGGAACCGGGAGAAGAAGGGAGCGCGGGCGCTGCTTCCCGCCCTGGTCCGATGGCTGAAGGAGCGCGGGGTGGGCGTCGTTCTGGAGCGGAGCATCGCGACCGCGGCGCGCGGCGTGGGAACGGGCGTCCCGCTCAAGTCGCTGATCTCGCGCGTGGACGCGGTGCTGGTCCTGGGGGGGGACGGCACGTTTCTCTCGGCGGCCCGCGAGGCGGCGCGCGCGGACGTGCCGATACTCGGCGTGAACCTGGGCGGCCTCGGCTTTCTGACCGAGACCGCGGAATCCGACCTCTACACGGCGCTCGAACGGCTCATGGCTGGGGACGTGGAGATCGAGCCACGCATGATGATCGAGGCGCGTGTCGGCTCCCGCCGGACCAAGGCGCGCTGGACCGAGGTCGGGCTGAACGACGTCGTCATCCATCAGTCGGACGAATCCCGCATGGTTCAGCTGGAGATCCGCATCGGGTCGACCTCCATCGGCACGCTGGCCGCGGACGGACTCATCGTCGCGACACCCACCGGCTCCACGGCGTACTCCCTCTCGGCGGGAGGCCCCATTGTCCGCCCCACCATCGAGGCCCTGCTCGCCACGCCCATCTGTCCCCATTCGCTCGCCTTCCGCCCCCTTCTAGTGGGGGCCGACGAGAGGTTCAGGATCCGCGTCGGTCCGAACGTGAACCGCGCGCGGCTCACGGTGGACGGCCAGATCTCGCGACCGCTCTCCGCGGGGGACGACGTGGAGATCCGCCGCGCGAAGACGCGCGTCTCCATGCTGTCCTTGAAGCGGGAATCCTTCTACGAAGTGCTCCGGGAGAAGCTGGCCTGGGCGGGTCCGACGACACGGACCAAGATCAAGGACTGACACCGTGCTGGCCTGGCTCTCGATCCAGGGGCTCGCGCTCGTGGAGCGGCTCGAGATCTCCTTCGATCGGTCCCTCAACGTGCTCACCGGAGAGACCGGCGCCGGCAAGTCCCTCATCCTCGGGTCCATCGCGCTCCTTCTCGGAGAGCGCGCCGACCCCGAGTGGGTCCGCGCGGGCGAGGAGCGCGGGTTCGTGGAGGGAGTTTTCGATCTCACCGGCCGGCCCGACCTCGCGGACTCGATACGCGCGCTTACGATCGAGCCCGAAGAGGATCGCGTCATCGTCCGCCGCGAGCTTTCGGAGGACGGGAAAAGCCGCGCGCTCGTGAACGGGAGAACCGTTCTTCTCTCGCAGCTCCGGAAGCTCGGGGACCTGCTGGTCGATCTCCACGGCCAGCACGAGCATCAGCTCCTGCTCCGTTCCGAGAACCAGACCGAGTTCTACGACGCCTGGGCGGGTCTCGCCGAGGAGCGCGCGGCGCTCTCCGGCGTGCGCGCCTCGATCCTCACGGAGCGGAGCCGGTTGATCGAGGATCGCGCCGCGTGGGAGCGGGACCGCTCCGACGAGGAGCATGTGCGGGAAGACCTGGCGGAGCTCGTGAAGGCGGCCCTCGAATCCGGCGAGGAGGAATCCTTGAAGCAGGAACGCGAGCGGCTCCGCCATCGCGAGCGCGTCATCGAGTCCCTGCGCGCCGCCCGCGAGACGCTCGTCGCGGAAGAGGGAGGAATCGAGGGCTCGGTGCGGCGCGCCTCGCGCACCCTTCGCGCGCTTGCGACCTCCGTCCCGGACCAGGCGGCGCTCGCGGAGGAATCCGAAGCGCTGCTGGACTCCGTCCGCGCCCTCGCGGCGAAGCTCGAGGACGCCGAGGCGAGGGAGCTTACGGACCCGCTGCCGCTCGATCAGATCGAGGCGCGGCTGGACACGATCCACCGCCTCGCGCGGAAGCATCGGACGGACTTCGCGGGACTCCTCATGCTCCGGGAGTCGCTTACAGCGCGGGCGCGCGCGCAGGACCCGGAGGCGGGGGAAAGTCTCGACGCCCGCGCGAAGGCGATCGATGAGCGCACGCGCGAGTTCGGCGCGCGGCTGGATCAATTGCTCGCGCGGCGCCGGGACGAAGGGGCGCGGTTCACGCGCGAGGTCGGCGCCCGTCTCAAGAGGCTCGGATTCCAGAAGGCGACGCTCTCGATCCAGGACGTGGACTTAGAGCAGGGCCGCGATCGCCCCATGATGGAGCCGGCGCCCATCCCGGGCGTCGAGTTCCAGTTCCGCCCCAATGCGGGCGAGCCCGAGCGCTCCTTGCGCCGGATCGCATCCGGAGGAGAGCTGTCCCGGGTGATGCTCGCGATCAAGTCCCTGATGGCGGAGCGCGACCGCGTGGCGGTGCTCGTGTTCGACGAGGTGGACCAGGGGATCGGAGGCGCCGTGGGCGAGGAGGTCGGGAAGATGCTGCGCGCGCTCGCCGAACGGCGTCAGGTGCTGTGCATCACGCACCTGCCGCTCATCGCCGCGCACGGCGCGCGGCACTTCGAGGTGGTCAAGTCGACCGCGCGCGGCCGGACGGTTACCGGAATACGCCCGCTTTCCGGAAAGGAGCGGGAGGAGGAGATCTCGCGGCTCCTTGCCGGAGCGCGGGTGACCGACACCACCCGCAAGCAGGCGCGCGAGCTCCTGCGCGCCGTCGGGGACACCGAGCCCGCCCCCCGGGCCGCGTCGGGGCGCGCGTGACCAGCCCGACCCTGGCCGAATACGTCGCGCTCTCCCGGGAGAAGAACCTGATCCCCGTCACGCGCGAAATCCTGGCGGACCTGGACACGCCCGTCTCCGCCTTCGCCAAGCTGGACCGGGGCGACGCTTCGTTCCTCCTCGAGAGCCTGGAAGGCGGAGAGAACTGGGGACGGTACTCCATCCTCGGATTCAAACCGGGGATCGAGTTCCGGTCCAAGGGGACCGAGGTCGAGATCCGCCGCGGGGAGCGGACCGAGCGCATGGAGAGCAAGGACCCTCTGGCGGACCTACAGAAGCTGCTGCTCGAAGTGCGCGCGGCCGAGGTCGAAGGGCAGCCCCCGTTCAGCGGCGGAGCGGTGGGGCTGATCGGATACGATTACGTCCGGTTCTTGGAAACGCTCCCGCACTCGCTTCCCGACGACCTCGGGCAACCGGATCTTCACTTCGTCTTCCCGGATCTGGTTCTGATCTTCGACAACTTCCGCCACAGGCTCCGCTTCGTCGTGAACAGCCGCCCGGAAGGGCACCCGGAGCGCCGCTACAAGGAGGCGGCGGCCACCATCGACGAGATGGTAGCCCGTCTCTCGGGGCTTCCGCCGGCGCTGCCCGCGCGCCATGACGCGAACGGTGAGATATCCTTCGTAAGCAACCTCGGGGAGAAAGGTTACAGGAACGCTGTCGAGACCGCGAAGGAGCACATCCGCGCCGGAGACGCCGTCCAGATCGTGCTCGCGCACCGGCTGGACGCCGAGGCGCCGGTGAGCCCCTTCGACGTCTATCGCGCGCTCCGGATCCTCAACCCCTCTCCCTACATGTTCTACCTCAAGAATCGCGAGCGGGCGATCGCGGGCTCCTCGCCGGAGATCCTCGTGCGGGTGTCGGGCTCGAGGGTCGCCCTCCGGCCCATCGCGGGGACCCGGCCTCGCGGCAAGACCCGCGGGGAGGACGAGGCGATGGAGAAGGATCTCCGCACGAGCGAGAAAGACCGGGCGGAGCACGTCATGCTGGTGGACCTGGGTCGGAACGACGTGGGCCGCATCGCTCGGATCGGGAGCGTGCGCACGACCACGTTCATGGACGTGGAGCGCTAGTCGCATGTGATGCATCTCGTGAGCCAGGTCGAAGGGGAGGTGCGAGAC
>JBGPHU010000052.1:0-17577 GCA_041484545.1 Candidatus Eiseniibacteriota bacterium | reverse complement strand
GGGCGAAATTGAAGGGCGACACGCTGGACTTCAGCATGAGCGGGCTCAAGACCGCGGCGAAGCTCTTCATCGAAAAGGAGCCCCATCCGATCCCCGAGGCGCGGCTCCGCGACATCGCGGCCTCGGTGGAGAAGGCGATCGTGGACGTCCTCGTGGAGCGCCTGGGCCAGGCCCTGACCCGCTACGAGGCGACCGCGGTCACGGTGGCTGGCGGCTGCGCCTGCAACACGCTCCTCCGCGAGGAGACCGCCCGCGTCGCCGCCTCCCGGGGCATCCCGGCGCGGTTCCCCTCGCCCAAGCTCTGCCGCGACAACGGCGCCATGATCGCCCACGCCGGGTCCTTCGCGCTCCGGCGCGGGGAGACCACGCCCTTTACCGCCTCCGCGGTTGCCAACCTGGATTCCTTCACGCCCCTGCCGGTCTGAGCTGCCTCACCAGCCCGCGCTTACACCTTGAGCATGCCAGAGCACGGAACCACGGATTGAAAGTTAAGTCATTCTGTTGCAGTCGTTTCCGAGTCTGCAACTCGTCCCAGGACGGGTTCCTTCGCCCGTGATTCCTTGAGAAATCCGCGCTCGAAGAGGGCACGCACGTGGACGGGATCGGAAACAACTCTCAATTACGTTGTAGGGATTGAAGTTAGGTGCCCTCAACATGCCCCGGGGCATGTTGTTCGAGAGTGACGTTCCGGAGCAAGTGGCGGACTGGACCCGGGCGAGCCGGCACCTTCGCGGGACTCGTCCCGGGACCAGTGCAATTTGCAATGCGCCCCGAATGCCCGCCTAGGCCCAGACCCCTCCCTATTCCCTGCCGGCCACTCAAGATCGGACGCGTGAAGCCGAACAATTCGAAGAGCGGTATCCAGTTCCGCGCTTCAGGGGTTTCGAATCTGCGCGCGAGCCGCTACGCCCGAACGGAATTCGAGGTGTCACGCGTGAGCCAGGACACACCAGCTCCGGAGACAGGACGAATCCTCGTGATCGAGGACGATCCCAAGCTTCGGTTCATACTCGAAAAGCAACTCACCGACGCGAAGGACGTGTCGTACGAAGTGCGCACTGCGCCGGACGGCATCCGTGGCCTCGAGGAAGTGAGGCGCGAGCCGCCGGAGCTGATTCTCCTCGACGTGATGATGCCGGGGCTCGACGGCTACGAGGTGTGCCGGCAGCTCAAGTCGAACCCGCTCACCTCGCGTATCCCGGTCATCTTCCTCACCGCCAAGTCGACCTTCGAGGACAAGATTCACGGCCTCGAGCTCTACGCCGACGATTACCTGACCAAGCCGTGGGCGCAGAACGAGCTTCTCTTCCGGGTGCGGAACCAGCTCAAGACGCGGCGCGGACAGCTCCAGTCCAACGCGCTCACCGGCCTTCCCGGAAACGTGCTCATCGAGACGGAGCTGTCGCGGAGGATCGCGCAGGGGGAGAAGTTCGCCTACCTCCACATCGACCTCGACTACTTCAAGGCCTACAACGACTACTACGGGCACGCGCGGGGAGACGTTGTGATCCGCTTCGTGGCCGCGCTCTTACAGGAACAGGTTCAGCGGTACGGCCTGCCCGGCGACTTCGTGGGGCACATCGGAGGGGACGACTTCGTCGTCATCACCACTCCGGAGCGCGCCCCCCACATCGCCCACGCGATCCGCTCCAGCTTCGACGCGGGGATCCCGAGCCAGTACGACGAGCAGGACCTGAAGCGTGGGCACATCGTCGTGCTCTCCAGCCGCCAGGGGGGCGTGAAGAAGTTCGAGATCATGTCGATCACGCTCCTGATCGTGAGCAACGTGGGACGCGACATCCACCACGGCGCACAGGTCATCGACATCTCCAAGGACTTGAAGAAGCAGGGCAAGGCGATGCGCGGCAGCGTCGTGATTTCCGACCGCCGCTCGGATGGCAGCCCCATCATGCCGGCCGCCGACGTTCCCCTCGGCGAGCCACCGGAAACCTCCTGATGGCGAGCCGCGCCCCGGAAAACGCAGGCCGTCCCCCGGGTTCCACCATCCGCCTCCTTCCCGGCCTCTCCAGCCTGAGCTTCGCGGTCCAGTCCGCGTTCGACGCCCCGGGCCTCGTGGCCTCCGTCGCCCGGCATGTGATGGAGCTGGCGCGCGCCGACAGTTTCTCGCTTCTCCTCCTGGACTACGAGACCGGCGAGCTCCAGGGAGAGAACTTCGATCGCGGCGAATCCGCGCCCCACGGTTCGTGCCGGGTCTCGCCGAGGCCCGGAAGCTTCCTCGCCCAGATCCTGCGCCGCGAGACGATCATCATCGAAGACGCGGGCAGTCTGGACGAAGCGGATTGGCGGGAGCTGCGCGGCAACGAGCCTTCGCCCGCGGCGATCGTCGGCGTCCCCATCATCGTGGGGACCTCGCTCCTGGGCGTGGCCCTCCTCGGGTTCAACCGGCCGCTCCGGGCCAGCGCGCGGCGCCGCAGGGCTCTGCTCTTCCTCGCCGACCTGATCGGACTCGCGGTCGATCGCATCCGCACGCACGCGGAGCTGGAGCAGAAAACCAACCGGCTCGAAGAGGCCAGCGCCTCGCTCCGGCGGATCGACGAGATGAAATCCGAGCTGATCTCGGTCGTGTCTCACGAGCTGCGCACGCCGCTCACCTCGATCAAGGCATACACCGAGACGCTGCTCGACAATGTGAACAACCCCTCCTTCGTGATGCACGAGAAGTTCCTCACGATCATCAACGAGGAGTGCGACCGGCTGACGCGGATCGTGAACGACGTTCTCGACCTGAGCCGCATGGACTCGGGCCGCCGCCGCCTCAAGTCGGAGACGCTCGACCTGACCCGGCTTGTTGATGAGGTGATGCCGACCGTCGAGCCGTACCTCGTGGCGAAGCACCTCACGGTCGGGCGGGTCTTCGCGCCCGGCCTCCCGCCGATCGAGGCGGATCCGGACCTCCTGAAGCAGGTGCTGGTGAATCTCATCAACAACGCGGCCAAGTTCTCGCGCGAGGGCACGGCCATCACGATTCACGCGATGACCGCGGGGGAGCGGATGCAGATTGTCGTCGAGGACCACGGGATGGGAATCCCGCCCGACAAGCTGGCGCGCGTGTTCGAGCGCTTCTATCGCGTGGAGGAAGGCGGCGCGGAGCGGGTCGGCGGTTCGGGTCTGGGGCTCGCGATCGTGAAGAGCGTCGTGGAGCTTCACGGCGGAACGATCCGCGTCGAGAGCGAGCTGGGCCAGGGGAGCCGCTTCGTCCTGGAGCTTCCGATCATCCAGCGCGGGTTCCGGAACCTCATGCGATCGCTCGAGCCCTTCTTCGAGAGCCCCGAGCTGCGCACGATCCTGTCGAGCGCCGTCGAGATGGTGGCCGAGGTGATGGAGGCCCGGAACGTCTCGGTCATGTTCTTCAACGAGGACGGCACCGAGCTTCACATCCGCGCGGCGCACGGACTCGATCCGGACATGGTGGCGCGGGCGCGCGTGAAGACCGGCGCCTCCATCGCCGGGTGGGTGGCCCAGACCTGTGAAAACCTTCTCGTCAACGACATCGAGAACGACCGCAGATTCCGGAAACTCAACCACCCGCAATACGAGACCAAGTCGCTCCTCTGCGTGCCGCTCCGGATCTCCGGAGAGGTGGTGGGAGTGGTGAACGTGAGCAGCAAGTCGACGGGGCTTCCGTTCGATCCGGACGACCTGAGCCTGCTCGTGGCGATCTCGAAGCGGGTCGGGATGGCGCTCGAGCGCGTGCGATCGGCGGGGGCGGCCGGGGACGTCTACGCCACCCTGAACACGATCCGGACCGTGATCCGGGCGAAGCGGAGCTACGCGCTCTGGAGCTCGCGCCGCGCCTTCAAGCTCGCGACCGACTTGGGACGCAGGCTCGGGCTCCCGGAGGAGGATCTGGAGGTGCTGGGCTACGTGGCCCGCGTGCACGACGTCGGCATGCTCGCGGTCGGCGATGACCTGATCCTGAGCTCCCGGCGCTGGACGGAGCAGGAGCGCCGCCGCGTGGAGGGTCACCCGCAGGACGGTGTCCGCATGCTGCAGCCGATCGAGTTCGCCTCTCGGGTGAATGAGATCATCATGAGCCATCACGAGCACTTCGACGGTCACGGCTATCCCCGCGGGCTCGCCGGCGGGGAGATCCCGCTCGCGTCGAGGATTCTGGCGCTGGTGGACGCGTTCGAGGCCATGACCTTGGGCCGGCCCTATCGAGATTCCATGCCGGAGGCCGAGGCCCAAGCCGAGATCCGGCGCTGCTCCGGCTCCCAGTTCGACCCGCGGGTCGTCGAGGAATTCGAGCAGCTTCTGGCGCTTCGGGGCGAGCGTGGCGCGCCGGCTCCGACCCGGGCCAGGGTGTCCCCATGATTCCCGCCGCCGACCTGATCTGGGCGCTGGCCGCCGCCGTGCTCCTTCTCGTGGAGCAGGTGCGCCATCGCCGCTCGCTCCGGCACGAGCTCAAGTCGCTCCGCTCCTCCTACGACGCTGCCATCCACCGGAACGACGAGCTGACCCAGGCGAGCGACAAGATGGGCGACCTCTACCGATATCAGCTGCTCACGAGCCGCAAGCGCGCGGCCAGGATCAAGAAAGTCTTAGAGATAGCGACGAGCATCAACTCCAACCTCTCGCTCGACGTCGTGCTCCACGAGATCGTCCACGCCGTCTCCGACGCCGCCGGGTTCCGGATCGTGCTCCTGCGCGTTCTGAACGACGGGGGATCGGAGTTCCAGGCGCAGGCGTTCGCGGGTCTGAGCGGCGATGCGATCCGGAAGCTGGAGCAGCACCACATCCCGAAGACGGAGTTCGAGAGCTGGCTCAAGGAGGAGTTCCGCGTCAGCCGGTCCTACTTCATCAGCCACGAGCGGAAGTTCTGGGACGAGGTGGACGAGGAGGGGGTCACGCCGGAGCTGGGCCTGCGGCAGGAGGGCGAGTGGCACCAGGAGGACGTGCTCTTCGTGCCGCTCTACACCAAGGACGGCGCCACGATCGGATACTTCTCGGTCGACGACCCCGTGGACCGGAGGCTCCCCTCGCGGGAGACCATCGAGACGCTGGAGATCCTGGCGACCCACGCGGTCGTGGCGATCCAGAACGCGAGCCTCTACGAGCGCCTGAACGACAGCATGGTCCGGCTGGAGGAGGCCACGGAGCGGAGCGAGGAGGTGGCCGAGCTCAAGAACAAGTTCATCTCCACCGTCTCCCACGAGCTCCTCACACCGTTAACTGCCATCCGAGCGTATGCCGAGGCCCTTCTGGAGCACGTCGGCTCGACCACCGTGGAGATGCAGCGGCAGTTCCTCGGCGTCATCGACGAGCAGAGCCTGAAGCTCCGCCACCTGATCGACTCCATCCTGGAGCTTTCGCAGCTCGAGTCGGGGCGGTTCCGCATGGTGCGTGAGCCCTTCAATCTGACCGCGCTGACCCAGGAAGTGGTCGCGATGCTGAAGTCGATGGCGGACGCGAAGAAGATCTCGATCGTGGTCGAGTCGGAAGCGACCGAGATCGTGATCGAGGCGAACCGGGACCTTCTGCGCAGGGTCCTCAACAACCTCGGGAGCAACGCGATCAAGTTCACGCACGAGGGCGGAGCGGTCACCTTCCGGACCACCATCGAGGGACGCACGGTGCGGATCCAGGTCGAGGACACCGGGATCGGCATTCCCAAGGAGGGGATCGACCGGATCTTCGACAAGTTCTACCAGATCGACAGTTCCCTCTCGCGGGAGTACCCGGGCGTGGGCCTGGGGCTCACGATCTCCAAGAGCATCGTGGAATGGCACGGGGGCGAGATCGCCGCGGAGAGCGAAATCGGCGTCGGCTCCCGCTTCACGGTGCTTCTGCCTGTATCGCCCGGAGACGCCCACGTGATCACGCACGCGGCATGGACGCCGACGCGATCGGTCTCGAATCACCTGACCCGGCTCACCGTGGAGATGATCGCCGAGGTCATGAACGCGCGCACCGCCTCCTTCATGCTGGTGGACGAGGAGCGCGATGAGCTCTACATCCGCGCGGCGCGGGGGCTGCGCGAGGAAGTGGTGTGCGGTACGAGGGTCAAGATCGGCGATTCCATCGCAGGTTGGGTCGCCAAGCACGGCAAGCCGCTCCTCGTCACGAACATTGAAGAGGATCCACGGTTCGAGCGCCCGAACGGGCACCAGTACGAGACCAAGTCGCTCCTCTCGGTCCCGGTCAAGATCGAGGGCCGTGTGGTGGGCGTGATCAACATCAACAACAAGATCTCCTGCACCCCCTTCACCGAGGATGACCGGGCGCTCCTCTCTTCGCTCGCCGACCGGGTGGCGCTGGCGTGGAAGCGCGTCTCCGAGCACGAGCGCTCCTCGGACAGGACCGAGGAGACCGCCATGGCCATGACCGCCATCATCGAGAACGCGCGGCGCAGCCGCCTGAAGCTGAACTCGGGCTCCATGGCGGGGCGCGCCGTGGCCGTGGGCCGGAAGCTTGGGCTCCCGGAGGAGGACCTGGAGGTCCTGGCCTATGTCGCGAGCGTGCACGACGTCGGCATGGGGCAGATCGACCTTTCCGTGCTTCAGGAGCCCGGGCGCCTGGACGAAGAAATGTGGGCCCAGGTGGCGCTCCATCCCCTGCGCTCGGCCGAGATCGTGAAACCGATCGAGTTCCAGGACCAGGTGACCGAAATCATTCTCGCGCACCACGAGCGGATGGACGGCCGCGGGTACCCGAAGGGGCTCAAGGGGAGCGAGATTCCGATCGGGGCGAGGATCATCGCGGTCCTGGACGCCTACGAATCCATGACCATCGGCAGGCCCTACCGGCATGCCATGACGCACGCGGAGGCGTTACGGGAGATCCAGCAGCACAAGGGGAGCCAGTTCGACGCGCGGGTCGTGGAGACTTTCTCGCAACTATTTGAATCCGAGGAGAATACGAAGCTAGTTCAGGCTGGAGAAGCGGCATAAAGCGCCGATAGGAATCCTGGCTGCAGGAAAGAGGAGGTGAGTCGGATGTCCAAAGGGAAAATCCTGGTCGTAGACGATGAGATCTACATCGTCCACATCCTGGACTTCAGTCTGGGGATGGAAGGCTACGAGGTCATCACCGCGCTCGATGGAGAACAGGCGCTCGAAAAGGTGAAGACCGAGAAGCCGGATCTCATCGTGCTGGACATCATGATGCCGAAGCTGGACGGGTACGAGGTGTGCAAGAACATCAAGTCCAGCGCCGCGACGCAGCACATTCCGGTGATCCTCCTCTCGGCGAAGGGCCGGAACGTCGATCAGAAGCTGGGATTCGACGTGGGCGCGGACGACTACATCACGAAGCCCTTCAGCCCGAGAAAGCTGGTGGAGCGCATCAACCAGCTTCTGGGCCAGACCGTCTCCGAGCGGCCGACCCCCTTGGCGTAACCCGCGGGCGGCCTCCGGCCGTCCGCGTTTTCCCCGCCGGTGATACCATGCGGCCGCCATGGCCCTGGTCCGCGTCGCCGTCCCCATCCCGCTCGCCCGTGAAGAAACGCTCGTCTACGAGATCCCCGAAGAGGACACGCCCGAGGTAGGACTCCGCGTTCTCGTTCCTGTCGGACCCCGCCGCGTGTGGGGCACCGTTCTGGGGATCGAATCCCGCCGCCCCGGCTTCCGCGTGCGCAAGATCTCGGGAGTCCCGGAGCCGCGCCTGGTGGTGACGCCCGAGCTGCTCGAGCTGTGCCGCTGGGTCGCGGACTACTACGCCGCCGGCCTGAGCGACGTGCTCCAGGCGGCCGTTCCCTCTCCGGGCGGTCTCACGCGCCGCGCCCCGCGCGCGGCCGCGGAGGAAGAAGGGGCATGGCTCGCGAGCGCCCCTCCCGGGCGGGGCGAGCTGAACGAGGAACAGGGCGCGGCCTTGACGGCGCTCGAAGCCGCCATCCGCGCGCGCGCCTTCGGCGCCTTCCTCCTCTTCGGAGTCACCGGGAGCGGGAAGACGGCCGTCTACCTCCACGCCGCCGCCGAGGCGCTCCGGGACCAAGGCCAGACGCTCATTCTCGTGCCGGAGATCGCGCTCTCCCCGCAGACGCTCGACTCGTTCCGCCGCGCGGGCTTCGGACGCGTGGCGCTCTACCACAGCACGCTCCGTCCGCGGGAGCGCGCGGACGTCTGGCGCGCGGCCGCGGCCGGCGAGGTGGACCTGGTGGTGGGCACGCGCTCCGCGGTATTCCTCCCGTTCCGGAATCTCCGCCTCATCGTGGTGGACGAGGAGCAGGACTCAGCCTACAAGCAGGACGACGCGCCCCGCTACCACGCCCGCGACGTGGCGCTCGTGCGCGCGCAGAGGCTCGGCGGCGTCGTGGTGCTGGCGTCGGCCACGCCCAGCCTCGAGACCTTCGCGCGCGTGAAGCAGGGACGCTGCGGGCTCCTCCGCCTCCCGCGGCGGATCGACGGCCGGCCGCTCCCCACGGTGCGCATCACCGATCTCAGGCACCGTCCCGCGCAGGGTGCGCCCGTGGCGGCGGGCGTGCCCACGGGCGCCGCGCGGTTCCTGGGCGCCCCGCTCTTGGAAGCGATGGCGCGGACGCTCGAGCGGCGCGAGCAGGCGATCCTCTTCCTGAACCGGCGCGGGCACTCCACCTATCTCCAGTGCCGCGGATGCGGCGAGGTCGCGCGGTGCGACCGCTGCGACGTCTCCTACACGGTCCATCTCGAGGATCAGACGCTCCTCTGCCATTACTGCGGCGCCCAGCGCGCCCTCAAACCCGCCTGTCCGAAGTGCGGGGCCGCAAATCTCTGGTTCGGGGGCGTGGGCATCCAGCGGGTCGAGCGCGAGACCGCGCGCCTTTTTCCCGCGGCGCGAATCGCGCGGCTCGATTTCGACGCCACCCGCAAGCGCGGCTCCGCTGCCTCCATCCTCGGGGCTTTTCGCGCCGGCGAGACCGATTTCCTCCTGGGCACTCAGATGGTCGCCAAGGGGTTCGATTTTCCGCTCGTGACGCTGGTCGGGATCATCGTGGCGGACCTGCAGCTCTACCTGCCCGACTTCCGGGCGGCGGAGCGCACCTTCCAGCTCCTGACCCAGGTGGCGGGACGCGCCGGGCGCGGGGACCGCGCCGGAGAGGTGATCTTGCAGACGTACGACCCCGAGCATCCGGCGCTCCGCTGCGCCGCGGCGCAGGACTTCGAGATGTTCTACGAGCTGGAGGCCGCCGAGCGCCGAGAGCTTCGGTACCCGCCGTTCGGACACCTCGTGGAGGTCGAAGTGCGCGGTGCCAAGAAGGAGCGCGTCATCCGCGAGGCCGGTTCGCTACGCGCGTCCCTGGACGCGCTCGCGCGCGGCGCCGGCGTAGAACTACTGGGGCCCGCGCCCAAGCCGATCGCGCGGATCCAGGGGGCGGAGCGCTGGCACATCCTGATCCGGAGCGGCTCGCGGAACGCCCTGCAATCCTTCATCAAGCGGGCCCTTCCCGCGATCCAGGCAAGGAAGTCCTCCGGGATCCGCGTGACGGTTGACGTGGACCCGAGGCATGTGCTCTAAGCCGCTACCCACCAATGTCTTGCCACATGATCGCTCCGGTCGGGACCGGCGGAACCCGCTTGACAGGTCTCGCATCGAAGGCTCTAATCGAGGCCAGGTGAGGAACGTGCGCGCCTGCGCGCGTGTATATAGTGGTGGAAGGCAAGCGCATCTCGGAGGGTGGATGGAATTCTCGATGAAACTACGCAGATTCGGCGCGGGGCTCGCGGCTCTCGGTTCGCTCGCGCTCCTCGTCCCCCAGCCCGCCTCCGCGAGCCTCTGCCTCACGAGCGGCAAGGTCTACATCCAGCAGAAGGTCTACGACAAGGCCGCCTACTTCCTCGAGTGCGCGAGGAAGGGAGAGCCCGAGAACATGGAAGCGCTCTCGCTCCTCGCCTTCGCGCGCGCGCAGCAGCGCGAGTATGTCTCCGCCGGCGCCGCGTTCCAGATGGGAATCGACGTCGCCAAGAAGAAGAATGATGCGAAGCGCATTCAGGACCTCGAGCGGAACCGCCTCGCGGTCAACGCGCAGCTCTTCAACGCGGGAGTCAGCGCGCTCAACCGGGCCGGATCGTTCGAGGTCGAGAGCGAGCGCTCGGCCGACGAATCCTCCGCCCAGGGGAAGGCCGAAAAGCAGTACGGCGCCCCACACGAGTTCGTGAAGATCACGGAGAAGACCGGCGCGCACGAATTCTGGTACTACCCGGACTCCAAGATGACGCTCTACTTCGGGCCGGGCGAAACCGAGGCGAAGAAGCTCGATTACGTGCCCTACGAGGGGCTGGGCGATCTCCAGAGAGCCGTCGTCGACACGACGGTGTTCCCGGCCTACGCCGGCGCCAGCATCGTGGCGGAAGCCGCGTACGATTTCGAGCTGGCGTCCTATGTCGATCCGTCCTCGCTCGAGACCTATCAGAACCTTGCCTACGTCTACAGCCAGCTCGGGCGGACCGACGATGCCATACGCGCCGCCAAGCGCGGGCTCTTGATCAAGCCGGACGACGCGAGGCTGCATCAAAACCTCCGCGCGGCCGTGATGCAGCGGGCCCAGCGTCTCTACGAAGGCGGCAAGTACGTCGAGTCGATCCAGGCATTCCGCGACGCCATGACGGCGGATCCCTCGAACGCCTCGGGGTACCAGCTGCGTATCGCCGACGCCTACTACAAGATGGCGGAGGCGGCCCCGAAGGGATCCCCGAAGCAGAGAGCCGCCTACGACAGCGCGGCCGCGGGGTTCGTGGGGGTCCTCGATCAACCCGCTTCTCCGGATTCGATCAGGCAAGACGCGATCTACAACGCGATCGTGATCTACGCGAACCAGGAGAATTACCCCAAGGCCATCGCGTTGGCCGACCGGGCGACCGGCCTCTACCCGAACAACAAGCAGATCTGGAGCATTTCCGGCCAGACCAAGTTCCAGACGCAGGACTACAAGGGCGCGATCGTCACGCTCAATCACGCGCTGGAGCTGGACCCTCAAGACGCGACCAACCACCAGTTCCTGTTCCTCTCGCTCAACAAGACGGGGGCGAAGGACGCCTCGGTGGCCGAATACACGATCTACAAGGCGCTCACCCAGGGGACCAAGAAAGACCCGAAAGTTTGGGTGGATTCGGCCGATAATCGCCTTGGAGCGCAGAACCAGCTGAAAACGGTGTTCAAGACCGAGGGCTATCCCGAAGAGGTCTACACCTACAGCGAAGAGAACAAGACGTTCGAGACCTGGTTCTTCTGGTCGAAGGGGAAATCGTTCACGTTCATGGAGGGGCAGATTTTCTCGAAGGGCGCCTTTCCAGCGAAGAAGTCCTAGCGCGTTCCGGATTTGACCTTGACACCATCGGGCTGGATCGGTAGTCTAATTCCACGGACCACCAGGCGGTCCTAGGGCCGGAGAGGCCCTGATTGAGTTCCCCGATACTGGATCGCCTGTGTGCGGTCACGCGGTAAGCCACACCGGAACCACCACAACCCTCTTAAGAAATACGAGACGTTGTAGATTCCCTCTACCTTGAGGACCTCAGTTCGGCCGGCACAATGTCCCGCTCAACTACAACCCCCACACGGCGACGCAGCGCGGATACGCCCAGCGTAGACGCGCCCGACGCCACGACGATCAACACCGAGGAGCCGCAGAACGACATGGAACAGCAAACCGAAACGCCGCCCCCCAGCCCCGCTGCCGCAAGCGCACCGCCGTCGACCTCTCCTTCGCCTTCGCAGAAGGGGCTCGACATCATCCAGCTCAAGAGCAAGACGATTGCCGAGCTGATGGAGCTGGCGCACTCGCTCAACGTTCAAGGGACGAGCGGTCTCAGGAAACAGGAGCTGATCTTCAAGATCCTGGAAGGGCAGACCGAGAAGAACGGTCTCATCTTCGCGGAAGGGGTATTGGAGATCCTCTCCGAGGGATACGGCTTCCTCCGTTCCCCGGACTACAACTATCTGCCGGGCCCGGACGACATCTACGTGTCGCCCTCCCAGATCAAGCGGTTCGATCTCAGGACCGGAGACACGGTCTCGGGTCAGGTCCGCCCGCCGAAGGACGGCGAGCGCTACTTCGCGCTCCTTCGCGTCGAGGCCGTCAACTTCGAGCCGCCCGAGGCCGCCAAGGACAAGATCCTCTTCGACAACCTGACGCCTCTCTATCCGCAAGAGAAGCTCAGGCTCGAGTCGCGCGCGGAAGACATGCCGACGCGGATCATGGATCTCCTGACGCCGATCGGGAAGGGGCAGCGCGGCCTCATCGTCTCGCCGCCGCGCGCCGGAAAGACGGTTCTGCTCCAGAAGATCGCGAACTCCATCACCGACAATCATCCCGAGGTGATGCTGATCGTGCTCCTGATCGACGAGCGTCCCGAGGAAGTCACGGACATGGAGCGGTCGGTGAAGGGCGAGGTGGTTTCCTCCACCTTCGACGAGCCCGCCGAGCGCCACGTCCAGGTCGCGGACATGGTCATCGAGAAGGCGAAGCGGCTCGTGGAGCACAATCGCGACGTCGTCATCCTCCTCGATTCCATCACGCGGCTCGCGCGCGCCCACAATACCGTCGTCCCGCACTCGGGCAAGATCCTCTCGGGCGGCGTGGACGCCAATGCGCTTCAGAAGCCGAAGCGGTTCTTTGGAGCGGCGCGGAACATCGAAAACGGCGGGAGCCTTACCATCGTCGCCACCGCGCTGATCGAGACCGGAAGCCGTATGGACGACGTCATCTTCGAGGAGTTCAAGGGCACCGGCAACATGGAGGTGGTCCTGGATCGCAAGCTGGCGGACAAGCGCATCTTCCCGGCCATCGACATCAACCGCTCGGGAACGCGCAAGGAAGAGCTCCTGATGACCCAGGAGGAGTTGAACAAGGTCTGGATCCTCCGGAAATTCCTGAACGAACTGAACCCCGTCGAAGCCATGGAATTCTTGATCGGCAAGATGAGCCAGACCAAGACGAACAAGAAATTCCTGGCGATGATGAACACGTGAGAAGGAGTACTGCGCCATGAAACACGGGATCCATCCTGGATACTTCAATACCAAGATCGTGTGCGTCTGCGGCAACGTGATCGAGACGCGCGCGACGGTGAAGGACACCGTCCACGTCGAAATCTGCTCGAACTGCCACCCGTTCTTCACGGGCAAGCAGAAGCTCGTGGACACCGCGGGCCGGATCGAGCGGTTCCGCCGGAAGTACGGGATCAAGGACAAGCCCGCCGGCGCCGAAACGCCGGCCGGCGCCTAGTCCTCCCGCCGCCCCGGCTCCATTCTCGATGCCCGATCGTTATTCGCCCATTGGTGGGCAGGCCGTCATCGAAGGCGTGATGATGCGGTCGCCCGGCAAGGTGGCGACCGCCGTTCGCCTGCCGGACGGGACCATCCAGGTCAAGACCCTGGAGTTCGTCTCCATTTCCCGCCGCACCCCGGTCTTCGGACTGCCGATCGTGCGCGGCGCGGTCGTGCTCATCGAGTCGCTCCGCATCGGCATCCAGGCCCTGGCGTTCTCGGCCGAAGCCGCGGTCGTCGAGACCAAGGAGAGCCCGAAGGGCCGGGGGCGCTTCGGGACGCTCGGATTGGGCATGGGCTTCACGGTCGCGATCTCGTTTCTCCTGGGATTCCTGATCTTCTTCTACCTGCCGCTCAAGCTCACGGACCTCACGGGCGTGCGCCAGGGGCTCCTCTTCAACATGATCGACGGCGTGATCCGCCTCGCCTTCTTCATGATCTACATCACGGCCGTCGGGTACTGGGGCGAGATGCAGCGGGTCTTCATGTACCACGGCGCCGAGCACAAGACGATCCACAACCTCGAGTCGGGGCAGGAGCTCAGCCCCGCGACCGCCCAGACCTTCAGCCGCTTCCATCCGCGCTGCGGCACCAGCTTCCTGTTCCTCGTCGTCATCGTCAGCTTCCTCGTATTCGCCTTCCTGGGCCGGCCCGACACGTGGCAGGCCCGTCTGCTCCGGTTCGCGCTCATCCCGGTGATCGCCGGCATCTCCTTCGAGATCATCCGATTCGCCGGCGCCCACTACGACAAGGGGTGGGTCCGGTGGATCAGCGAGCCCGGCCTCAGGCTTCAGCGACTCACGACGCGAGAGCCCTCGGGCGACATGCTCGAGGTGGCGATCGCCGCTCTTCGCGCCGTCCTCTAAGGGGGATCCGCCATCCGCGAAGCGTTGGAACGGGCGAAGGCCCGATTCGAGGAGCTGACCCAGAAACTCGCCGATCCGGACATCCATCACAATCCGGGCGAGCTCAAGCGCGTCAGCAAGGAGCGAAGCTCGCTGGAGGAGCTGGTCACGGTCGCGCGCCGCTACGACCGGGCGCTGCAGCGGATCGCGGAGGACACGGCCATCTTGCGGACGGAAAAGGACCAGGAGCTTCTGGGCATGGCGAAGGCCGAGCTGACCGAGCTGGAGGAGGAGCGCGTCAAGCTCGAGGCCGAGCTGCCGAAGCTTCTCCTTCCACCCAATCCGCTCGACCAGAAGAACGTCATCCTGGAAATTCGCGCGGGCACCGGCGGGGACGAGGCGGCGCTCTTCGCGGCGGAGATGCTGCGGATGTACGTGAAGTACGCCGAGCGACACGGGTGGCGCGCCGAGATCCTGAGCACCAGCCCGTCCGGAGCGGGAGGCGCCAAGGAAGCCATCGTCTCGATCGAGGGGAACGGCGCCTATAGCCGCCTCAAGTACGAGAGCGGCGTCCACCGGGTCCAGCGCGTTCCCGAGACCGAGGCGAGCGGAAGGATCCATACGTCCGCGGTCACCGTGGCGGTGCTCCCCGAGGCCGAGGAGATCGACGTGGAGCTGAAGCCCGCGGACCTCCAGGTGGACGTGTTCCGCTCCTCGGGCCCCGGAGGCCAGAGCGTCAACACCGCGGATTCCGCGGTGCGCATCCGGCATCTCCCGACCGGCATCGTCGTGCAATGTCAGGACGAGCGCTCGCAGCTCAAGAACAAGGCCAAAGCGCTCAAGGTGCTCCGGGCGAGGATTCTCGACCTGGAGATTCAGGAGCACGAGAAGAAGCTGGCGCAGACCCGGAAGTCGATGGTTTCGACCGGCGACCGGAGCGCCAAGGTACGGACCTACAATTTTCCTCAAGGCAGGGTGACCGAGCACCGGATCGGGCTCACGCTCTACCGCCTGCCGGACGTGATGGAGGGGGACTTGGACGAGGTCGTGAACGGGCTGTTCCACGCGGAGCAAGCGGAGCGCCTGGCCGCGTCGAGCGAAGCCGCCCCGAACCGCTCATGAGCGCCCGCCCAGCCGGCGGCGCCAACCCGAGGACGGTCGGAAGCGCCAGCGCGGTCGTGCCGCTGACGCGCGCGGCGCTGCTCGCGCAGGCCCGCGACACGCTCGAGCGCTCGGGGGTTTCCTCGCCGGAATCGGAGGCCGAGCGGCTCCTCCTCCACGCGCTCGGTATCACGCGCGCCCGTCTCTGGTCGGATCGAGCCGCGGCCGTCGGGGATGAAGAGGTCGCGCGGTTCGCGCGGCTCCTCGAGGCGCGGTCCCGCCGGGTGCCCCTGCAGCATCTCCTGGGCGACGTGGAGTTCCACGCGGCCCAGATCGACGTGGAGCCCGGAGTTTTCATCCCCAGGCCCGAGACGGAGCACCTGGTGGAGGTCGTGCTCGAGGAGCTGGACGCCGAGGTGGGCGAGCCGCCCGCCGGCGGGACCATCGCGGATCTGGGAACCGGCACCGGGGCGATCCCGATCGCGCTCCTGCTCTCCCTTCCGGCCGGCTGGACCGCTTCGGCGATCGACCGGTCCGATCGGGCCATCGCGCTGGCCTCCCGTAACGCCAGACGGAACGGGGTCGCGCGGCGCCTGACCCTCCGGAACGCCGATTTCCGCGAGCCTCCCCCGGCGGGGATCGATGCCCCCGCCGATGTGCTTGTTTCAAACCTTCCTTACATCCCGACCGGCGATATTCCCGGCCTCATGCCCGAGGTGCGCGACCACGATCCCCGGGAAGCCCTTGACGGCGGCCCGGATGGTCTCGATGCTTTCCGTGCCGTCTCGGAGGTTCTCTCTTCCTGGCTCAAGCCCGGCGGACTTCTTGCACTGGAGATCGGGGACGAACAGGCCGATCCATGCATGAAGCTATTCGGGCCGCACCTCACGGGGGCGCGCATCACGCGCGATCTCGCGGGGATGCCGAGAATCTTGACCGGAAGACGGGGTACCCGATGAAGGTGAACGCGAACACGAAGACGAAGACACACCCGGCGAAGGCCGCACCCGCCGCACCCCAGGACTCGAGCGAGGCCACGGGCATGGACGAAGTCTGGATCGAAGGGGGCCGCAAGCTCAAGGGCACGGTCCCTGTGAGCGGCTCCAAGAACGCGACCCTGCCCATCCTGACCGCGACCTTGCTCGCGCCCGGCATCTACCGCTTCACGAACGTCCCGGCGCTTCGCGATATCGAGACCATGCTGGAGCTGCTCTCGCTCTTCGGGGTTCGGAGCAAGCGCGAGGACGGCCAGGCGATCTTCGTGGATTCCACGGGAGCCCACAACGCCGAAGCCCCGTACGAGCTGGTGAAGACCATGCGCGCCTCGGTCTACGTACTCGGTCCGCTGCTCGCGCGGTTCGGCGAAGCGCGGGTCTCCCTGCCGGGAGGCTGCGCCTGGGGTCCTCGCCCGGTGGATCTCCACATCCGCGGCATGCAGCAGCTGGGAGCCGAGGTGGAGATCGAGCACGGCTACATCGTGGCCCGCTGCGACAAGCTGAAGGGGAACTCTCTTTCCTTCGACATCTCGAGCGTGGGCGCGACCGGGAACATCCTCATGGCGGCCGCGACCGCGGAGGGGAGGACCGTCATCGAGAACGCGGCCTGCGAGCCGGAGATCGAGGCGCTCGCCGAATTCCTCGCCTCCATGGGAACCCGCATCGACGGCGTGGGCACCTCGAGGCTGGCGGTGACCGGCACGAGCCGGCTCCATCCCGCCGATGCCGCCATGATTCCGGACCGGATCGAGGCGGGCACCTTCCTCGCGGCCGGCGCGATGACGGGGGGCGACGTCGAGGTGACATCCGTGGAGCCCCGGCATCTGGACGCGGTGATCGGCAAGCTTTCGGAAGCCGGCGCGGAGGTCACGGTCAGCGACCGCAGCGTCCGCGTGCGCGCGCCCGAGCGGCTCCGCCCGCTCCGCGTCACCACCGCGCCCTATCCCGGATTTCCGACCGACATGCAGGCGCAGTTCATGGCGCTCCTCTCCGTGGCGAGCGGCACGAGCACCATCACCGATACCGTCTATCAGGACCGGTTCACGCACGTGGCCGAGCTCTTGCGCCTCGGCGCCGACATCCGCGTCGAGGGGAACACGGCCACCGTTCACGGCGTGCCTTCCCTGAGCGGCGCCCCGGTCATGGCAACCGACCTGCGCGCCTCCGCGGCGCTCATCCTGGCGGGCCTGGTGGCGAAGAGCGAAACCCGCGTCTCCCGCATCTACCACCTCGACCGCGGCTACGAACGGATCGAGGAGAAGCTCCGGGGGCTCGGAGCCGCGATCCGCCGCGTCCGGGCCTAGCGAGCGAGCAGGATGCGCCCGGTCGTGATCGGAACGGCAGGTCATATCGATCACGGCAAGACGGCGCTCGTGCGCCGCCTCACCGGCATCGATACCGACCGCCTCAAAGAGGAAAAAGAGCGCGGCATC
>JBGPHU010000051.1:0-17631 GCA_041484545.1 Candidatus Eiseniibacteriota bacterium | reverse complement strand
GTGCTCGCGCGGGCCAAAGCGGCGGGCGTCGCCTGGGTGGTGGAAGCCGGGACCGACGCCGCCTCGAGCCGCCGCGCGATCGAGCTTTCGCGGAAGCACCCCGGCGTGAGGGCGGCCGTGGGCATGCACCCCTGCGACGTCCGCGAGGACCGCGAGGCCGAGATGGAGGAGATCGCGGCCCTGGCGCGCGAGCCCGAGGTGGTCGCGATCGGCGAAACCGGCCTCGATTTCCACTGGCCCGAAAACGCGCCACCCGAGGTGCAGGAGCGCTTTCTGCGCCGCCACATCGCGATCTCGAAAGAGACCGGGAAGCCCCTGGTGCTCCACCACCGAAAGGCGGCCGAGCGGGTCGCCGAGGTCCTGCGCGAGGAGGGTCCGCCCGAGGCCGGGGGCAGCTTTCATTGCTTCTCCGGGGACCTGGCGCTCGCCAGGAGGGTACTTTCCATGGGGTTCAAGATCGGGGTCGGGGGATCCTCCACCTTCAAGAAGAGCCCCTTGCCCGACATCATCCGAGAGCTCACGCTGACCGACATCGTGCTCGAAACCGACGCTCCTTACCTCGCCCCCATGCCGCATCGGGGAAAGCGAAACGAGCCGGCCTACTTAGTACTGGTGCGGGACCAGCTTGCCGCGGCGCTCGGGGTCGCCCCGCGCGCGCTCGAGGACGCGACCGACGCCGCCTCGCGAAGCCTCTTCCGGCTCTAGAGCGGGCGCGTCCTCCGGGATCCCCGCTCGGTTGCGGGGGCTCGGCGTTCGGCCGAGCAAGCGGCTGGGGCAGAATTTTCTGTGCGACCCACGGGTTGCGCGCCGGATCGCGGGGCTCATCGCCGATCCACAGGAGCCGGTCCTCGAGATCGGGCCCGGGCTGGGCGCTCTCTCGATGGAGCTGGCCGCCACGGGGCGGCCCTTCGTCGCGGTGGAATTGGATTTTCGCCTCGCCGAACACATGGAAGAGGAGCTTCGCCCCTTTCCCCGCTCGCGGGTGGTCCGTGGCGACATCCTGGAGCACACTGTGGAGGCGGTCTTTCCGGAGGCGGCACAGGTGACCGTGGTCGGGAATCTTCCCTATTCGATCACGACGCCCGCGCTCGAGTGGATCCTCGAGCAGAAGGAGCGCGTCGGAAGGGCGCTCCTCATGGTGCAGCGCGAGTTCGCGGAGCGCCTCACAGCCAGGCCGGGTTCCAAGGAGTACGGTTCCATCAGCGTATTCATCGCTTTGAACGCCGACGTCCAGAATCGCTTCCGTGTCTCGCCCGGCGCGTTCTTCCCCCGCCCCGAAGTCGATTCCACGGTGCTGGAGGTCACGCCGCGCCCTTATCCCGGCACGACCCTCGAGGAGCGCGAAGCGGCCTCGCGCATGGCGCGCGCCTCGATGGGCACGCGGCGGAAGACGCTCGCGAACGCGCTCGCGCGCGGGCTGGAGCTGACGTCGGACGACGCACGCGCGATGCTGGCGGACGCCGGGCTCGATCCCGTCCGGCGCGGCGAGACGCTCTCCGCCGCTGAGTTCGTGGCGCTCGCCCGCGCGTGGTTGCGGCGGGGCGGCAGGGGCGCGGCGTGAGGGGGCGGGGAAGCGACGTGAGGGGGCGGCTCACCGCGGGTCTGGCCGCGCTCGGCATCGTGTGCGGTGCGTTGGCGGCGCCGTCCGCCCGCGCCCAGACGACGGAGCAGACGATCGGGGCGTCGGACACGCTTTTCACGACATCCACTCGGATACCACTGAACTACATCACCAGCTACGATCGCGATGTGTCCACCGGGACGTGGACCCAGAGCCTGACGTACGGCGTTTTCAGGCCGCGCGTGGCGCTCAACACGAGTGGAAGTTACAGCACCGTCGATCAGATCGGTCGTCCGGGGCAGGGCGCCGGCGCGGGCACGTTCGCCGGTCAACTCGACTTCCGAGCTACAAAGAACTGGATCGTTAGCGCTACCGGACAGTTCAACAAAGCTTCCTCGCGCGACATCACCTCCGAATCCATTCAGAGACAGAACCGGCTCAAAGTCTCGACCCAGTATTCTCTAGCTCCGTCTAAGGCTTTCGGGGTCCGCGCGGTCTTGTCGAGTGAGCTGCAGCAGGACCACTCCATCGCGCTCCGTCCGCAAGGCCAGGGTATTGCCCGCGTTCTGGTCTTGAAAAACGCGTTCGGGGATTCGGTGGGAGTCGACAGCTTTTATGTCCAACGCGACTCCACTCTCACGTCGGGACGCCAGGATGGGTTGAGTGGCCAAGTCGATTGGAAGCCGAAGAGCTGGTTCTCCATGGTGACGACCGCACAGGGCAACCGGGTACGGCCCACGACGACAAGCCACCTGGGTGGTTACGAGAAAGGATCCACTCTATTCGAGCAGCGGCTCGACAAGACTCCCGGGACCGCCCCGAACGACAATTATCAGTACCAGACAAAGATGACCTACACCGGCCCCCGGGGACTTCTCACGTCGCTTTCGCTCAAGCGGAGCCGAAGCGATCAGGCTTACTACGACAGGACCGCCCTCCGGCAGGAACTCTACTCCTCGGACCAACGGGCTGCCGCCATGCATCTGGAGCAGTCCCCAATTCGAGGACTGACCGCAAGCCTGGACGGCGGGCTGAGCCGATTTTTTGGGCAGTATCTCTTCAGGAACAACCGGAACAGCCTTCTTTCGAGCAAGACAGGGAAGGCGAGCCTGCTCTTCAACCCATCCGCGGCGTCCCGGGCTGGACTGGAGTTCGACGTGGATTACCACCGAAACTCCCGTCAGCAGAACGGGAACGGCACCAATGTAACCCGGTTCCTGCAGGCGACCGGCGCACACCGGGTGTCGCGAAGGCTCTCGCTCGACGGTGTCGCGACCGCCTCGCTCACGTCATTTCAGTATGTGGATTCCGCCCTCGACCAGGACAACGCGCGGGCCTATGTCAACGTGGGTGGGGGGTACCAGGTCTCGGACCGGTGCAGCACGCTCGTCCACTTCTCGGTGAGTCGCGGACACAGCGTCGCGATCGACGCAACGCGCTCCTCCGGAAATAACATCCAGACCACGTACCAGATGGACTCGGCCCTGAGGCTCGGCGTCACTCCTCGGCTCAGCATCAACCAAGTCTATCTCCTCAACGCGTTGTACCAGATCTACGACGTCCCCTCGGCGGAATCCAAGAGCGTGCTGAGCCGGATACGGCGCATCGACACCTACATGTCCGATTCCCTGTTCCGGTTCGCGACGCTCCAGCTCATCCACAGTTTTCTTTACCGGGATTCCGGATCATTCTCCAGATCCGACAGCGAGACCGTGCGCGTCTACAGAATTGCGAGCGAGACCTACGCCCAGACTGTTTCGGCGTCCGTGAATTTCAAGCCTTCAACGGGTATCCTGCTGTCCGTGACCCAGAGCCTGAGCAACACGAGAATCAACTCCTCGGGAGGCACTACAATCAACAATCGATGGAACCTTGCCTTGGGAGCCACGGTCAATCGCCCGATTCTCGGGGGCGCCACGCTGAATGGGACGGTGCAGCACATCGGCGCCTACGACGAGAAGAGGCTCCCTACCGATCCCATGAACGAACAGGATGACTGGATTGCGGGTGTCACCCTGGTGAAGGACTTCTGATGGGAGAGAAGAGGGCGCTCGGAACACTCGTTGTCCTGCTCCTGGCCCTCGCGGCGGGATGCGGACTCTTCAAGCCCCGGGATCCCCGCCCGGGAGGAGGCCCCGGCGTCCACTGTGCCACCCCGAACTCGCCCGACAGCGTCGTTGCCAACGTCTTGGATCACTACGCTGAGTTCGCCGGGGTGTCCTGCTACGCGGATCAGCTCGACACAGCCTTTGTGTTTCGTCCCGACTTCACCGACTCGGTCGAGGCAGGCGGAACCATCTTCGCCGACTGGACGAAGAGCGTCGAGACTACGGATGCGAACCTCCTCGCGCGTAATGTCACATTCCACGCGGTATCATTCGATACCGAGTACGCGGCGCGAGTCATCTCGGCGGATTCGCGCACCCAGATTCGTTTTTACGCCTACCGCCTCACGATTCATGAGCCGGCCGCGACCGCAAAGGCCGCCCCCGACACGCTGTTCCGCGGCCTCGCGGACATCACGTTTTTCATGGGGGGCAATGCCCAGTGGCACATCACGAATTGGGTCGACAAACGGGACGGATCGGGGGCGAGGACATGGGGATACCTGCGGCGTGTCTACCGGGTTGGGTTCTGACTCCGGCTAGTCCGAGAGGGTGCCGAGGAACCACGGGTCAGCCCAAGGGTTGATAAGGAGGCGGTTTTCGGGTATATTTACTTCTCAGGCCGACACCCATGGAGCTCATCTGACTCAGCCCGCCAGCCGTCCCGAATTACCGCCCCCAGCTCACAAGCGTCTGAACCGCAGCATCTTGGCGATCCTCTGCCTCTTCCTCACGATGGGACTCGTCGGTGGGTGCATCTTCAGCCCCACCCACATCGATAAGGGGTGCAAGGACTGCACCAAGCCTCCTCCGATATACCCCCTCCCCTCAGACCCCTACAACGTGATGGCGGCCTACAAGATCGCTTACGAAGCTAGAGACAGTGTCGAAATGAACCGATTGTATGACACAGACTACATCGGTACCTCCATCGATCAGAGCAACCCACAGAGCATCCTTCAGCTTACGTTCAGTAAGGCCGAGGAGGTCAGTTCCGTGGGCGCCATGGCCAAGACGACCTCGATAACGAGTGTCTCTCTTCAGATTCCACCTAGTCTTCTCAGGGAGACCGACCTGGCGCAGCCGACGTGGGCCTTGATTCAGCTTCCTCCGAGCACTGTGAGCCTGACAATTGACGATGCGGGTACGTCTCGCGTGATCGAGTCGAACAAGTCGTCGTTCGAATTCAGATTTGCCCCGACCACACCGGACTCCACTTCCCCCACCGACACGACATGGAAGATCATTCGCTGGAGCGAGCTGCGCATCTAGCCCCCCCTTCCTTGACACCCCGTAACACCCGCGCCTAAGATTCGACCGGCGAGCTTCGCCGCGACCTTCCCCGTTCCCGACCGAAAGAATTGGCCCGAAAGAAACGCGGCACTCCGCGCAAAAGCCGCCGCGCGCCCTCGCGCGGGCTCTTCATTGGAATCGTCGTGGTGCTCACGGGCGTGGCCGTGCTCATTGCGAGGACCCGCGCCCCGCTCACGACGAGCCACCGCCCCCAGGAGCAGCAAGCCCCGGCCAAGTCCCTGGCGCTCGACTCCGATTGGCAGCGCTTCCGGCTCCGCGCCGAATCGCTCTATCTGCGCACGTTGCGGGCCGGCGACCGCGCGCCGCTTCTCCGGCTGACCAGCCGCACGCTTCGCGCCGCGCTCGAGGAGGTCGGCATCGACAAGAGCAGGATCGAAGAGCGCGTGGTCCCTTCTGCGACTGGGGTGCCGGGGCCCCCGTTCAGGCGCGGCGCCGTCGCCAACGCCTCGGCGGCCAGCTTGACGAGCGTGGCGCCCATCCAGTGGCACATCCAGGTTCCCCGGCGCGCGTCGCTCTACCGCATCAACGACGCGCTGACTCAGGGAATGCAGCTCCTGGGTGGCAACGTCATCCACGGGGTCGAGCGCGCCGCGCCGCTTGCGGGCATCGTCCTCGATCTACGTCTCGGATTCGGGAATCAGGTCACCCACGCGATCACCATCGAGCCCAGCGAGACGGTTGCGGATCCGGGAGCGGAGATCGCCTTCATCGTCACCGATCTCGACGGGAGCCCGATCAAGCTCTATCGCGCGTTCATGAAGAGCCCCGTGCTCTTCTCGGTGGCGCTCCGGCCCGACAAGTCCGACGCGGGGCGGGTCGGGAGGGAAGTCCGCCAGGAGAATCACGAGGTCCTGCTCCACCTCCCCATGGAGCCGAAGGGGTACCCGCGCGTGGACCCCGGGAAAGACGCCATCCTTCTCGATCTGTCGCGGATCGAGATCGAGGATCGCATCACCCGGTGTCTCTCGGCGGTGGGACCGGTTCAGGGAGTGGTGAGCCGTCTGGGGAGCGCCGCGCTCAACGATCCCGACGTGATGCGCGCCGTGCTGGACGAGCTGAAACGGCGCGATCTCCCCTTCATCGACGCGCACACCTCGGGGTCGAGCATGGTCGAGGAGATCGGGGAGGAGACCGGGGCTCGGACATTTCCCGTGAGCGCCTCGCTGGACGACGACAAGGGGACGGCCGCGTCCGTGCGCGCGCGCGTGCGGGAGATCGCTGCAGATGCCGTGCAAAAAGGCTCGATCGTTGTGATGGTCCGCCCCAGCGCCCTCGTTCTCGACGTCTTGGAATCCGAGCTGCCGAAGATGAAGGCCCAGGGAATCGCGCTGGTCCCGATCTCGCGGGTGGCGTTGTGATTCGGGGCCGTCAGTGAATCCGCGTCTCGCAGGCCGCGAAGGCCCCGCCTCGAAGACCGAGCTGAGCGTCAACGTCGATCACATCGCGACCCTGCGTCAGGCACGCGGCGGCCGCGAGCCCGATCCGGTCCAGGCCGCGGTGGCGGCGCTAGACGCGGGCGCCTCGGGGATCACCGTCCACCTCCGCGAGGACCGCCGGCACATCCAGGACGACGACCTCGCCCGCATCCGCGCGCTACGGCGCGGCGAGCTGAATCTCGAGATGGCGAGGACGCCCGAGATGCTGCGTATCGCCGCGGAGGTGAGACCCGAGCGCGCCACGTTCGTTCCCGAGCGCAGGCAGGAGCTGACCACCGAGGGCGGGCTGGACCTGAGACGCCATTTGGCCGAGGTTAAGGACGGTTGCGCGCGGCTGCGCGACGCAGGCATCGCGGTGAGCCTCTTTCTCGACCCCGATCCGGAGACCATGGATGCGGCGGGCGAGACCGGCGCCACGATCGTGGAGATCCACACGGGCGCCTACTGCAATGCGTGGGGGACACCCGCTGCCGACGCGGAGCTTCGCCGCATCGAGGCGGCGGCGGTTCGGCTTGGGCGGCTCGGGATCGAACCGCATGCCGGACACGGTCTCAACGTGGAAAACGTCCAGCCTCTCCTCCGCGCGTATCCTTTCGCCGAGCTGAGCATCGGACACTCCATCGTGTCCCGCGCGGTGCTGGTGGGCATGAACGCCGCAGTCCGCGAGATGATCGAGGCGATTTCCCGCACGTAGAGCGTCCTGCCCGCTCGAGTTGCGGAGATCGCATTCTTCCGGTAACACCGCAACCCCCCGAAGCATCCCCGTGTAACCTCGATTTCAGTCCGATGAGACATCATCGTCACATCCCCCCGATAAAATCCCGTTCGTCATGAGACATGTACGTCGACCGCAACCGTTCCACGACACGACGCATCGGAGGTGCACCATCATGCTCAGAGGGCTACTCACCGCATCCCTTCTCACCGCGTCGCTACTGGCGGGTCCGGTCATCGGATACGCGCAGTACATGTACCTCGACGCAAACGGAGACGGAATCCACAGCGCCACCGACCGCCTCAACGCCTCGGGAGCCACCTCGCTCGACGTCTGGCTCGACACCACGCGCGACCGCGACGGATCGATCCAGTCCTGCAACTCCCACAGCGGCGCGCCAACGTCCGGGGGGCCGCTCGATCTCTTCAGCCTCGCGATCGTGCTCCAGGCGACGGGCGGTACGGTCTCCTGGGGTTCCTTCAGCGCGGCGAACGCGGCGTTCACCGTGGACGGCACGGACCTCGCGGACGCGCACGACACCGAGTTCAATCGGAGTCTGCCCTTGGGAACCGTGATTCCTCCGGGTCTCGTGAAGCTCGGGACGATTCCCGTGACCGTGGCCTCTGGAGCCCCAAGCGTCCGCGTCGGGACCTCCACCCCTCTCGACCCTTTCGGGTTCGGAACCGGATTCGGGACGAGCTGTGACGGAAATGCGACCCCGAACACCTACGTCCTGGCCTCGCCCGGTGACGCGGGCGGCGACTGGTTCGACACGGATGGAGCCGCGGCCCCCGCAACTTCCAACATGGCGCCGTCGCTCTCCGCGCCGGGCTCCGCGACGGCGGCCGCGGGCGCTCCGGTGACGATCAGCTCCACGGCCACCGACCCCGACGCGGCGGACGTGCTCACGATCACCGAGGCCGGCGCGCCGGCGAGTCTGACCTTAGCCGCTTCTCCCGGGCCGTCACCGGCCACGGCGAGCCTGAGCGGCACGCCGCTGGTGAGCGAAGCGGCGGGTAGCCCCTACTCCATCCAATGGGCGGTGAACGACGGTGCCGGCGGCAACGCATCCGCTACGACGTCACTCACCGTCACGCGAACCGACGCTCCGCCCACGATCGCGGCGCCGGACACCGCCCGCTTCGCGGAAACCATCGCCTCCGACTTCGGCGTGGGGGTCAGCGACCCGGATGGAGACCCGATCCTGACGCTCACCTCCTCACCGCTACCCGCTGGCGCCACATTGACCTTGAGCGCGTTCAACACGGCGGGGCACTTCGAATGGACCCCGGCGAGCGGCCAAGCGGGAAGCTATCCGATCACGTTCACCGCGACGTCCGGCTCGCCGGCCCTCTCCGCATCGGCCACGACGCTCGTATTGGTTGGCCCGCCCGATCGCAGACCCGTCGTCACTGCGGTTCCTCTGTCGGTTACGGTGAACGAGGGCGGGCACGTGAGCGTGACCGTGACGGCGACCGATCCGGACGGCGATCCCCTCATCAGTCTGACCGCGAAGGGGACCCAGAACACCGCTCTCCCGGCCGGCGCCGTCTTCACCGTCAACGGAACGTTCACTTCCGGACTCTTTACGTGGGACCCGACCTTCTTCCAAGCCGGCGTGTACCACATCGACCTCGAAGCGACATCGGTCGGAAGCCTGGGCGAGCAGATCAGCGTCGCCACGGTGCTCGTGATCAATGTCAGGAATGTGGATCGGCGTCCCGCCGTGACGGCTCCCGCTTCGGTCTCCGGCGTCGAGGGGACGCTCCTCACGGTGTCCGTCTCCGCCGCCGATCCGGATGCCGAGGCGATCACTTCGCTCACGGCCGCGCCGCTCCCGGCCGGCGCGACCTTCTCGGCGGGATCTGGCAACACTTCAGGCACCCTGAATTGGACACCCGACTTCACGCAGGAGGGTGCCTACGACGTGACGTTCACGGCCGCCAATCTTCTCTCCGGATCCGCTGCGACGCACATCACGATCGCGCACTCCAACGCACCTCCCGCGCTGAGCGCACCTTCGACAGCGAGTGGTAATGAGGGCTCGCCGCTCACCTACACGGTCTCGGCAACCGATGCTGACGGCGACCAGGTCTCGCTGAGCGCCATCTCCCTTCCGCCCGGCGCGGGCTTCACCGATCACGGTAACAACACGGGGACGTTCGATTGGACTCCGGGTTTCGGCCAGGCCGGCACCTATACCGTCACCATCGCTGGTAACGATGGGCACGGTGGTGTCGCGACGGCCGCGACCGCCATCTCGGTCCTCAACGTCAATCGCGCTCCGGTGGCGAATCCGGGCGGTCCCTACTCGGGTCTGATGAACGTCCCCGTGAACTTCAGCGGCTCAGGCTCCTCCGATCCGGACGGCGACGGGCTCGCCTACATGTGGACGTTCGGGGACGGCGCTTCGGGCACCGGCGCAACGCCCACCCATACCTACACCGCCGCCGGGACATTCCCGGTCGCGCTCACGGTCACCGATACGGGAACGCCTCCGCTCATGGGCTCGGCTTCGACGACCGCGATCATCTCGAGCGTTCTCGCCGCCCGGATCTATGTCACCGGCGGCAATACCACGATCAAGCTCTCGACCGGGAAGCCGACCTGGTGCGCGCAGGTCGAGCCGGTCTCGGGGGACTTCACCTTCAGCGACGTCAGGCTCTCGACCCTGGTTCTGAAGTACGGGAGCGGGCAGATCGGGGTTGGGGGCTCGAAGACGACGGTGGGCATGGACAAGGACGGGAACGGGATCGCGGAAATCGGAGCCTGCTTTGCGAAAACGGACCTGCGCACCCTCTTCGCCGGTCTCCCCCCAGGAAAGACTCACGTGACCCTGACGATCGAAGCCGATCTCGTCGTCGGCGGCAGGATCCAGGGCTCTGTCGAGGTCGATGTCCAGAACAGCGGCAGCGGTAGCGGGCTCGCGGCATCGGTCTCGCCCAACCCGCTCAATCCGCAAGCGACGCTCACCTTCTCCATGGCGCATCCGGGATCGGCTCGCGTCGCGCTCTACGACCTCTCCGGCCGGCTGGTGCGGACCGTGATGCGGGAATCCTTCGTGTCGGCCGGCTTCCACGACGTCACGATCGACGGTCGGGGCGAGAACGGCGAAAAGCTTTCCTCGGGAGTCTACTTCTACAACGTCAGGACGTCAGACGGCCGCCTGACCGGCCGCCTGACGATCTTGAAATGAGAACAGCCATGGGTCACCCGTCACGTCACATTCCTGACACCGCGATCCGAAAGGAGAATCAGTCGATGCGTCACATCTTCCGGGCAGCGCTCCTCACCGGGGTTCTGCTCGCCGCCGCGGCGGGCCTCGCCGGCGCCAACACCCGGCCCGAACGGATTGTCTTCGACGGGAATCTGCTCTGGAACAACAGCCAGAACGGCGTCACGCCGCTTCCCTGGGCCGCCACCGCCGGCCCTTGCACGACGACGGTCGCGATCACCTACAGCACGACAGACCTGGGCACGACCTTCTTCACGCACAACCGCACCGACCTCGACCCGAAGCTTGTCGATCCGTTCAACCTCGCGGCGCCGCGCTGGGACCCGCAGCTCTCCAGTCCGGCCAACTGCAAGTACGCCGGGGACGCCGTCGTGATGAATGTCCCGGATCCCTGGTTCGAGCAGACGAACTATGTCGGCGCGGTGCCGTACCGGTTGCAGGATCCGAACTCGGATTGGACCACGGGCTGGACGTACTACAACGTGACCGGCGCGGGCCGCACCGACATCAATTACGCGAAGCCGGTGGTGATCCTCCAAGGGGAGATCTTCACCTCGATGACGCTGACCAACACCAACAACTATCTCCTGCGCGGACGCGTCGCCTTCGCGCGCGGGACGACCGTCACCATTCAGCCGGGAACCTATCTTTTCGGAGAGAAGGCGACGGTCGGCTACCTGGTGATTGAGCGCGGCGCCCAGATCAACGCCCAGGGCACCAAAGCCCAGCCGATCGTGATCACCAGCGACCAGACCCCGGGTTCGATGGCGCCTGGAGACAACGGCGGCATCGTGCTCCACGGCCAGGCCAACGCGAACTGTGCCGACTTCACCAGCGCTTCTCCCGAGTCATGCGTGAGCGAAGGCGCCGCCGGGTTCTTCGGCGGCCTGGAGCACGGCGGCTTCGACGACGCCGACAACAGCGGAACGTGCCGGTACATGCGCGTCGAGTACGCCGGGAAGGAGATCTCGCCCGATAACGAGCTCAACTCCTGGACCATGAACGCCCTCGGCACGGGTACGACCCTTGAGTACCTCGAGGGCTTCTACGGCGTGGACGACGCCTTTGAGTGGTTCGGTGGCACCGGACGGTTGAAGCACGCCGTGGCCGTGGGAGGGAACGACGACAACTTCGACTGGCAGCTCGGCTGGAGGGGCTTCCTGCAATTCGGAGTCTGCCTCCAGTTTCCCGGCCGGGGCGACAAGGGGATCGAAGCGGACAATAGCGAGTTCAACTTCACCGCGACTCCCTATTCCAATCCCATCATTTCCAACCTGACGCTCGTGGGGACGAATCCCCCGACCGGCGGGCTCGGGTCGACGAACGTCGGCATCCAGCTCCGCCGCGGGACAGCGGGCATGATCCTGAACTCGATCATCCTGGGATTTCGAGGCCCGGGACTTCAGCTCACCGACCCCGAGACCTTCGCGAATTGCCCCGGGACCTCGCCCGGAATCTTCTGCCAGGGGACGGTCACCGCGGTCGAGGAGGACCAGACCACACTGAATTCCGGGAGGCTCTACACGATCGCCAGCCCGAATCCGACCTCGAGCGGGACGAATCTCATGTTCTCGCTCCCGCGCGACCGCAAGGACGTTCGTGCGCAGATCTTCGACGTGAGCGGCCGCCTGGTCGAGACTCTTGCCACAGGCCCCATGAACCGCGGACCCCACAACATTCGATGGACACCAAAGAGACTGGCAACGGGCTCGTACTTCTTCCGCGTCACGACCGAGGACGGTCAGGCGGTGAATACGAAACTCGTCCTTGTCCGCTAGACCCGGAGACTGGAGCGTGCAAGAGCCGAACCGGAGACGGGGCGGAGCGCGAGGCGCGACACGCGGCGGGGCGATGGGCGCCGCCGCGGTCGCGGTCGCCTGGTGGGCCGCATGCCTCGCGCTGGCGCCGGCTGTGGTTTGCGCACAGACGCCGGTGACGGCCGTGATCTCTGGCACGGTCCTCGATCAGGAGGATCATCAGCCGCTCCCGAACGCGCGCGTCGGCGTCTATCGGATCGAGAAGGCCGATTCGGGATGGACGTCGATCGCGGGTTCTCTTACCGCGGCCGACGGAACCTATCGCTTCGTGGTCGCTGCGGGCAGCTACCGCCTGATCTTCTCCTATCAAACCTACTCGACCAACGTGGTGGACGACGTCGTGGTCGCTGCCGGCGAGACGAGGGAGATCCTCGCCACCCTCACCCCCAAGCCGCTCCAGATCCAGGGGGTCGAGATCAAGGGGACCGAAGCCCGCGGCAGCGAGGCGTCGAGCCTCAGCAAGCAAAAGAAAGCCGCGTATGTCAGCGACGCGATCACCGCCGAGCAGATCTCCAAGTCCACCGACTCGAACGCGGCCGAAGCCCTCGAACGAGTGACCGGACTCTCGGTCGTGGAGGGGAAATACGTTTTCGTGCGCGGGCTGGGCGAGCGCTACAGCTCGACCCAGGTGAACGGAAGCACGGTCGGCACGCCCGAGCCGAACAAGCGGGTCGTCCCGCTCGACGTTTTCCCGTCCGGAGCGCTGGACAACGTCGTCGTCCAGAAGACCTATACGCCCGACCAGGACGCCGAATTCGGCGGTGGGGTCGTGCAACTCAACACCAAAGACTTCGTGGAAGGCGAGAGCATGACACAATCCGTCACCACCGGCGTTTCGGGCAACTCGCTTCGCCGCGGCTACTTTTCGTATCCGGGCGGGCGCTTTGATTTTCTGGGCTTCGACGACGGCACCCGCTCCATGCCGTCTCTGATCGAGAAGCTGGCTGGCTCCCAGCGGATCACCCAGAAGTCCGCCTTCAGCAATGACGGCCTCACGGCCGAGCAGATCCAGGATATCGGCCGGTCCTTCGACAAGACCTGGTCGCCGCGCTCCGGCGGCGCGCGCCCGAACTACAGCTATGCCGCGAGCTATTCGCGCGGGCTCAAGATTCTCGGCCGCGAGGCTGGATTTCTCACGTCGATCTCCTTGAGCAACAGCTTCACCAACGAATCCTCGGTGCAGAACTCCTATACGGGGACTCGCACTTCCTTGACGCCGCTCTACGAGTACGGCGTGGAGAGCTCGACGGCGAGCGTCCTGGGCGGGGTTCTCGGAAACCTGAGCGTCAAGCTGGCGCCCGCGCAAACGATCCGGCTTCGGACGCTCTACACACGTAGCACCGACGATGAAGCGCGGATCTCGGATGGACCCAACGAGAACTACGGAACCGCGGAGTTTCGGGTGACGCGCCTCGGATATGTCGAGCGCGGCCTTCTCTCGAACGTCGTGAGCGGAGAACACGCGCTCCCGCTGGTTCCGGGTCTCCTCGCGGACTGGAACTTTGGATACTCCGCGGCGACCAGGAGCGAGCCGAATCGGCGCGAGAGCACCTACGAGGCGGACGGGACGGGGAAGCTCGTTCTCTCGCAGCGCAACCAGTACGGATTGACCCGCGTCTTCGGGGCCATGCGCGAGTTCGACCGTACGCTCCACGGGAACCTCACGATGCCGTTCCATCCGTGGGGCGGAACCGAGGCCAAGGTGAAGACGGGAGTCGCGTGGAGACTCCGGAGCCGCCTCTCCTCGTTCCGCCGCTTCGGGTTCAAGATCGGCTACCAGGGCACATCGGGCCTGGACCTGAGCCTGCCCCCCGAGGAGCTTCTCGCCGACGAAAACATCCAGCCTGGATTGTTTACGCTGGATGAGACGACGCGCGAGAACGACCAGTACACCGCGCGCCAGGAGCTGAGGGCCGCCTACGCCATGGTCGACCTGCCCTTGCCCGGGAAGCTCCGCTTGGTCGGCGGCTCCCGCGTCGAGGGATCGGACCAATCGGTGGAGGCGAAGAGCCCGTTCGTAACCAACGCGACGCAGACCGACGTTCGGCTGAAGAACGAAGAGATCCTGCCGGCGGTCAACGTGACGTACTCGGTGACAGAACGGATGAACGTGCGCGCGGGTTTCAGCAAGACCGTCTCGCGCCCCGAGCTTCGCGAGATGAGCCCCTTCGACATCTACGACTACGAAACCGGGTTTACCGAGGTTGGAAACCCCCAGATCCAGTCGACGCCGATTCGCAACTACGACGTTCGCTGGGAATTCTATCCCGCCTCTCGCGAGCTTCTAGCGGTGAGCGGCTTCCACAAGGACATCGACCGGCCGATCGAGAGCTTCGTCAAGGGTAGCAGCGGGGGATACGTCCTGATGCCCGAGAACGGCCGGGACGGAAGGCTGACCGGCGTGGAGCTGGAGGCCCGGATGGGCCTCTCGGCGCTCTGGAACGCGGCGGGGAGAATCCTGCCGATCGCGGCCGGCCCGAAGGCGCTCGAGCGCTGGGCCCTCAACCTCAACTACACGCGGGTCACGAGCAGGGTGGTGGTCGGCATCACGACCGACGCGGCCGGGAATCCCATATCCCGGGAAGGCCCGCTCGGGGGCCAGTCGACCTATGCCCTGAACACGGGTCTCTACTACGCCGACGAAGTCTACGACGGCTCGATCCTTCTCAGCGGCTTCGGAAAACGCCTGGCCCAGGTGGGCGCCGGGCAATATCCGAGCAGCCTGCCGGATATTTACGAGCACCCGATGAAGACACTCGACCTCTCTCTGGGAAGGAAGCTCGGCGGCACGTTCCGGTTCAAGCTCGCGGCCGAGAACCTGCTCGACGGCAAGGCGGAGTTCATCCAGTTGGACAGGATCACGCGAGTCCACCGACCGGGGAGGTCCTACTCCCTGGGCTTGCAGTGGAAACAGTAGGAGCGCCATGAAGGCTAGAAACGAAGGGATGTCTTCCCGAAGATCCAAGCGCCCGATACCCGCCCCGCCCGCGCTCCTCATGATTCTTGCCGCGGCGGGAGCGCTGGCCTGGTGGGGCATCGATCATGCCCCACGCTTTGTACGGGCGGACGGTGCCGGCAATCCGGTGGACCCACCCCAGTCCCACCCTCTCCTCCACACGGATGCCGGTGCCGCCCCGCCTTCTCACGACGCCGAAGTTGCCGCGCTCGTCGCACCGAAAACCCAATCCCTCGCGCCCAAATCGTACGAATTGGACCTTGGTGCCAATGGGAAAGCCAACGGGTTGGAAGTCACGGGCATTCAGGCGCGGCACAATCGATATCGATCGCCCCTCGAGGACTCGCCGGGGTACTACCCGCCCGCCGACCCGGAGTCGCTCGCCGCGATCACCGGGAGGCGGAATGCGCCGGAGGTGCACGTGGAACTATCAGGGGGCTGCCCCTCGCTCGAAGATCTGGCCAAAGCCCTTCTAACCGGCATCGAGCGGAAAGACGAACGGGCGCTCCACGCCTTGCGCGTGACTCGCTCTGAATTCGAGACCATCCTGTGGCCCGAATTTCCTCAGAGCCGTCCGATCACCCACATTCCGGTCAGCGAAGCCTGGGGGTTCGCCACCGCGAAGTCGCTGGCGGGAGTAAGCCGCACGGTCGGATTCTACGGAGGGCGGCCACTGACGCTCCTGAGCGCGGATTACGCCCGCGCGGACTCGTTCCGGAATTTCACCCTGCTGCGCGACGTAAGAATTCTGATACGGGACCCGCGAGACGGGAGGGTGATTCCGCTCGCGGTCGCCCCCTCCGTGGTCGAGCGCCACGGCCGCTACAAGGCACTGATCTACAAGGACTGAGCGCGGTTCGCACCCCTCTCTACCCCCACGAGGGCGAAGGGCCGCGTTACGCGGAATTCAGCGAGCCGTAACACCGCCGTTACAATTTCCGGATAGCGTCCCGTCCATGAACAGAGGGTTCGAAAAACGAAGCGATGGCGTCTGGAGCCCATCGACCACCCGAGTCACCTGAGAGGGGAGAGGGAATGAGAGTACGCGCAGCGATCGTGATGACCCTGACGGCCTTTGCGATTCCGTTGGCCGCACAGGCGCAGCAGAGCAGTGGGAACGTTCCGGCCCAGGCCGCGGAGGCGGTGGCCGCGCTGGCTGATTCTCAGGATGTGCCGCAGAACGCGCCCGCCACCGGGGACCAAACGGCGCCCGAGCCGACGCCGCTCACGCCGCCGCCGGTTCCCGTCGTTCAGACCGACCCGGATTTCCCGCGCGGGCGGATCAGCGGGACCATGTTCGGCGACGCCTACTACAACGCGACCGGAGACCCGGTTCATGTCTACTCCGGCTCGGCCGACCTGGGCAAGGTGAACATCGACGGCACGCCCAACATTGGAAAGGACCTGAACGGCGTTCAGCTCCGCCGCGTGTACTTCCAGCTCGACAACGACCTCTCGATCAAGTTCGCCACGCGGTTCCGCCTGGAGATGGACGGCAAGGAGCTTACCTCGGGCGGCAAGCTGGCCATGTTCGTCAAGAATGCGTACCTCCAGGCGAAGAATGTCGTCCCGCGCGGGAACTTCTTCTTCGGCGAGATCTCCACGCCCACGTTCGAGAACTCCGAGGAGTTCTGGCAGTACCGCTCGATCGAGAAGACGATCGTGGACTTCCGCGGTCTCGCCTCTTCGTCGGACCTTGGGCTGGAGCTCAAGGGTTACGCCGATGCCGGGCACAAGATCGGCTACTCGGCGATGCTTGGAGACGGGCAGGGCCAGAAGCCCGAGACCAACCGGTACAAGCGCTACTACTTCAGCCTTCCGCTGAGCCCGATCCACGATCTCAAGATCGAGCCCTACGTGGACTACGAGCCCGGCGTCGCCGGCGCGGACAAGGCGCTCTACAAGCTCTTCGCGGGATATGAGTTCAAGAAAGCCGCGATCGGCGGAGAGATCGTGGACCAGGTGATCCACTCGAGGGTCGGGCCCAACACCGAGCCGCGCGGGTTTTCGGCTTTCGCGCGCGCAACGCCTATGGCCACGCTCGGCGCCTTCGCGCGGTACGATCGCTGGCTGCCCAACAAGCGCGCCGCCAACCGGGTGGATTCGGACCTCATCATGGCGGGCCTCGACTGGCAGCCCTACAAGGACATCCACGTCATGCCCAACGTGGAGGCCACCCAATATCATGCACAGGGCGCCGCGGTGGGCCCGGCGCATCACGACACCCAGGCGCGGATCACGTTCTACTACAAGTTCAGCAAGCCCTGATTCTCAACGTGACCACAACAAGGAGGCATCACTTGAAGAAGCGCACGAGATCATTCACGCGGGCGATCCCCGTGCTGCTCGGCATGACGCTCCTGGCGGCGCTCGCGCCGGCCGCGCTCGCCAGCTCGGGAACCAACTCCCTGACCGGAGCGGGAGCGACGTTCCCCTATCCCATCTACTCCAAGTGGTTCGACATGTATCACGAGAAGACCGGTATCGAGATC
>JBGPHU010000050.1:0-17689 GCA_041484545.1 Candidatus Eiseniibacteriota bacterium | reverse complement strand
TGCACCAGCGCGGCGATCACGGCGAGGACATACTCGGTGAACGCGGGAGCCGGGACGTGCGTGCCGCCGGCAAGGGCGCCCAGGTGCGCGGTGACGCCGTAGGGAATGGTGGGCGCCACGAGCGCGTTCAGCCGCTCCGCCAGCGCCTCGCTCAACCGGGTCGGGATCTCGTTGTCCGTTCCCAGGCTCGTGATTCCGTGCGCCTCGATCGTCCCGACCGGCAGAAGCACGGTGTTGACGTGACGCGGAACGATCTCCGCGAATTCCATCCAATTGATGCGGTCGATGCGGCGTTCCAGAGACTTCGTGCGGGGCCTGCTGCGCGGCATGGAATCGCTCCTACGCGAGAGTGCGACGACGTCTGAGGGTGGAGGGCATTGTACATCGAAGCCGGGCGCGATAGGATGCCTGCGCTTTCACCCCCTGGAGCCTTTGGGCAGGAGGCCACGAACCTGACTCCCCGGAACCCCATCGAAGAGCTGAGGCGGCGCAGGCAGGAAGTGCTGCTGGGCGGCGGCAAGGAGCGCATCGAAAAGCTCCACCAGGACGGCCGGCTCACCGCGCGGGAGCGGATCGACCTTCTGCTCGACCCTGGCTCCTTCCAGGAGACCGGTGTGTTCGTGGAGCACCGGACCACCGACTTCGGCATGGCCGACCGCAAGATCCCCGGGGACGGCGTCGTCTCGGGTTGCGGCACGGTCGACGGCCGCCTGGTTTTCGTCTTCGCCCAGGATTTCACCGTGTTCGGGGGAACCCTCAGCGAGCCGAACGCGAAAAAGATCTGCAACGTCATGGATCAGGCCATGGAGAACGGCGCCCCGATCATCGGGCTGAACGACTCCGGCGGCGCGCGCATCCAGGAGGGCGTGCAGTCCCTCGGCGGATACGCGGAGATCTTCCTCCGCAACACGCTCGCCTCGGGGGTCGTCCCCCAGATCTCGGCCATCTTGGGCCCCTGCGCGGGCGGGGCCGTCTACTCCCCCGCCATCACGGACTTCGTGATCATGGTCAAGGGCACGAGCCACATGTTCGTGACCGGGCCGAACGTCATCAAGGAAGTCACGAAGGAAGAGGTCTCCTTCGAGGATCTGGGCGGCGCCATGACCCACAACACGAAGAGCGGCGTGGCCCACTTCGCGGTCGAGGACGACGAGGCCTGCCTCGCGTCCATCCGCCGGCTGCTATCCTTCATCCCCTCCAACAACGTCGACGATCCGCCCCGGGTCAAGTCTCAGGATCCGCCGGACCGCATGGAGGCGCGGCTCAACGCGATCGTTCCCGCGGAGTCGAACAAGGCGTACGACGTGAAGGAGATCGTGCGACTCATCGTGGACGACGGCGACTTCTTCGAGGTGCACGAGCACTATGCGCCGAACCTGATCGTGGGATTCGCTCGCCTGGACGGACGTCCGGTCGGAATCGTCGGCAACCAGCCCGCGGCGCTCGCGGGCGTTCTCGACATCAAGTCCTCGGTCAAGGGCGCGCGCTTCGTTCGCTTCTGCGACGCGTTCAACATCCCGCTCGTAACGTTCGAGGACGTGCCCGGATTCCTTCCCGGGACGGAGCAGGAATGGGGCGGGATCATCCGGCAGGGCGCGAAGCTCCTGTATGCTTACTGTGAGGCGACGGTGCCCAAGCTCACGGTCATCGTCCGTAAGGCGTATGGAGGCGCGTACGACGTCATGTCCTCGAAGCACATCCGCGGCGACTACAACGTGGCCTGGCCCCAGGCCGAGCTGGCCGTCATGGGGGCCGATGGAGCCGTGAACATCATCTACAGGAAGGAAATCGAACAGTCCAAGGATCCCGCCGCGACGCGGGCCAGGTACGTCGCGGAGTACAACGAGAAGTTCGCGAATCCGTACGTGGCCGCGGCGCTGGGCTATCTCGACGACGTGATCGAGCCACAGGAAACGCGCCCGCGGCTCATCCGCGCGCTGGGGGCGCTCCGCAACAAGCGCCAGTCGCTCCCGCCCAAGAAGCACGGTTTGATTCCGCTCTGATCGCGAGGCCTCCCCGGTGAAGGCAGCTCCCGTGAAACCGCCCCCCGAAACGTCCGGCCGCGCGCGGCCCATCCGGAAGGTTCTTGTCGCGAACCGCGGCGAGATCGCGATCCGGATCTGCCGGACGCTGCGCGAGATGAAGATCGCGTCCGTGGCCGTCTATTCCGAGGCGGACCAGGACGCGGCGCACGTGTTCGCGGCCGACGAGGCGCACCCGGTCGGACCCGCGCCCGCGGCGCAGAGCTACCTCGACATGGAACGGGTCCTCGAGGTCGCGCGCCGCTCGGGTGCTAACGCCGTGCACCCGGGCTACGGCTTCCTCTCGGAGTCCGCGGCGTTCGCGGAGCGCGTGCGCTCGGCGGGACTGGTCTGGATCGGGCCCTCGCCGGACGCGATCCGGTCGCTCGGCGACAAGTTGAGCGCCCGCGCTCTGGCTCTCAAGGCCGGCGTCCCGGTGCTGCCCGGGACCGAGACGCCGACGAGGGACGAGGCCGAGCTCAAGCGCGACGCGGAGCGGATCGGATATCCGGTGGCGCTGAAGGCCGCCGCGGGCGGAGGCGGCAAGGGCATGCGCCGCGTGAACTCCGCCGAGGAGTTCGATCAGGCGCTCCGTCTCACGCAGGGGGAGGCGAGAAACGCCTTCGGCGACGACCGGATCTATCTCGAGCGCTGGCTCGAGAGACCGCGCCACATCGAGGTGCAGCTCCTGGGCGATCTTCACGGCACGGTGATCGCGCTCGGCGAGCGGGACTGCTCGATCCAGCGCAGGCATCAGAAGTTGGTCGAGGAGACTCCCTCCCCGGCCCTGGACCCGGCTCGGCGCCGCGAGCTGTGGGACCTCGCCGTCCGGGTGGCGAAGGCGGGCAACTACGCGAACGCGGGAACCGCGGAGTTCCTCATGGATCGGGCCGGGAAGTTCTATTTCCTCGAGGTGAACGCGCGATTGCAGGTGGAGCACCCGGTGACCGAGATGGCGCTGGGGCTCGATCTCGTGCGCGAGCAGATTCGGCTCGCTGCCGGCGAGCCTCTCGGGATGCGGCAGGAAGACGTCCGCCCTCTTGGGGCCGCGATCGAGTTCCGGATCTACGCCGAGGATCCGGAGGCGGGCTTTCTCCCGCAGGCGGGGACCGTGCGCCGGCTCGAGGCGCCCCAGGGCCCCGGCGTGCGGTGCGACCTGGGAGTCCGCTCCGGCGGATCCGTCCCCATCCATTACGATCCCTTGATCGGGAAGATCATCGTGTGGGGGGAGACACGCGAGCACGCACTCGCCCGATCCGCGCGGGCGCTCGGCGAGTGCGCGCTCTCCGGCATTCCGACCACGCTCCTCTTTCACCGCTGGCTCCTGGAGCAACCCGCGTTCCTCTCGGGAATGTATGACACGGCGTACCTGACCAGCGAATTCCGAGGCGTCGCGCGTACGGCCGACGCTCGCGACGAAGAGGACGCGGCGGTGCTCGCGGCGCTCTACGCGCATGTAGCTTCGCGCGGACCGCGCTTCGCGGAGCCGGGATCCGACGCCATGGCGGCGAACGGGGAGGTACGAAGCCTCTGGCGCTCGGCCGCCCACGCCTTCCGGACCGCACCGAGAGCGCGATGAAGATCCTTTTCTCGAAGGGAGCCACCGACCTGGAAGCGGCCGTCGAGGCCGACGGCGCGGGATATCGCGTGACGCTCGGCGGACGCGCCTACCATGTGGACGGCGTCGTGGGAGAAGCGATGCGGGTCCGCATCGACGCGCGCCCGGTCGAAGCATGGGTCACGCGCCAGGGGGACACGCTCGCCGTCGAGCGGGACGGGCGCGTGTTCCGTTTCCGGGTCCGGGACCCTCGCGCCCCCAAGCTCGCCCGCCGCCGGTCCCAGGAGGACTCCTCGCGGGGCGAGCTCCACGCCCCCATGCCGGGGCTGGTGGTCCAGGTCCTGACGCACGAGGGCGAGGAAGTCGAGGCGGGGCACCCGCTCGTGGTGGTCGAGGCGATGAAGATGCAGAACGCGCTGGTGGCCCCGCTCAAGGGCCGCGTTCGCGCGATCGCGGTCGCCCCGGGGACGGTGGTCGAGAGCGGACAGCTCCTGCTCGCCATCACGCCCGAGGAGCCCTGACCCCGATGGCGCGAGCCGATCTGGTCTTGGCCCGCCTCGCGGGCGCGAATCGCCCCGGCGTCCCTCCCTACCTGCGCGGCATCCACCCGCTCATGTACCGCTCGCGCCTCTGGACCATGCGGCAGTACGCTGGCTTCGGAGACGCCGGCTCCTCCAATCGGCGATACCACTACCTCCTCTCGCTCGGACAAACGGGTCTTTCGGTCGCGTTCGACCTCCCCACCCAGATGGGATACGACGCGGACCATCCGAGAGCCCAGGGCGAGGTGGGACGGTCGGGTGTGGCCATCTCGACGATCGACGACATGGAGCGGCTGCTCCAGGGAATCCCGCTCGAGCGCGTGAGTCTTTCCATGACGATCAACGCCACGGCGATAATCTTGTTGTCGCTCGTGATCGCGGTCGCGGACCGGCGCGGCACGCCGCGCACGAAGCTCTCGGGCACGGTGCAGAACGACGTGCTCAAGGAGTACATCGCCCGCGGCACCTACATCTATCCGCCGGCGGCGTCCCTCAAGATCGCCACCGACCTGATCGAGTTCTGCGCGGGAGAGGTCCCGCAGTGGAACCCCATCTCGGTGAGCGGCTACCACATCCGCGAGGCGGGATCGACCGCGGTGCAGGAGGTGGCCTTCACGCTCGCCAACGGGCTCGAGTACGTGCGGGCCGCGGTGGACCGCGGGCTTCCGGTGGACCGCTTCGCGCCGCGGCTCTCCTTCTTTTTCAACGCGCACAACGATCTCCTCGAGGAGATCGCGAAGTTCCGAGCGGCGCGGCGGCTCTGGTCGCGCCTCATGGAGGAGCGCCATCATCCCCGGGATCCCAATTCCCTCAAGCTCCGCTTCCACGCGCAGACCGCCGGCTCGACGCTCACCGCGCAGCAGCCCCACAACAACATCGCCCGCGTCGCGATCCAGGCGCTTGCCGCCGTGCTGGGCGGATGCCAGTCGCTCCACACGAACTCCTTCGACGAGGCGCTCTCGCTGCCGAGCGAGGAGGCGGCGACGGTGGCGCTCCGCATCCAGCAGATCATCGCCTACGAGAGCGACGCGTCCTTTACCATCGACCCCGTGGGGGGTGCTAACGCCATCGAATCGATGACGGATCGGATCGAGCGCGAGGCGCGCGAGCTGATCGAGACGATCGACGCCTCGGGCGGCGCGGTCCGCGCGATCGAGTCGGGGTTTCAGACGCGCGCCATCGAGCAGGCGGCCTACCGGCACCAGATGGCCGTGGAGCGGGGCGAACGGGTCATCGTGGGCGTGAACCGCTTCGCGGATCCGGACGAGGAGCCCTCCCCCGCCTTCGTGATCGATCCCGCGCTCGAGGGGGCCCAGGTAGCGCGCGTGCGCGCGTTCCGGGGCTCGCGCGGCGATCCTCAGGCGAAGCACGCGCTCCAGCGGCTGGAGGAAACGGCCCGCCGTGAGATGAACCTCACGCCGGGCGTGATCGACGCGGTGAAAGCGGGAGCGACCCTGGGCGAGATCTCCGACGCCCTGCGGCGCGTCTACGGCGGCCATGACCCCAATGCGTGAGGCGACGTGAATCTCTTGCAGGCGGCGGTTCTGGGAGCAGTGGAGGGTCTCACGGAATTTCTCCCCGTCTCCTCGACGGGTCATCTGATCCTGGCCGCACACGCGATGGGGCTCTACGGCCAGGTCATGAACGATTTCGAGATCGTGATCCAGGGCGGAGCGCTTCTGGCGGTGCTCTGGCTCTACCGTGCCCGAGTCCTCGAGGCGCTCCGGGGAATCGCGCAGCCCCGCTCTCCCGGACGGATGCTTCTCCTCGGACTGGCCGTGGCGTTCCTGCCCGCGGCCGTCCTGGGACTCTTGCTGCACCACACCATCGAGGAGCGTCTCTTCGGGCCGCTCCCGGTCACGGCCGCGCTCTTCGTCGGGGGCGTGGTGATGGTGATCTTCGAGCGCTGGCGTCGCGCGCGCGGCGGGACGCCCGCCTACGAGAGCGTGGACGCGATCCCGGTCCGGGTCGCGTTCCTGATCGGCGTGTTCCAGTGCCTGTCGCTCTGGCCGGGCACCTCACGCTCCATGGTCACCATCCTGGCCGCCCTGCTCCTGGGATGCTCGGCCGTGGCGGCCGCCGAGTTCTCCTTCCTGCTCGCGCTTCCGACCCTGGGGGCCGCCACCCTCTACGGCTTCTTGAAGAGCCGCGAGGCGCTCCTGAGCGGCGCCACGGTGGGTCCCCCGGCCATGCTGGTCGGGCTCGCCGCGGCGGCCGTCGTGGCCGCGATCGCCATCCGAACCTTCATCCGCTGGCTCACGCGGCACGGACTTACACCCTTCGGCTGGTACCGGATCGCTCTCGGCCTCGTCCTTCTCGCGCTGCTCTGGGGCCGCATGCGGGGCGCGCCCTGAGCCGCGCGCTCGGCCTGGCTCACGTCGGGATCGCCGTGCGCTCCCTGGAGGAGGCGATCCCGGTCTGGGTCAAAGCGCTCGGATGGGCGCACACCGACACGGTCGAGTTTTCGTCCATGAAGCTCCGGATCGCCTTTCTGCGCGGCGGCGACGGCGCCGAGATCGAGCTTCTGGAGCCCACCTCCGCGGATTCGCCGGTCGGACGGTTCCTCGCGAAGCGGGGCGAGGGCATTCACCATCTCTCGTTCCTGGTCCCGGATCTCGAGAGGGCGTTGCGCGACGCGGAGGTCCAAGGCCTGGACCTGATCGACCGGGCCCCCCGCGAGGGCAGCCGTGGCACGAAGATCGCGTTCCTGAGTCCCCGGACGCTGAACGGGGTGCTTGTCGAACTTTGCCAACGGAGGGGGACATGAAAGGGAAGCTGGTATTCGCCGTGGCCCTGCTCGTCGGATTGACCGTCGCCGCCTGCACGGCGGTCGCTCACAATCCGAAGCTGGACGCGAAGTACGAGTACACGGTCGGCGACGACATCGCACAGCGCACCCAGAGCATCCTGCGAATCACCGCGGGCATCGAGGAGCCCACACTCGTCTATTACGACCGGGACCACCACGACGTGGTGGCCGAGATCATCGGCAGCACCGACAACGTGGAAGGGGCGAAGCACGAGATAGACGCCATCGTGGACGTGATCCGGGCGAACGTCCCGGACTACGCCAAGAGGCAGCACCACCTCGATCTCACCGACAGCGACGTGACCCTGATCTACTACGTGGACAGCGACCAGGGCGTGCCGGTGGAGGTGGTCCGGCGCGAGATGGGGCAATTCGTCGTGCCGAAGGCGGGAGCCGAGGAGAGCGAATAGGGGTGCGTCATTTCTGGATTGCGGTCGCGCTGCTCCTGGCGGCCCTTGACAGCCAGGGATGCGCCGGCTCCTCGCGCGTGCGCTCTTCGACCGGGCCGGGCTCGGGATTCCTCACGCCCTCAGCGCCCATGGTCCGCTCGCTTCGCCCCGACGTCCGTCTCACGCCGATCCTGAGCGCGGGCGACACGCTCTTCTCCGACGAGCCGGGCCAGATTCCCTTCGTGTTCGCCGGAAGGGCCGCCGGACTCGGCGCGCGCAACCGGGGTGACGGGACCGCCGAGGTGTACGTCTCGCACGCGGACGCGTGGCTCGACGGCGTCGAGGGAGCGATGGTCTCGCGCCTCGTGCTGGATCTCCGGAACTCGGGCGTGCTGGCCGCGGAATGCCTGGTCCGGCCGGACCGCGGATATCAGGTGTTCGCGCACGCGGCCCTTCTGGATTCCCGGGTCGGATTCCTGAGGCCCGAGTTCGTGGTGAACGAGCGTGGCCATCGGACGCGGTATCCGCTGGTCTCCGCGGTCGACGCGCTGGGCGGGTCCGTCCAGGACCTGCCATGGCTCGGCGCCATGGCGCACAAGAGCACGATCTCCCTGCCCGCGACGGGAGGCAAGTCAATCTTAGTGCTGACGGGCGGCAGCTCGACCCTCGCCGTCGATCAGCTCTACCTCTTCATCGCGAATTCGGACACCGACGTCCTGTCCGGGAGCGGGCAGCTCTACGTGTTTCGCGCGGACCCCGCGGCCGTTCCGTTCGATTCGAGGAGCGCCTCACGATTGCGCCGGGGCGTGCCGGTGACCGGCGCGTTCATCCCGGTGAATGTGGGCTCGGCGCGCTCGCCCGTGACGCTGGACCCGCTCGTCCAGAATCTCGGCAGCCTCAACTTCGTCCGGCTGGAAGGTCTCGCGGTGGACCGGGAGCGGCTCAACGCCTTCTACTTCACGGACCGGCTGGGATACGAGCAGGGGGCGATCATCCAGACCGCCGCGGGCGGGGGGCGGCTCTATCACATGACGCTCGACGCCTTCGATCCGACGCAGGTCACCGAGCTGAGCGTCGTGCTCGATGCGAGCGAGGGGGACGACATGTTCCGTCCCTCCAGCATCGATGCGGACGACCAGTGCGTGATGATCCAGGAATTCCCGGGCTCGCGCGGAATCCATCCGTCGCGGATTCTGCGTTATGACCTGCGCGCGCACCGGCTCGAGACCGTGGCCGAGTGCGCGGAGCGGGACAGCCGGGGGCGCCCCGCGCCCCCTGGTGTCGGTGGCGAGTGGGAGACGAGCGGGATCACCAACGTGAGCGACCTGTTCGGCGAGGACAGCTGGCTCTTGACCGTGCAGGCGCACACGGTCGAGATCCCGCAAGATCAAAGAAGGTACGGCGAGGGCGGCCAGCTATTGCTCTTGCGCGGCCCCCGCAATCAGCGCGCTCCCGCCCGCGGCGATCAGTAGCCGCTCGGCGGCGGCGGCGGCGGAGCGGGCATCTCCTCGTCCGCGTTCGACCGCGGCGTCGGCAGATTGTCGTCCGGCGGCGCAGGCTTCGCGACGGCGGCGGAGCCCGCGGTCCCCCCGCCCTCGGTATCGAACGTGTCGGTGCCGTTCCGCTGATAGCGCAGCTGGAGCTGGCAAGTGACCCGCTTGGGCGTGCGGATGGAATAGCCGTTGTCCAGGAGCATCACTACCGGCTGGCCGGCCGGAAGGTCCTGATCCAGCGTGAGGTTCGCCGAGCGGGGTGAAGTCCAGAATGCTTCCGGCCTCCTGCCGCTCTTCTGCTTCAGCCAGAGGTCGTAGTCCGCGGAGCGGAACAGCCGGACCACGATATCCTTTTTCCCTTTCGTGGTCACCGTGCCGAAGAGATGGACCGCCCGGGCGCCGACCGGATGCGTCGGCAGATCCAGCGCGAAGAACTCGGCCGGGCCGACCGTGTAGGAGGAGTCCAGGATCTGCGCGACGTAGCCCGCGCCCTGGCGCTCCGGGGAGCCGGGCGCCGGCTCGGCGGAAGGAGGCGGTGACTCCTGGACCGGAGGCGGCGTCGGGACCGGATCCGGCTCCATGGCGAACGCGCGGCCGCCCGACGGACGGTGGGTCAAGAGCAGCACGAGCGCTGCGAGCAGGAACGCCAGCAGCCACGCTCCCCGGTGCCACTGCCTTGGATGAATTCCGGAATCGAATCTCATCGCATCCTCCCGGGCGGGACCGGGTCCCGCCTCACTCCTGCCCCTTGGGTTCGTACTCGCGGAACAGCTTTCCCCATTCCGATTCCATGACCTTCTTCTTTCGAGGAACACCGACGAACGGATACCAGTATCCGTCGTGATAGAGACGCGACGCGAAATAGGACCACGGCACGAGCGGGCTCCGAAGCAGGATCTTCTCCAGAGGCTTCAGCGGACCGTGATAGATGAGCTTCTGTCCCTTGGATGCGAACGTGTTCTCGTTGCGATGAAAGCCCAGGTTCACGTTCGACACGTCGTCCCCCACCAGATCGATGCAGCGCGGATCCCCGTTCCCAAGCTTGGCGTCGTTCGCTAAGCGGATGAACTTGATCGTCATGGGATCGAACCCCATCAGCCGGGCCGCCGTCGCGTCGATGGCCACCTGATCCCGAGACGCGAGCAGGAGATTCGCCACGTGCGGCCGCATGGCGCGGGGGCCGGGCCCGTCTCCCGCGATCACACCGTCCATGACGGCGAAGATCCCCGGGTGAATCTCCTTCTGGATCGTGAGCAGGTCCACGAGCGTCTCGTGGATCACGCTGTGGGTCCAATGGCGCTTCAGGTGGAGCAAGCCGCCGAACGCGTTCTTCATCGCGCCCGTCATTTCCGTGAAGACGTGCGTCTTGAGCGTCGGCAGATGAATGATGTTCGCGCCCATGAGCGTTTTCGGGAGCATGAGCCCGTCCGGATAGACGTCGTTCAGAACGAGCATCTTTCCTCTCGGCTCGTACCGTACCCAATCGGCCTCGCTCTCCTTGTCGTTCAGCCAAATCGACCGTATCCCGTATTGATCCAACACCGGCTCGAGCTTGTTGTTCCGGATGCCCACGTGCGGGTCCACGACGACCGTTGAATTTTGCGCGGCGAGGATCCGGTCCCGTGCAAAACCCGTCTTCTCGAGCGCGCGCACGACGCCTTCGAGCTGCCAGGGGCTCGTGGAGCACCCTGGATAGTAGACGTGCCAGGAAATGTTCACTTTCAGGAGCGTCGTCCTGTCGGGCTTGATCTCGGCGTTGCAATCGGCAAGCTCCATCAAGCGGCCGATGTCTTCCACCACGGTCCGCGCGTTCGTGCGGAGCACAGCGACCTTGGAGTTCACGTCGAAGCCTTTCCGTCTTTCGGATGGAGAACCGAATTGGCGATCACGATGTGCTGGATTTCCGATGTTCCTTCGTACAGTTCCGTCACCTTGGCGTCGCGATAATACCGCTCCACCGCGTACTCCTTGGTGTACCCGTATCCCCCGTGAATCTGCACTGCGCGGTCCGCGGCCATACGGGCGACCGCCGAGGCCTTGAGCTTGGCCATCGACGCGAACGGTCCGTAGGGAATGTCCTGATCCTTCATCCACGCGGCCTGCAGGGTGAGGAGCCGCGACGCCTCGATCTCGGTCCGCATCTCCGCGATCATCCACTGGATTGCCTGGAAATCGCCGATGGCGTGGCCGAACTGGTGGCGCTCGCGCGCGTAGCGCGACGCGGCGTCGAGGGAAGCCTGCGCGATGCCCAGCGCCTGGGCCGCGACTCCGATGCGCCCGCCGTCCAGGGTCTGCATGGCGACGCGGAACCCACGGCCCTCGTCGTGAAGACGATTCGCGACCGGCACGCGGCAATCCTCGAGGACCAATTCTACCGTGTCGGAACCCCGGATGCCCATCTTCTCGATGTTCTTTCCGATCCCGAGGCCGGGGGAGCCGCGCTCGACCAGGAAGGCGCTGATTCCACGATGCTTCGACTCCTGGCTCGTCCGGGCCAGGAGCACGAACACGTCCGCGTACCGGCCGTTCGTCACGAAGGTCTTCGTCCCGTTGAGGATATATTCCTCGCCTCGCCGCTCCGCCCGGGTGATGAGGGCGGCGGAATCGGACCCGGAACCGGCCTCGGTCAGCGCGAACGCGCCGAGCGTCTCCTTGGCGAGGCTCGGGAGCCAGCGTGCCTTCTGCGCCTCGCTTCCGAAGCGGGCGATCGGCCCCGCGGCGACGGAATTGTGGACCGACACGGTGATCGCGACGGCGGCGGAGGCGCGAGCCAGCTCCTCCATCACGAGCACGTAGCCGACCGCGTCCACGTCGGCCCCGCCGTACTCCTCGGGAATCGAGAGCGCGAAGTAATTATTGTCGCGGAGCTTCTTCCGCAGCGATTGGGGAATCTCCTCGGAGGCGTCGATCTCGCGGGCGATCGGAGCGATCTCCCCCTCCGCGAAGGAGCGGGTGACCGCGCGGAGCATTTCCTGCTGCTCCGTTAGCTGGAAATTCATCGGGACCTAGGAATCGGCGTACTCGTAAAATCCCCGACCCGATTTCCGGCCCAGCCTTCCGGCCGCGACCATCTGGCGCCATAACGGGCACGGCCGGTACTTGTCGTCGCCGAATCCGCGGTGGAGCACTTCCAGGATGTCGAGACAGACGTCGAGACCGATGAGGTCCGCCAGCGCCAGCGGACCGATGGGGTGATTCATGCCGAGCTTCATGACCGTGTCGATCGCCTCGCGCGTCGCGACGCCTTCTTGTAACGCGAACACCGCCTCGTTGATCATCGGAAGCAGAACCCGGTTCGAGACGAATCCGGGACGGTCCTCCACGAGCACCGGCGTCTTCCCGAGCGCCCGAGCCAGGTCCATGGTGGCGGTCACGGTCTCCTCGGATGTCTCGAGCCCGCGCACGACCTCGACGAGCGGCATCACCGGGACCGGGTTCATGAAGTGCATGCCGATGACGCGCGAGGGACGGCCCGTGGACGCGGCCAGCTCGGTGATCGAGATCGAGGAGGTGTTGGTGGCCAGGACGGCGTCCTTTGGAAGGACCAAGTCCAGCTCGCGAAGCACCGCCTTCTTCAGATCCAGCCGCTCGGGCACCGCCTCCACCGCGAAGGCGCATTCCGAGAGGGGTAGCCCCAGGACGGCGCCACGGATGCGCCCCAGCGTCTGATCGCGGGCCGCGGCGTCCAGCGTCCCCTTCTTGATGAGGCGATCCAGGCTCTTCGCGATCGTGGCGACGCCCCGCTGGACGGCCGCCTCGTCCTGATCCCTGAGATATACCTGGCGTCCCGCCGCCGCGAACACCTGGGCGATCCCGCTGCCCATGGTGCCGGCGCCGATCACCGCGACCGGGCGCGCGGCCGTCGCGACCGCCACTACACGGCCTCGACGCTGAGGGCGACCGCGTTGCCGCCCCCGAGACACAGCGTCGCGAGGCCGGTCTTCGCCTTCCGGTCGCGCATGGCGTAGAGCAGGGTCGTGAGCACCCGGGCGCCGCTCGCCCCGATGGGATGCCCGAGCGCGACCGCGCCGCCGTTCACGTTGAGCTTCGAGAAGTCCCATTCCAGCTCGCGCGCGTCCACGATCGCCTGGGCCGCGAAGGCCTCGTTCGCCTCGATCAGGTCCCAGTCGTTGGGCTTCCGCCGCAGCTTCTCCGCCAGCTTCCTGACCGCGACCACCGGCGCGTAGAAGACCATCTCGGGCGCGACGCCGCCCGTCGCGTAGCCGGTGACGCGCGCCATGGGCTTCGCTCCGGTGCGCTTCACCGCCGCGCCCGACATGACGACGACCGCCGAGGCGCCGTCGTTCAGACCCGGCGCGTTCGCCGCCGTGACGGTGCCGTCCTTCTCGAACGCGGGACGGAGCTTCGCGAGGGATTCAAGAGTGGAGTCCCCGCGGGGTCGCTCGTCCACGCAGAAGCACTTGGGCTCGCCCTTCCGCTGCGGCACCAGGACCGGAACGATCTCCTCCTTGAACTTGCCTTCCTTCTGCGCGCGGACCGCTTTCTGATGGCTCTCCACGGAGAAGCGGTCCTGGTCCTCGCGCGTGACCTTGAATTTTCGCGCGATCAGCTCGGCCGCGCTTCCCATATGGAAGTTGTTGAAGGAGTCCCAGAGCCCATCCAGGATCACGCCGTCCACCAGCTCCCCGTTCCCGAGGCGATAGCCCACGCGGGCCTTGGGCAGGTAGTAGGGTGCGTTCGACATGGATTCCATCCCGCCCGCGACGATGATGTCCATGTCCGAGGCACGGATGGCCTGCGCCGCGAGCATGACCGCCTTGAGCCCCGAGCCGCACACCTTGTTCACCGTCGTCGCGCCCACGGTGTTCGGGATGCCCGCCTTGATGGCCGCCTGGCGCGCCGGCGCCTGGCCCACCCCGGCCTGGATCACGTTCCCCATGAGGACTTCCTCGACGTCGCCCGGTTGGATCCCCGCGCGGCTCACGGCCTCGCGGATGGCCACGGCGCCCAGGTCGGGCGCGGCAACCGAGGAGAGCCCGCCCAGGAACTCGCCGATGGCGGTCCGGCAGGCGCTCACGATGTAGGCGTCACGATCTTCCATTTCGTTCTCCTTCCGACGTGCACGGGAACGGCCGGCGCCGCGCCTTTTCTAGCGCGCGATTCCCTCCGCTTCCCGGATGAGCTCTCGCGCAATGACGAGACGCTGAATCTGAGAGGTTCCTTCGCCGATTTCCATGAGCTTGGCGTCGCGGAAGTACCGCTCCACCGGGTGGTCGGTCATGTAGCCAGCTCCGCCGTGGATCTGGATCGCCGTGTTCGCCGCCTTCATCGCGACCGTCGAGGCCAGGAGCTTCGCCATCGCGGATTGCCGCGTGAACGGGACCCCCCTATCTTTCAGACGAGCGGTCTGGTAGACGAGGAGCCGCGCCGCCTCGATTCCGGTGGCCATGTCCGCGAGCAGGAGCTGGATCGCCTGGAACTCGACGATCGGCTTTCCGAACTGCTTCCGCTCGCGCGCATACCGGAGCGCCGCGTCGAACGCGGCCTGCGCGATGCCGACCGACATCGCGCCGATCGAGATCCGCCCGCCGTCGAGCGTCTTCATGAACTGCTTGAAGCCCTGGCCTTCCTTGCCGTCCCGCTCGAGCAGGTTCTCCTTGGGGAGCTTCAGGTTCTCGAAGAGCAGCTCCACGGTGTCGCTGGCGCGGTGGCCCAGCTTCTTCTCGCGGGTGCCGGCGCTGAAGCCCGGCATGCCCTTCTCGACGATGAAGGCCGAGATCCCTTTCACGCCCTGGCCCGGGGTCGTGACCGCGGTGAAGACGGCCGTGCCGCACACCGAGCCGTTCGTGATGTAGATCTTCCGTCCGTTCACCGTGTACTGGCCGCCCTCCAGCACCGCGCGGGTCTTCGTTCCGCCGGCGTCCGAGCCCGCCTCGGGTTCCGTGAGCCCGAACGCGGCGAGTTTTTCGCCGCTGCAGAGCGCGGGCAGGTACTTCCGCTTCTGCGCCTCGGTTCCGAAGTTGAAGATCGGCGAGGTGCCCAGCGAGACGTGGGCCGCCAGCGTGATTCCGGTCGACGCGCACGCGCGCGAGATCTCCTCGACCGCGATGACGTAGGAAAGCGTGTCCAGGCCCTGCCCGCCGTATTCCTCGGGGAAGATGATTCCAAATAAACCCAGATCGCGCATCTTCTTGACGTTCTCCCACGGGAATTCGTTGGCCTCGTCGTAGCGGGAGGCTTTGGGCGCGATCTCCTGGTCCGCGAATTCGCGGAGCATGTCGCGCAACCGGCTCTGCTCCTCGGTCAGCTCGTAGAGGTCGTTCGATCGCGTCTCCGTCATCGTTTCCATCCGGTCCTCACGCCGGTCAGACCGGCATCTCGCAGACTTCCTCGACCAAGAGCTCCGCCTCGGTCGATTTCAATACCTCATCCACGGTGACGCCGGGAGCTATTTCCCTGAGCTTGAGCCCCTGCGGTGTGACCTCCATCACGGCGAGATCGGTGATGACGAGATCGACGACTTTCTTCCCCGTGAGCGGCAGCGCGCACTTCTTCAAGATCTTCGAGGTTCCGTCCTTGGCCGTGTGGAGCATCGTGATGACGACGCGTTTGGCGCCGGCCACGAGATCCATGGCGCCTCCCATGCCTTTCACCATCTTGCCCGGAACCATCCAGTTGGCGAGATTCCCGTCCTGGTCCACTTCCATCGCGCCGAGGATCGTGAGGTCGATGTGCCCGCCCCGGACCATCGCGAAGGAATCGGCGCTCGAGAAGAACGAGGCGCCGGGGAGCACCGTCACGGTCTCCTTCCCCGCGTTGATCAGGTCGGGATCCTCCTCCCCCTCGTACGGAAAGGGCCCGACGCCCAGAATTCCGTTCTCGGACTGGAGCGTCACGTGAACTCCCTTCGGGATGTAATTCGCCACGAGCGTCGGCATCCCGATGCCGAGGTTCACGTAGAAGCCGTCCTTAAGCTCCAGCGCCGCTCTTCGGACGATTCGTTCTCTTTTCGATTCGCTTGGGTCCATAGGTCCCCTGGAAGATGGTGTTCACGTAGACGCCGGGCGTCACGACCTGGTCCGGGTCGAGGGCGCCGGGCGAAACGAGCTTCTCCACTTCGGCGATCGTGTGCTCCGAAGCCGTGGCGACGACCGGGTTGAAGTTCCTTGCGGACCGGCGGTACACGAGGTTCCCCTCGTGGTCGCCCTGGTACGCCTTCACGAAAGCGAAGTCGCCGCGGATGGGCATCTCGAGCACGAACTCGCGGCCGTTCAGCACGCGAAGCTCTTTTCCCTCCGCCACGACCGTGCCCACTCCCGTCGGCGTGTAGAACCCGCCGATCCCGGCGCCGCCGGCGCGCACGCGCTCGGCGAGGGTGCCCTGCGGCACCAGCTCCACCTCCAGCTCGCCGCTCAGGAACTGGCGCTCGAAGATCTGGTTCTCGCCGACGTAGGTCGAGATCATCTTTCGTATCTGCCGCGTGTGGAGGAGAAGGCCCAGACCCCAGTCGTCGACACCCGCGTTATTGGAGACGCAGGTCAGGTCCTTGATCCCCGAATCGCGGAGCGCGACGATCATGCTCTCGGGAATCCCGCATAGCCCGAACCCGCCGAACAGGATGGTCGCGCCGTCTTTGACCCCCGCGCGTTCCAGCGCCTCCCGCGCGCTCTTCACGACTTTCGTCATCGGGCCGCTTCCGCGCGCTTGAAGCCCCGGATGTACGCGATGATGGCCGTGGTCGGCGTTCCCGGCCCGAAGAGCTCGCCCACGCCCGATTGCTTGAGCGCGGCCATGTCCTCCTTGGGGATGATGCCCCCGCCGGTCAGGAGCACGTCGCCGATCCCCTTCTCCCGCATGAGCGTGAGCACGCGCGGGAAGAGCGTCATGTGCGCGCCGGAGAGGATGGAGAGCGCCACGGCGTCCACGTCCTCCTGAACCGCGGCCTGCACGATCATCTCCGGGGTCTGGTGGAGCCCGGTGTAGATGACCTCGAAGCCCGCGTCACGCATGGCGCTCGCGACCACCTTGGCGCCGCGGTCGTGTCCGTCCAGTCCCGCCTTCGCCACCAGCACCCGGATCTTGCGCCCCATGGATTCGCCCTTCTCCTAGAAAACAGCCGGCTCGCGGTACACGCCGTAGGCTTCGCGGAACACGTCGGAGATCTCGCCGAGCGTCGCATAGGCCCGCACGGCGTCGAGCACGTAGGGCACCAGGTTCCGGTCGCTCATGCACGCGTCGCGCAGGGCGCCCATCGCCTTCCCCCACCGCGCGGCATCGCGCCGCGCGCGCAGCGCGCGCACACGCTCGATCTGGCGCCGCTCGATCTCGGGATCGATCTTGAGCACCGGGATCGAGACCTCCTCGTCGCCGCCGAAGCGGTTCACGCCGACGATGGTCCTCTGCCCTTGCTCGACCTGCATCTGGAATCGGTACGCGGAGTCCGCGATCTCCTTCTGGGGGAAGCCGCGCTCCACGGCCTGGATGATGCCGCCCATCTCGTCGATGCGATGGATGATCGCCATGGCCTCATCCTCCATCCGGTCCGTGAGGGATTCCAGGAAGTAGGAGCCCGCGAAGGGATCCACGACGTTCGTGACGCCTGTCTCGTACGCGATGATCTGCTGCGTGCGGAGCGCCACGGTCGCGGCTTCCTCGGTCGGGAGGGCCAGGGTCTCGTCCATGGAGTTCGTGTGGAGCGACTGCGTCCCGCCCAGCACCGCGGCCAGCGCCTGGAGCGCGACCCGCGCGACGTTGTTGAGCGGCTGCTGTGCCGTGAGGGAGACGCCCGCGGTCTGCGCGTGCGTCCGAAGCTGCCAGCTCCGCGGATTCTTCGCGCCGAAGCGGTCGCGCATGAGCTTGGCCCAGATGCGCCGACCCGCGCGAAACTTGGCGATCTCCTCGAAGAAGTCGTTGTGC
>JBGPHU010000049.1:0-17716 GCA_041484545.1 Candidatus Eiseniibacteriota bacterium | reverse complement strand
TGGGGCCGAAGACGACCACGCCGACGCCGACGTTGGAGCCCGGGGCCGGGCCCGGGGCCGGGGCGGGAGGCCGCGCCGCGTGGGCGCCCCGTCTCGCGTGGCTTCTGCTTCCATGTTTCCTCGCGGCGCTTCCGGTGCTCCTCGCGATCTTCGGCGGTCCCGAGGTGAAGCAGACGCGCTGGGACGTGTGGGGCGTGGGCGTCTGGTTTCTGCTGCTGATCGTGGCCGAGGCGCTCCCGGTGACGATGGTCCGGGGCGGGACGATGACGATCGCGTCGATCCTGGACGTTGGAGCCATCCTTCTCTTCGGCCCCTGGATCGCGGGCACGCTCGATCTCGTCACCACGATCGTCGCGCAGCTCGTGATTCTCCGGAGGCCCTCCGGAGAGGCGCTCCTGAACGCCGGGCTCTATGCCTCGACGACCATCCTCGCGGGCGCCGCCTTTCTCGCGGCGGGCGGAGCGCTGGGCGCCGCGAGCGTCGGCCCCTCCATTCTGCCGGTGCTCCTGGCCGGCTCTCTCTACTTCATGCTCAACACGGGGGCGGTCAGCCTCGTGCTCGGGACGCGGACGGGTGATGATCCGGGAAGGATCTGGCGCGATCAGTTCCGCGACGGCGTTCCTCAGTACGCGCTCTCGATCGGTTTCGGGCTCCTCTTCGCGCAGGTGAGGGTCGCCGCGGGCATCCCCGGCGTGCTGCTCCTCGTGCTCCCGCTTCTCTTCGCGCGCTACACGCTCCAGCTCTACGCCGATCTCAAGGGAGATCTCGTCAGCTTCGTCCGCGCCCTGAGCGTCGTGCTGGACGCGGTGGATCCCTACACGCACGAGCATTCGGTGCGCGTGGCGGAGTACTCCGTGCGCGTCGCGCGGCGGCTCGGGCTTCGCGAAGACGAGGTGGAGACCATCCACTACGCGGCGCTCTGTCACGACATCGGAAAGATCGCGCAGCGCCCCGACGTGATCCGAAAGCCGCGGGCGCTCGATCCCGAGGAGCGGCGGCACATGATGCGCCATCCGGAGGCGGGCGCGCGCATCGTGGGCCAGATCCGCGCGCTTCGCACCGCCGCGACCATGGTGCGCACGCACCACTGGCGTCCGGACGGACGCGGCTACCCGAGCGGGCTCCTGGATTCGGAAGTGCCGCTGGGGGCGCGCATCATCCACGTCTGTGACGCCTTCGACGCGATGACCTCGGATCGGCCTTACCGGAAGGGTCTTCCCGTCGCGCGCGCGCTCGCCGAGCTGAACCGGCATGCGGGCTCGCAGTTCGATCCACGGGCCGTGGCGGCGCTCTCCATGCTTCACGAATCGGGCGCCCTCTCGCTCGTCCCCCCGGAGGCGGATCTCCTGGTCGAGGTAACCCGATGAGCCGTTACCGCGAGGCGGGGGTGAACATCAAGAAGGGGGAGGAGGCGGTGGACCGGATCCGCGAGCTGTGCCGCTCCACCTTCGATGCGAACGTGGCCGGCGGGCTGGGTGGATTCGCGGGCGCGTACCGGATTCCCGGTTCGCCTGGAGCGCTCCTCGCCTCGAGCATGGACGGCGTGGGCACCAAGCTCAAGGTCGCGATCCTCTGCGGGAAGCACGACACCGTCGGCCACGATCTGGTCTGCCATTGCGCGAACGACATCCTGGTCCACGGGGCCAAGCCGCTCTTCTTCCTGGACTACATCGCGATGGGGGCGCTCGATCCGAAGCGCGTGGAGGAAGTGGTCACCGGACTCGCGCGCGGATGCCGGCACGTGGGTTGCGCCCTGATCGGCGGAGAGACCGCGGAGATGCCCGGCCTCTACGCGGCTGACGACTACGACCTGGCGGGAGCCATCGTGGGGATGACCTCCGAGCCGGAGTGGATCGACGGAACGGGGATCGAGGCGGGGGACCAGCTTCTGGGGCTCCCCGCGGTCGGACTCCACACCAACGGCTACTCGCTCGCGCGGAAGATCCTTCTCGACTCGCTGGGGCTCGGTGTGAACGACAAGCTTCCCTCGGGAGAAACCGTCGGCGAGGAGCTTCTGAAGCCCCACCCCTACTACGGACCTCCGGTGGCGGTCGCGCGCGCGGCGGGCGCCGTGCGGGGCATGGCGCACATCACCGGGGGCGGCGTCCCGGGAAATCTGGTGCGCGTCCTGCCGCCAGGGCTTTCGGCGGAAGTGAAGCTCGGGAGTTGGCCTGTGCCCGAGATCTTCCGCTTTCTCCGCGAGGCGGGAACGGTGGGCGAGTCGGAGGCGTACGAGGTCTGGAACATGGGCCTGGGAATGATCCTCGCGGTGAAGCGCGAAGACGCCGCCGCGGTGGAGCGGGCGCTCGACGAGGCGCGGCACGCGTACTACCGCGTGGGCCACGTTCTACCGGGAGCCCGCGAGGTGAGACTCACGGCGTAGCGGCACGAAAGGAGTGGGGACGTGGGTTGGGAAACGGCATCCCTTTCCGAGCTGACCGGGGCTCACACGCTCGAGCATCTGGCGCGGGACGGCTTCGGGCCGTGCGCCGAATCGCTCGGCCTGGTCGGTCGGAGCCCGGGCCTGGTGTGGCTCGGCGAGCGAATCCGCACGCTGGCGCGCAGCCACGCGACGGTGCTGATCCTGGGGGAAACCGGCACCGGGAAAGAGCTGGTCGCGCGGGCGCTCCACGCGCTCTCGCCGCGCTCCGCTGGCCCCTTCGTTCCGCACAACTTCAGCGCGATCACCGACACCCTGGTCGAAAGCGAGCTCTTCGGGCACGCGCGCGGCTCGTTCACGGGAGCGCACCAGGACCGGGTGGGTCTCTTCGAGGCCGCCCATCAGGGCACCTTGTTCCTGGACGAGATCGGCGACGCCAGCCCCTCCGTGCAGAGCCGCCTGCTCCGCGTGATCCAGGAAGGGGAGCTGCGGCGCGTCGGGGATTCCCGCTCCAGGCACGTGGACGTGCGGATCGTGGCCGCCACGCACCGCGATCTCGCGAGCGAGGTCTCCGCGGGCCGCTTCCGCGCGGACCTCTTCTACCGGCTGCACGTCCTGACCCTCTCCGTTCCACCCCTGCGCGAGCGCCTCGAGGATATTCCTCTCCTGTCGGCGCATTTCCTCTCGCGGCTCGCGCGCCGCGACCGTCTCCCGTTGCGCGGGATCCGCGAGGACGCGCTCCTGGCCCTCGCCGGGCACGCGTGGCCGGGAAACGTCCGCGAGCTGATGGGCGCGCTCGAGCGCGCTTGCCACGCGCTCGACCGGGACGGATGGGTGGCGCGCCGCTCGCTGGGAGACGCCTTCGGGCGCCAGGTTCCCGCGGCCGTGCGTGACCGCGCCGCCGATCTGAAATGCAGGACCCTCGCCTACGAAGCGGAGCTGATCCGGTCCGCGCTCGAGTCCCACGGCGGGAACAGGGCGCATGCCGCGCGCTCGCTGGGTCTGACGAGGCAAGGGCTGTGGAAAAAGATGCGGCGGCTGAAAGCCCTGGGTCCCGATTCGCCTTGATTTCGCGCCCCGTATTTCTATACTCGCGCGACGCTTGCCGATTTGTCCCTCACGTCTGATCAGGAGCGCCCACCCTTGACGCAGAGTCTGACCCGCTTCGGTCTGATCGGGGTCGGAGCCATTGCCCAGGTCAACCACCTTCCTGCTCTCGCGCGGATGAAAGACGTCGAGATCTACGCGGTCTGCGACGACGACCCCGAGAAGGCGCGTGTGGTTGCCGAACGCTTCAAGGTTCCGCACGTGTTCTCCGACTACGAGAAGCTGCTCCGGCTCGAGGAGCTTTCGGCGGTGATCATCTCCACGCCCAACCACCTCCACGCGCCGATGACCCTTGCGGCTCTGGATTACGGCAAGCACGTGCTCTGCGAGAAACCTCCGGCGCGGAACGCGGCCGAGGCCCAGATGATGGCGGACGCCGCCAAGCGCTCGGGCAAGACCCTGATGTACGCGATGAACAACCGCTTTCGGGCGGAGGTGCAGGTGTTGCGGCGCTTCATCGAGCGGCGCGAGCTGGGCGATATCTTCTACGCGAAGACCGGCTGGCTCCGCTATCGCACCGAGCGGGGCGGGCCCGAGTGGTACACCAACAAGAGGAGCGCGGGAGGCGGGGTGTTGATGGACTTGGGGGTGCAGATGCTCGACCTCTCGCTCTGGCTCCTGGGGAATCCCCAGGTGGCCTCGGTCACCGCCACGAAGTACGTTCGCGACCCGCGCCAGGACGTCGAGGACACCCTGGCGGCGATGCTGATCTTGGAGTCGGGCGCGGCGCTCACGTTGGAGGTGAGCTGGGCGCTTCTCCTCGAAAAGAATTTCTCCTACCTGAACCTCTACGGCACCGAGGGAGCGGCGCTCCTCCATCCCTTCCGGCTCCACAAGGAGATGGGGGGGCGGCTCAAGGACGTCACGCCGTCGCTCGATTCCGTGCGCAACCTCTACAAGCAATCCTACGAGCTGGAGCTGGAACATTTCCTCCGCTGCATCACGCAGGGGGAGCGACCCCAGGCCTCTCCGGAGGAGGGGCTTCAGGTAATGCGCGTCATCGACGCCATCTATCAATCCGCAGAGGCTCGCCGCGAAGTCCGGCTCCAGTAATCGCTACCGCGGACCGCTCGCCGCGGCCGCGTCCGGCATCCTGCTCAGCCTCTCCTTTCCGAACGCGGGACTGATGCCGCTCGTCTTCGTGACACTCGTCCCGCTCCTGATATGGATCCAACGCGACGCGGTCGGGCCGGCCTCGGCCTCCGTTCCTCGGGGAGTCCCGCGCGGAAACGGCTGGGTCCCGTGGCTTGCCGGAACCGTCTTCAACATGCTCCTCTTCTGGTGGCTGGTCCGGCTCCCCGCCCGCGCCATGACCCACCCCTGGATCATCTTTCCCGCGCTCCTGGCGCTCGCGCTCTATCTCGGCTTCTTCGTCGCGCTGTTCGGGTGGATCACGCGGTTCATCCGGCGGCGCGTGGGCTGGTCGCCGCTCGCCGTGGCGCCCGCCGTGTGGGGCGCCACCGAATGGCTCAAGGCGTCCGGTCCTCTGGGCTGTCCCTGGGGAAACGTGAGCTACGCTCTGGCGGAGCACCCGGCGTGGATCCAGGGCGCCTCGTTCGTGGGCGCTCCCGGTCTCAGCATCTGGATCGTCTGCGTGAACGCGTTGTTCGCGGGAGCGATCGTCGCGCGCCGCTGGCCCGCCCGCGCGGCGCTCGCGGTGCTGGGGATCGCCCTCGTGGCGCTGCCGGTCACGTGGGGCAGGGATCGGGTGCGCTCGCACCGCTCCGGGCAGACGATCCGCGTGGCGCTGGTGCAGCCGAACATCGCGAGCGACGAGAAATGGAATGCGGCGCACCAGGAGAAGAGCATACGCACGCTGTCCCGGCTCTCGCGCGAGGCGTCGGAGCAGATCCCGAAACCCGATCTCTTGGTCTGGCCCGAGACGGCTCTGCCGTTCTACGTCCGGCTCGAGGTCGCGAAGCTGGAGCGGGTCTTCGACCTCATCCAGGAGCTGAACATTCCGCTCCTCGTCGGGTATCCGGACGCGACGCTCAGCTTGAGCGGCGGCGTGATCACGCACAACGCGGCCGGCCTCGTCCTGCCGTCCCGGACGATCGCGACGCAGTACGACAAGATCCACTTGGTCCCATTCGGCGAGCGGATCCCGTTCCAGGGCATCCTGCCGTTCCTGGGCAAGATCGACCTGGGGCAGGCCGAGTGGACTCCGGGCACGAAGCCCGTGGTCTTCCCCTTCGCGAAGGCGCCCTTCGGGGTCCTGATCTGCTTCGAGTCGATCTTTCCGGGGCTGGCCCGCGACAACGCGATCGAAGGGGCGCGGCTCCTGGTCAACATCACGAACGACGAATGGTTCGGGCCCACGGCCGCGCCGCGCCAGCACGCCGACATGGCCATACTGAGATGCGTCGAGCAGCGGATGGGCATGGCGCGCTGCGCGAACACCGGCATCTCGATGATCATCGATCCGATGGGTCGCGTGACCCAGAGGAGCCCGCTCTTCCGCGAGGCGCTCCTCTCGGGAGACGTCGAGCTCGGGGGAGCCCCGACCACGTTCCGGCTCTGGGGAGACTGGGTGACCGGGCTCTGCCTGGGGCTGGTTCTCGTCGTCACGCTCCTCGGCTGGTACCGCCCGCTCCGCCGCGACGGGTGAGCGCGCGGCATGAGCCGCTGGGGATTTGACGGACACCGCCGCTCCGTGTAGAGTGAGACCTCAGGCGGAGCGGCGAAGGCCGACTTCCGTCTCCGAAGGCACGGAGGAAGCGCATCAGGTGCCCGGCTCGCCCGAACCCGACAACGTGCAGGTAAAACCCGGTAGAACCCGCGGGCTTCATCCGCTCGCATGGATCGTCTCGCTAGCGCTCCTGGCGTGCGGTGTCGCCATGACGCGCTCGTGGGTCGACCTGGCCCTCGCGGCCGCGATCCTCTCCTTCGCGGCGCTGCGCGCGGAGCGCCGGCGCGCGGTGAACGAAGCGGCGCTTCTCGGGCTCGCGCTCATCGTGTTCCTCGCGCACGTCGCCGTGGCGGGAGGGGGATTCCGCCAGGCGCTCGTCCCGGCCGCCGTCATCGCATTCCGACTCCTCGCCCTCCTCTATCTCCTGCGCTGGGTCGCCCGGGTCGCCTTGGGCCCGATCGCGCGCTGGCTCATGGGGCTCCGGCCGCCCACGCGGCCCCGCTTCCTTCTTCTTCTCGCCGAGAGCGCGCGGCTGACGGCCGGGCTCCTTCCGCTCGCGCTCCGCGAGGCCGAGCAGCACGTGACGGCCCTCCGCGGTCGTGGGATTCGACCGGGACGCGGGCTGCGCGGGCTCGCCCGGTACCTCCTCGCCTGGTTCCTGCCGTTTCTGGGAACGATGCTCCGGATCGGCGACGCCTACGCGGATGCCCTGACGGTCCGGGGCTATGTTCCCGGCCGGGCGCGCCGGACCGGCCTCGACCTGACGTGGGGGCTCAGGGAGTGGGGAGCGATCGCGGGAAGCGCCGGCACGGCTGCGTGGTTTCTCCATGGTTTCTGAACCTCGCACCATCACGGTGCGGCTCGGCATCGAATTCGATGGGACCGCCTTTCACGGCTGGCAGGTGCAGACGAGCGACCGTACGGTCCAGGGGGAGATCGAGGAGGCTCTCCGGCGGATCACGGGCACGCATGTCCGGATCGCGGGAGCAGGAAGGACCGATTCGGGGTGTCACGCAGCGGGGCAGGTGGCCAGCGCGACCTTGAGCACGAAGCTCGCGCCGGAGCGGCTCCAGGCGGCATTGAACGCCCATCTGCCGCGCGACGTGCGGATCGTCGAGGCGGCCGAGGCGGAGCCCCGGTTCCACGCCCGGTTCCAGGCGATGCGCCGCGCGTACCGGTATCTGATCGTCTCCGGGCCGTCGGCGCTTCTGCGCCACCGCGCGTGGTCGAGGCCGGTCCGCGCCGACCTGGGCGCTTTGCGCCGCGCGTCGCGGCCCCTCCTGGGCGATCATGATTTCACGTCGTTCTCGAAGCAGGGAGGCGATGACGAAAACACGGGCTGCCACGTGACGCAGGTGCGGTGGTCGCGCCGCGGACCGGTGACGCGGTTCGACATCGTGGCGGATCGCTTCCTGTACACGATGGTCCGCCGCATCGTTTCGACCGTGCTTCGCGCCGCCGAAGAGGGTGGCGGAGCGAAGACCATCCGCGCGGCGCTTGCCGCCCGCGATCGCAGAAGCGCGGCGCCTGCGGCGCCCGCTCACGGCGTGTATCTCATGCGGGTCCGCTATCCCAGGCTGGGATGGCTTCCCAAGGAGCATCTGGATGTCCTCGGTTAACGAGCCCTCGACGGGCCATCCCCGGAGCGAGCACCGCTCGCTAAGCACGTGGCTCTGGGGTGTCGTGTGCGGATCTCTCCTGCTCGGCGCGCTCGTTCTAGGCGCGTCCTCGCTCGCCCCATCCGTCCGCGGAGGCGGGCTGCTCCCGGCGGTCGCCGCGGCCGCCCAGGATGCCCCGACAGGCCGGGACGTGGGCTCCTCCCGGCGCACGGCCATCGTGGCGGCCGCCGAGCGGGTGGGACCCTCCGTGGTCACGATCAGCGTCGTGCAGACCCGCATGGTCGAGTCGAGCCCGCTCGCGAACGAGTTCTTCGAGCCGTTCTTTCGCGACATGATGCCGTCCTACCGGTACCGCGAGCAGATCCCCAGCATGGGCTCCGGTTTCATCATCTCGTCCAAGGGCTACGTGCTCACCAACGAGCACGTGGTGCGCGGGGCCGAGAAGATCACCGTGATCCTGGCCGACGGGCGATCCTTCACCGGGAAAGTGCTCGGCTCGCATCCACAGTACGACGTGGCGATCGTGAAGATCGAGGGGGAGAAGCTGCCGGTCGCTCCGCTCGGCACCTCGAGCGACCTCATGATCGGCGAGTGGGCCATCGCGATCGGAAATCCGTTCGGCTTCCTTCTCAACGACACGCAGCCCACGGTCACGGCGGGCGTGATCAGCGCGACGCGGCGCGACATCAAGGCGGGGTCCACGGGCGGCGGAATCTACAAGAACATGATCCAGACCGACGCGGCCATCAATCCAGGGAACTCCGGCGGACCGCTCGTCAACGCTACCGGCGACGTGATCGGCGTGAACACGTTCATCTTCACGAAGAGCGGCGGGTCCGAGGGCATCGGCTTCGCCATCCCGATCGACGCGGTCAAGCGCGTCGTGGACGAGTTGATCCGATACGGCAAGGTGCGGAACGTGTGGATCGGAGTCGGGACCTGGGACATCACGCCGTACCTGGCCGAGCGGCTGGCCACGAAGGACCGGAACGGTCTCTACATCGCGTCGGTCGAGAAGGGCAGCCCCGCGGACAAGGCGGGCGCCCGGGTGGGTGACATCATCCGCAAGGTGAACGGCATCACGGTCGGAGACGTGAACGAGGCCTACCGCGCGCTCTTCGGCGCGAACGTGGGGGACACCATCACGCTGACGGTCGAGCGCGACTCGAAGCCCGCGACGCTCAAGCTGACGCTCGAGGAGCTGCAGGAGTGATCCCTTGATCCCGCGCTACAGCCGCCCGGAGATGGCGGTCCTCTTCGACGACGCCACCCGGTACCGGACGTGGCTCGAAGTGGAGCTGGCGGTCTGTGCCGCGATGGAGCGAAGGGGCGAAGTGCCGGCGGGCGTGTCCGCGCGCCTGCGCTCCAAGGCCGCCGTGGAGCCCGAGCGCGTGGACGAGCTGGAGGCGACGCTCCGCCACGACGTGATCGCGTTCCTGACCGCGGTCGCCGAGTCGGCGGGGGAGGACGCGCGCCATCTCCACAAAGGGATGACCTCCTCGGATCTCGTGGACACGGCGCTCGCGCTCACCCTGACGCGCGCCGGCGACCTCCTCGCCGCCGAGCTTACGGCTCTGCGTGAAACGGTGCGGGTCCTGGCCGTGCGGCACAAGGAGACCCTCATGGTCGGCCGCACCCACGGGGTGCACGCGGAACCCATCACCTTCGGACTCAAGATTCTGGTCTGGTACGAGGAGCTGGGGCGGGCGCAGAAGCGGCTGACACGCGCGCGCGAGGCCGTCGCCGTTGGAAAGCTCTCCGGCGCGGTCGGAACTCACGCGCACCTGAGCCCCGATCTCGAGGAGGAGGTGCTGGGGGCGCTCGGGCTCGCGCCGGAGCCGGCCTCCACGCAGGTCGTGCAGCGCGACCGGCACGCGGAGCTCATGCAGGCGATCGCGCTCCTGGGCGCTTCCCTGGAGAAGATCGCGCTCGAGATCCGCCATCTGCAACGGACCGAGGTGCTCGAAGCGGAGGAGCCCTTCCGGGAAGGGCAGAAGGGCTCCTCGGCGATGCCGCACAAGCGAAACCCCGTGAACTGCGAGCGGATCTGCGGGCTCGCGAGGATCCTGCGCGGGAACGCCCAGGTCGCTCTCGAGAACGTGGCGCTCTGGCACGAGCGCGACATCAGCCACTCCAGCGCAGAGCGGGTGATCCTCCCGGATTCGTTCCTGGCCGCGGACTTCATGGTGACCCAGATGCGTGAAGTGCTCGAGGGATTGAACGTCTATCCCGAGCGGATGCGCGCAAATCTCGACGCCACGCGCGGCCTCATCTATTCCCAGCGCGTCCTCCTGGCGCTCGTCTCGGCCGGGATGTCGCGCGAGGACGCCTATGCGGTGGTGCAGGGGCACTCGATGGCGGCCTGGAAGGGCGGACCGGATCTCAAGGCCCGGCTCGCGTCCGACCCCGGCGTCGGGCGCGTCCTGAGCCAGGAAAAGCTGTTCGCCTGCTTCGATCCCGCACACTTCACGCGACATGTGAGCGAAATCTTTGAACGCGTACTGGGAGACACCGTTGCAACAGGCCGCTAGCGCCCCTCAGCTCTCCTTTGGCGGCGCGACCGACCGCGAGATCGGGGAGATCCTGGCGCGCGAGGGTCTCCGGCTCACGCCCGGGGAAGCGCGCCGCATGCTCACCCTGCTGGGGCGGGATCCGACGCGCGTCGAGGCGACGATCTTCGATACGATGTGGAGCGAGCACTGCTCGTACAAGAGCAGTCGCTGGGTGCTGAAAGAACATCTCCCTACCGAGAGCCCGTGGGTGATCCTGGGACCCGGCGAGGACGCGGGCGTGGTCCGGCTCGGAACGCACGAAGGCGTGGAGTACGCGCTCGTGATCGCGCACGAGAGCCACAACCATCCCTCGCAGGTCGTGCCCACCGAGGGGGCCGCGACCGGCATCGGCGGGATCGTGCGGGACGTGGCCTGCATGGGCGCCGAGGTGATCGGCGTCATGGACTCGCTCCGCTTCGGCGATCCGAACGGTCCGCGCGCCGCCTCCGTGCGCGAGATCGTGCGCGGCGTGATCGACGGCATCTGGCAATACGGCGACGCACTCGGGGTGCCGAACCTGGGCGGCGACGTCTTCTTCTCTCCGCGGTACGACGAGAACTGCCTCGTGAACGTGGTCTCGCTGGGCGTGGTGCGTTCGGATCGGGTCGTGAGGAGCCGCGTCCCCGAGGCGGCCCGACGCGAGCCCTACGTGTTGATCCTGATCGGGAAGCCCACCGACGAGACCGGATTCGGCGGGGCCTCGTTCGCCTCGGCGGTGCTGGAAGAGAATGCCGAGGGACAGCGGGGGCGCGTCCAGGTGCCGGACCCTTTCCTGAAGCGCGTGCTCCTGGAAGCGAACCGCGCCGTCCTGGACTGGCTTCAGGAGGAGAAGGTCGTCTTCGGCTTCAAGGATCTGGGCGCGGGCGGCATCGCGTGCGCTTCCTCCGAGCTGGCCGCCGCGGGCGGCTTCGGCATGGACGTGGATCTGGACCTGGTGCCCGCGTCGCGCGAGGATCTGCCGCCCGAGGTGCTCGCGTGCTCGGAAACGCAGGAGCGGTTCGCCATGGTGGTTCCGGAGCGTGTGGCGCACCACGTGCTCGAGATGTACAACACGGCGTATGCGCTTCCCGAGGTCTACCACGGCGCGCGCGCCGCCGTCGTCGGACGCGTGCGAGTGGACGCGCGCTATCGCATTCTCAAGGCCGGACAGCCGGTCTGCGATTCGCCGGTCGAGGTCATCACGGCCGGGATCGAGCACCGGCGGCCGGAGCGCGCGCGCGCGGCTGCCGCGGGCGTTGTGGCGCCGCTCCCGGCGGTCCAGGATCATGAAGAGCTTTTCAAGCGCCTTGTGGCGAGCCCGAACCTGGCTTCCCGCGAGCCGATCATCCGCTACTACGACACCGAGGTTCAGGGCCGGATGGTGATCCGCGCCGGGGAGGCCGACGCCTCCGTGCTGGCGCCTGTGCCGGGCTCGAAGCTGGGGGCCGCGATCACCGTGGACGGAAATCCCTGGTGGGTGGCGGCGGACCCGTACTGGGGGACCGCCCTCGTAGTCTGTGAGGCGCTTCGCAATCTGGTTGCCGTCGGCTCCGAGCCCGTGGCGCTCACCGATTGCCTCAACTTCGGGAACCCGGAAGACCCCGAGGTCTTCGCGGACTTCGTACGAAGCGTGCGCGGACTCGGCGACGCCGCGCGCGCGCTCGGCCCGCAGGGGCTCGCGGGGCCGCCCATCGCGATCGTGTCGGGAAACGTCTCCTTCTACAACGAGGCCGGCTCGGGCCGATCCATCGAGCCCTCGCCCATCGTTGCGGGGCTGGGCGTGCTCCCCGACTGGAGCATCGCCACGACCAGCGCAATCAAGCGGCCCCTGAGCGTGCTCGTCCTGAGCGGCCCGCGGCAGGACCGGCTCGGCGCCTCGCAGCTTCGCCACCAGCTCCTGGGCCGAACGGACGGGCCCCTTCCCGATCTGGACTTCGAGCGGGAGCGCCGCCGGATCCATGCCACGCTCGAAGCGATGCGGAGCGGATTGGCGCTCGCGTGTCACGACATCGCCGAGGGAGGTCTCGCCATCGCGGCGCTCGAGATGGCGCTCGGCGGCTACGAGTCGCAGGGGCTCGGGCTCCAGGTCCCGATCTCAGGCCTCGGCGGCACCCCTTCCGAATCCAGACTCTATTCCGAAGCGCCCGGATTCCTCTTCGAGGTGGCGAAGGAAATGTTGGCGGAATTCCTGAGCCTGTTCGAACGGTGGGGAGTTGACGCCACGATGATCGGGCGCACCTTGGCCGAGCCGCGCTTCCGGATCCTGGACGGAGGGCGCACGCTGGTGGACCTGGACCTCGAGGGTCTTCAGCGCCTTCACGCCGACGCCCTCAAGGAGATCGTGGAGTGAGCACGGCCAAGATCGCGGTGGTGCAGATTCCCGGCGTGAATTGCGAGTACGAGACCACTCGGGCGCTTGCGTCCGTTGGCCTTTCCGCGCGGATCGTGCGCTGGAACGAGCCCGCATCGGTCTGGAGCGAGTTCGACGGGTACGTGATCCCGGGAGGGTTCGCGTTTCAAGACCGCGTCCGGGCCGGAGCGATCGCGGCAAAGCTCCCCGCGGTAGACCGGATCGCCGCCGAAGCGGAATCGGGGAAGCCGGTGCTCGGCATCTGCAACGGGGCCCAGTTGCTCGTGGAGGCCGGCCTCGTTCCCGGATTTCATCAGGGCCGCGTGGAGATGGCGCTCGCTCCCAACGCAGCGCCGCGCCGAGCGGGCTATCTCTGCCGGTGGGTGTGGCTTCGCGCCTCGCCCGGACCGGGGAGCCCCTGGTACGCAGACTCAGTCCCGCCCGATGAAGTGATTCCGATGCCGATCGCGCACGGGGAAGGCCGCTTCCTGACGGCGGACCCCGAGGTCCGGGAGCGCATCCAAAAGGAAGGCCTCGTGCTCTATCGCTACGTCGCTCCCGGCGGAGAACGCGCGGACCGGTACCCCTTCGATCCGAACGGGGCCATGCTCGAGGCGGCGGGAATCACCAACCAGGCGGGGAACATTCTCGCGTTCATGCCGCATCCCGAGCGGGCATCGTGGCTCCGGCAGGTTCCGCTAGAGCTGAAGAACGTCTGGGGTCAGAGGCGCCGCGACGCGGTGGGCCGGTGGGACGCGCTCGAAGGCCCGGGTCCTGGGAGGATCCTCTTTCAGTCGCTCGCGAAGAGGCTCCGCTTGCACGCGGCTCAGGAGGCGCGGCCGTGAGCGCGGTGTTGCTGGTTCGGCTCAAGATCACGGACCTCTCGGCCTGGACCGCGCTTACGACCGGCAGGCGGCTGGTGGCCCCGGGATATTCGCTGAACCGCATCGCGCGCGAGCAACTCCTGTTGTTTACGCCCGAGCCGGGTATCAAGGCCGAGTCGTTCGAGCGCGCGCTGGGGGAAGCGGTGCGACATTCCAACTTCTTCGTGAATCCGAACAAGGAGAGCTATCGCCTTCTCACCTCCGCGGAGCGCGGCGAATCCTGGACGCCTCCCGAGGGCGCGTGGGGAATCCTGAGCCGACCTCGCGAGGATACGCGGGACGAGCGGCTGCGCGAGAGCCTCCTGCGCGAGCACCCGATGCCGGGGCTCCTAGCGATCCGGCGGGCCAAGGTGTGGTGGCTCTGGACGCGCGGTCCGGACGGAACCCCGGCCACGGCTTATTTCAGCGGCGCCTTGGGAGAACTTCGCGACCAGAAGCACGGCCTCCTGGTGAATCCCCACGCCGAAGCGGCGTTGATCCTGACCGGCGCTCTCGCCTGGAGCCGTGTCGAGCGTTTCCTGACCGATCCCGCGCCCGCGTTTCGGGCGGCGGCATGAACGGAGCGATTCTGTGACCGAACGACGCAACGATGCGGACCCGGCGGCTCCGCGAAGCGAGGACCGCCTGCGGGAGGAGTGCGGCGTGTTCGGCATCTGGGGAGCGGAGAACGCGGCCCGGCTCACGTACGCGGGCCTCTACGCGCTCCAGCACCGCGGGCAGGAGAGCGCGGGCATTGTCGCGACCGACGGGATCGAGTTCCGGCACCACAAGGGCGTGGGTCTCGTGTCCGACGTCTTCGTGGGAAACGTGCTCGATTCGCTCACCGGCAGGATCGCGATCGGGCACAACCGCTACTCGACCCAGGGCAGCAGCCTTCTCCGGAACGCGCAGCCCCTGGTGGTCGACTTCCGCGAAGGGATGCTCGCGCTCGGCCACAACGGAAATCTCGTGAACGCGCTGGCACTCCGGAATGAGCTCGAGGGCCAGGGCTCCATCTTCCAGACCACCAGCGACACCGAGGTCATCCTGCACCTGATCGCCCGCTCCAAGTCGACCGAGATCGAGCGGATGATCCCCGAGGCGCTCGCGCGGTGTCAGGGCGCCTACACGCTGGTGATCCTGGCGGGCGACAAGCTGATCGGCATCCGCGATCCGCGTGGATTCCGGCCGCTCTGCCTCGGAAGGCGGGGCGACGCGCACGTGCTCGCGAGCGAGACCTGCGCGCTCGACATGGTGGGCGCCGAGTTCGTCCGGGAGATCGCCCCGGGAGAGATGGTGGTGATCGACGGGTCGGGCGTGAAGTCCCACGCGGCCCTCACGCCGAAGCCGGGCCGGGCGTGCGTGTTCGAGCTGATCTACTTCTCGCGGCCCGACAGCGAGATCTTCGGCGAGAGCGTGGACCAGATCCGGAGGCGGCTCGGCCGGACGCTGGCGGAGGAGCACCCCGTAGAGGCCGACATCGTGATCTCCGTGCCCGACTCCAGCAACTCGGCGGCTCTCGGCTACTCCGAGGCCTCGAAGATCCCCTTCGAGCTCGGCCTCATCCGGAACCACTACGTGGGCCGAACGTTCATCGCGCCCCAGCAGATGAAGCGCGACTTCGGCGTGAATCTCAAGTTCAACCCCGTCCGGCGCATCCTCGACGGGAAGCGCGTGGTGGTCGTGGACGATTCGATCGTCCGCGGCACGACGAGCCGGAGCCTGGTGGCCATGCTGCGCGGCGCGGGCGCACGCGAGATCCACCTGCGCGTTTCGAGCCCTCCGATCGGCTGGTCCTGCTACTACGGAATCGACACGCCCACCCGGAAAGAGCTGATCGCGTCCTCGCACACGGTCGAGGAGATCCGGCGCTACCTCCACGTCGATTCATTGGGGTATCTCTCGATGGAAGGGCTCAAATCCTGCGTCTCGAGACCCGACGACCATTGCTACGCCTGCTTCGACGGGAAGTACTCCGAGTGGTACGGCGAGCCGCTCGACAAGCTCGCGATGGAGCGATCGCCGAGCAGCCTCGAGGGCCGTCGCTAGAGCCGCTCCCGACCCGCCGTCCGGCGCGGGCAGGCCCCGTTCCGACCCTCCGTTCGCGCCTCGCCCTCTCAAGTTCCTCTGAAATAGTGCCGATCCATGCATCGAGCCGCCCCCCTGGAACCAGTCCGAGGAGAGCCGATCGGTGCCTGACAGCGTCGCGCGGAAAAAACTGGGCGAGTACCTTCTGGATGCCGGTCTCATCACCGATCAGCAGCTCAAGGAGGCGCTGAGGCGGCAGCGGCAGACGAAGGAGCCGCTCGGGCACATCCTGGCCCGCCAGGGCATGGTGAGCGAGGCGGACATCTGCCGCGTCCTGCACCAGCAGCTCGGGCTTCCCATCGTCGAGCTGGAGACCATCGCCATCGACGAGCAGGTCATCGCGCTCGTGCGCGAGGACCTGGCCAAGAAGTACACCGCCATCCCCATCGAGCTGGAGAACCGCAGCACGATCCGCGTGGCGCTGGCCGATCCCCTGAACGCCCAGGCGCTGGAGGACATCAAGTTCCAGAGCGGATACTTCGTGCGCCCCGTGCTGGCGCCCCCTTCCGAGATCGTGGAAGCGATCGCGAAGTACTACCACATCGACGCCTCGGTCGTGGAGATCCTCGAGAACATCATCAAGGATGGGCCCGTCCAGGAAATCCGCGAGATCGTCGCGACGGACGCGGAAGAGAACTTAGACGAGCTGATGAAGAGCAGCGCGGGGCCTCCGATCGTCCGTCTCGCGAACTGGGTGATCACGCGCGCGGTCGAGATGCGCGCGAGCGACATCCACGTGGAGCCTCAGGAGAAGTGGGTCGGGGTGCGGTGCCGCGTGGACGGCCTCCTGCAGGACTTGGAGAAGCTGCCCAAGTGGACCCAGGGAGCGCTCGTCTCGCGCATCAAGATCCTCGCGACGCTGGACATCGCCGAGAAGCGCCTGCCCCAGGACGGCAGCTTCCGCGTGGAGATCGACGGCAGGCGGATCGACCTTCGCGTGTCGACCCTGCCGACGGCGCACGGCGAGAAGATCGTGATCCGCATCGTGGATCAGGAGCGCTCGGCGCTCCACCTGGATTCGCTGGGGCTCTCGGAGTCCGCGCTGACGAAGATCCGCGCCTACGGCCAGCGGCCGCAGGGGATCGTGGCCGTGACGGGCCCGACCGGGAGCGGCAAGAGCACGCTGCTCTATTCGCTTCTACAGCACATCCACAGCGTCACGAAGAACATCCTCACGGTCGAGGACCCGATCGAGTATCAGATCGCGGGCATCAACCAGGTCCAGGTGGACGAGAAGAGCAAGAAGACCTTCGCGGCGATCCTGCGCGCGATGCTTCGCCAGGACCCGGACGTCATGATGATCGGCGAGGTCCGCGATCTGGAGACGGCGCAGATCGCCTTCCGCGCCTCGATCACGGGGCACCTCGTCTTGTCGACGGTGCATACCAACGACGCGGCCTCGGCCGTGACCCGTCTCGTGGACCTGGGGCTCCAGCCCTACATGGTCGCCTCGAGCCTGATCAGCGTCATCTCGATGAGGCTCATCCGTCTCCTGTGCCCGAAGTGCAAGGACCAGTACGTGCCGGTCGGCGATGAGCTCCGCGTGCTCGGGCTCACGTCCCGCGAGGCGCAGGGCGTCGGACTCTTCCGCCCCATCGGCTGCGAGCACTGCAACCAGACGGGGTACCGCGGGAGGACCGGCATCTTCGAGATCCTCGAGCTGGACGATCCACTCCGCCGCCTGATCGCGGCCGGCGGCGCCGAGTCGATGATCCGGGCCGCGGCGGTCGAGAGCGGCATGACGCCGATCGGAGAGGACGGGCTCATGAAGGTGATGGCCGGCGACACGAGCCTGGAAGAGCTTCGCCGCGTGGTCTTCTATGAGGAGGAGGCGGCGCGCCTCTGTCCGTCCTGCCGCCAGACGGCGGCGGCGGAGTACCACTTCTGTCCGCACTGCGGCCACACCATCGCCGCCGCGTGCCTCAAGTGCGAGCGCCGCGTCGATTCCACCTGGGCGTTCTGTCCGGGTTGCGGCACCCGGCGCTCGCCGAGCGTGACCGCCGAGATTATTACGCAGGAGGGTCTGATTCCTCCCCTCGAGCCCTCGCGGCCCATCCGGTCCCGCAAGCTGAGCACACCGGCTTCCCGCTGAGATCCCGGGATCGCGCTCCGGGCGCTGCGCGCCACGAGCCTTGACCTCGCGTTTCCC
>JBGPHU010000048.1:0-17889 GCA_041484545.1 Candidatus Eiseniibacteriota bacterium | reverse complement strand
CTCGCGCGAGGGCGCTCCGCCCGCGGGGGCGCCCCCGCCGGCGCTCGGGGAGGGCCGTGGCGGAGGCTGCTGCGCCTGGGCCGGCGCTCCGCCCGCTGGCGCTCCCGATGCGGCTCCGCCCGCCGGCATCGACTCGCCCTTCGCCAGGATCACGCCGAGCTGCTGGCCGACCTGTGCCACGACCCCTTCGGCGATCGTGATCTTGCCGAGCGTTCCGGCCGACGGCGCGGGAAGCTCGATGTTGATCTTGTCCGTGATGATCTCGACGATCGGCTCGTCCTTGGCGATCGCGTCGCCTTCCTTCTTGAGCCACTTGCCGACCGTACCCTCGACGACGCTCTCGCCCAGCTGCGGCACTACGATCGTGACGGGCATCCCTTCCTCCGACTCAGGTCCCGGGTGACCGGGCTAGTAAGCGACGGTCTCGCGGATCGCCTGGGCGATCCGGTTCGCGTCGGGGAGATAGGCTTCCGCGAGCGTGGGAGCGAACGGCTCCTGGGGCGCGTCGGGCGGCGAGACGCGCCTCACCGGAGCGTCCAGGAAGGAAAAGCCGTCCTCTGCGATCATGGCGCCGATCTCCGCGCCCACGCCCATCGTCTTCGAGCTCTCGTAGACCACCACAGCGCGCGCCGTCTTCTCCACGGAGCGCAAGATCGTCTCCTTGTCGTAGGGAAGGAGCGTGCGCAGGTCGATCACCTCGACGTCGATCCCTTCCGCCGCGAGCTTCTCGGCGGCATCGAGCGAGCGGTGGAGCATGAGCGCGTAGGAAATCACGGTGACGTGCTTCCCTTCGCGCACCACAGCCGCCTTGCCGAGCGGCACGGTGTAGTCGTGTGTGGGGACGGGCCCCTTGATGGTGCGATAGAGGCGCTTGTGCTCGTAGAAGAGAACCGGGTTCTGTCCGCGAAATGCGGATTTCAGGAGCCCCTTCGCGTCGTACGGAGTCGCGGGCGTGACGACGACGAGGCCGGGGCAGTGCATGAACCAGGCTTGATTCGCCTGCGAGTGGAACAGCCCTCCGCCCACCGCGCCGCCGTAGCAGCAGCGGATGACCATCGGGCAGGTGAACATTCCGCCCGAGCGGTAACGCATCTTGGCCGCGTGCTCCACGATGCCGTCCATCGCGAGGGAAATGAAATCGTCGAACTGGATCTCGGGAGAGGGGATCAGGCCCGCGATCGCGGCGCCCACCGAGCCCTGCACCAGGAAATTCTCCGAGATCGGACTGTCGATGACGCGCATCGGCCCGAATTTCTCGAAGAGCCCTCTCGTCGCTTTGAACACGCCCCCGTAGCCGGCGATGTCCTCGCCGATCAGGAAAATACGCTCGTCGCGCTCCATCTCTTCTCGAAGCCCTTCGGTGATGGCCTCGATGTAGGTCATGGTCTTCACGTCGGAGGCGATGGCCCCCGGAGTCGATTGCGCCACGTCCATCTTCATCGCTGCTGGATCTCCCCTGGTGTCGCGCCGACGGGGCGGTCCTTGAGCCGCGCCGCCCGCCGCGCTTCCGCCGCCTTAGCCTCGCGCTTCTCGTCCTCGGTTTCGAGGAGAAGCGGAGGCACGGTAGCCGGACGGCCGTTCTTGTCGACCGCCACGAATGTCAAATACGCCGTGCTCGTCTGACGGCGTTCCCCCGACATCAAGTCCTCACTCTGAACATCGACCCGGATCTCCATGGAGGTCCGCCCGACGTACGTCATGCGCGCCGCGATCACGGCGATCTGTCCGACACGGATCGGGCCCAGGAACGAGACCTCGTCCATGGACGCGGTCACCGCCTCGGTGCGGCAATGGCGGTGCGCCACGATGGCCGCGGCCAGGTCGATCCAGTGAAGCACCCGGCCGCCGAGGACGTTGCCCATCGTGTTCGCGTCGTTCGGCAGCACGAGCTCGATCAGTTCAACCCGCGTCTCACGCGGGCTCTTGCCCCGCCGTTCCTCAGAGGGGGGCGTAGACGTCCTCCAGGATCTCGTGGGGCTCGGGGTGCGGGCTCTTCTCCGCGAAGTCGATGGCCTCCTCGAGCTCCCGCTCGATGCGCTGGAGCGTTGCCTGCTTGTACGAGTCGTCGATAACGCCGCGCTCCATGAGGATCTTCTCATAGCGCGGGACCGGATCGCGCTTCTTCCAGTACTCCAGCTCTTCCCGGGTCCGGTAGTTCGCGGGATCGATCTCGGAATGGCCGTACCACCGGTAGGTCTTCATCTCGATCAAGGTCGGCCCCTCGCCGCGCCGCGCGCGGCGGACCGCGTCCTGGCAGGTTTCGTATGTCGCCAAGAGATCGTTGCCGTCGATGGTGACTCCCGGGAAGCCGTAGGCCTTCGCGCGCTCGGAGACGTCCTCGACCGGAACGCCCAGGACCGCCGGCACCGACTCGGCCCAGAGGTTGTTCTGGACGACGAAGACGCAGTTCAGCTTGTGAATGGCCGCGAAGTTCAGCGCCTCGTGCCACACGCCGTTCGACGTGGCGCCTTCGCCCACGAAACAGACCGCCACGTGGTCCTTCTTCTGGATCTTGTACGCGAGAGCGCAGCCGGTCGCGATCACGGTCTGCGCCGCGATGGTCGAAGCGGGGGTGATGATCCCGAGCGGCTTCCAGCCATAATGGCAGGGATGTGACTTGCCGCGGTCGGGGCTATCCTTGCGCGCGAACAGCTCCGCGAGGATGTACTTGAGCGGCATCCCCTTCGTGATGACGGCGCCCAGCTCACGATGCTGGATTCCGAGCGTGTCCTCAGGCCGGAGCCCGTAGCAGGCGCCCACGACGGTGGCTTCCTGCCCCACGGCGCTGAAGTAGGTGCCATGGAAGCGGCCCTGTTTGAAGAGGTTCCTGCATCGCTCGTCCGTTGCGCGGACGAGGTTTAGGTAGTAGTAGAGGCCCTTCAGCTCATCGTTGGTTACCGGCATGCATCCTCCTCGAGCGATTCTGGGCGCCTTCGCGTTTCGAAGATCGCGAAAGCGCCGAACGGCAGCGAGTTAAGGTACCACACGACCGTTCCCCTTCCAATGGGCATCGAACCTACCGCTCCGGGCATCGTAAGGAGTGGTAAGGGGCCTATTTTCATTCCGATTCGGGGTTCACGCTGGTATGCTCCTGCGCCCGAGAACGGCCCGGGTTTTCACGCTCCCCCACTGGAGACTTGGATGACCGATACGTCCATAACGGAGTCCAGAGTATTGGACGCCTTGCGCTCGGTGATGGATCCCGATCTGGGGCGGGATATCGTTTCGCTCAACTTCATCCGCAACATGAAGATCGAGGGCGGAACCGTCTCCTTCGACGTCAACCTCACCACGCCGGCCTGCCCCGTCAAGGAGCGGCTGCGCGAGCAGTCCCGCCAGGCGGTGCTCTCCTCCGTGCCGGGAGTGAGCGACGTCCGGGTGAACATGACCGCCGAGGTCAGACGCCCGCCGGCCCCGGAGACGAGCCGGATCAAGGGAGTGAAGAACATCATCGCCGTGGGGAGCGGCAAGGGGGGCGTGGGGAAATCGACCGTGGCCGCGAACATCGCCGTATCGCTCGCGCGGAGCGGTGCTTCGGTCGGGCTCCTGGACGCGGACATTTACGGCCCCAGCATCCCCATCATGATGGCCTCCTCGGCAGAGCCCGAGGTGATAGACCAGGTCATCCAGCCGGTGGTCTCGCACGGCGTCAAGCTCATGTCGATGGGGTACCTGAGCGGAGAGATGCCCCTCATCTGGCGCGGGCCGATGGCCCACAAGGCGCTCCAGCAGAGCCTCCTCGGCGTGAACTGGGGCGAGCTCGATTACCTTGTGGTTGATCTTCCGCCCGGAACCGGCGACGTGCACCTCACCCTCGTGCAGACGGTGCCCGTCACCGGCTCGGTGATCGTGTCGACGCCTCAAGACGTGGGACTCCAGATCTCGATGAAGACGCTCCGCATGTTCCAGCAGACCAAGGTGCCGATCCTCGGCATCGTCGAGAACATGAGCTATTACGTCTGCCCGCATTGCGGCGGACGCGACGACATCTTCGGACACGGCGGCGCGAAGAAGGCGGCGGAGACCCTGGGGATGCCGTTCCTGGGCGAGATTCCGCTCGATCCCGCCATCCGCAAGCACAGCGACACGGGGCGGCCCGTCGTGCTCGCGGAGCCCGAATCGGCCTCGGCGCTCGCCCTGACGGAAATGGTGGGGAAGCTCGCCCAGCAGATCAGCATCCAGGCGTTCCGGCGCATCCCCCTCACGATCATCGAGGAATAGGGTGCTCACGGCTCCCGACGAGCGGGCCATCCCCGCCGAAATCCGGAAGAAGAGCGGCGAGGGAATGGTCATCCGCTGGCAGGACGGCCACGCGAGCACCCTCGGCGCGCGGTACCTGAGAGGGCGCTGCCCCTGCGCGCAATGCGTCAGCGAGACCACGGGGCAGAGGCTCGTCACGGAAGAGCATATCGCGCCCGGCGTGTCGATCACGGCCGCGCGCACCGTCGGAAACTACGCGCTCCATTTCACGTTCAGCGATGGCCACACCACCGGCATCTACAGCTTCGAATACCTGAGACGCATCTGCCCTTGCGAGGACTGTGCATGAAAATCGAAACGACGCTGTCCGGGAGCTTTCCCAAGCTCCCCATCGAGCCGGGCGCGCCGAACGTCAGGGTGATCCGGAACCGGATGGATCAGGGGAAGGCGACGGCCAAGGAGCTTGCCGAAGCCGTCCGCGAAACCACGCGCCGCATCGTGGCATTACAGGAATCGGCGGGGGTGGACGTTCCGGTGGACGGGCAGGTGGCCTGGGACGACGCGCAGACGTACTTCGCGCGCGGCGTCTCCGGATTCACCATCGCCGGCCTGATCCGCTATCTCGACACCAACACCTACTACCGGCAGCCCGAGATCGTTGGACCCGTTTCCTGGACGCGCCCGGTGACGGCCGATGATTTCCGGGACGCGCAGGGAATGGCGCACCGTCCGCTCAAGGCGGTGCTCCCCGGACCCTACTCCTTGTACCGTTTCTCGAGGGACCTCCATTACAAGGATCGCAAGGAGGCGGTCGCCGCGGTCGGCGAAGCGGTCGCACACGAGGCGAAAGCGCTCGAGGATCGGGGCGCGACCTGGATCCACTTCGAGGAGCCGTGGCTCGGACGCGCCGCCGCCTCGGACGCGGCGACCGTCACCGCGGCGCTCGCGCCGGTGTTCCGGGGCCGGAAGGCCAAGACCACGCTCCACGTTCCCTTCCGATCGCCCGCCGCCGTGTTCGACGCGATCCGCGATCTGCCGTGGACCGTCCTCGGACTCGATCTGGTCGAGGCTCCGGATTCGTGGAGTCTCCTCGCCCGCGTGCCCGCGGGCCGCACGGTGGGACTCGGGCTGGTGGACGCGCGGAACACGCGCCTCGAGGATCCCGCGCGCGTCGCCCAGGAGGTTCGCCGGGCGCGATCCGAGAGGCCCGATCTGAGCTGGCAGCTATGCACGACCGCGAGCCTCGAATACTTGCCGGTCGACCGCGCGGCGATGAAGGTCGCGCGTCTCACCGAGGCCGCGCGCCTCGCATCCGGGACCGGAGGATGATCATGCCGCGTGGGCTCTGGACCACGACCGTCGGGAGCTTCCCCAAGCCGCCTCATCTGGAGAAGGCGCGGAACCAATTCGCCCGCGGCGAGATCTCGGCGGACGAGCTGCGGAAGCTGGAGCGGGACGCCACGATCGAGGTGATCCGGTGGCAGGACGAGATCGGGCTCGACATCCTGGTGGACGGCGAGCTCTACCGCGGCGACATGACCACCTACTTCGCCGAGCTGATGGACGGATTCACGATCAGCAACCCGGTCCGCTCCTACGGAAACCGCTACTACCGGAAGCCGGTCGCGACGGGACCCGTGCGGCGCACGAAGCCTTGGACCGTGGAATGGTGGAAGTTTGCGCAGAGCCAGACGAAGAAGCCGGTGAAGGGGATGCTGACCGGGCCGTACACGATGATGGACTGGTCCTTCAATGAGCACTACTCCTCCCGCGAAGCGCTCGCCATGGACCTGGCCGAGGCGATCCGCGAGGAGGCCATGGCGCTGGCCGAGGCGGGCGCCACGTTCATCCAGGTGGACGAGCCGGCGATCTCGGTGCGTCCGGAGGAAATCAAGCTCGCCGTGCGCGCCCTGGGCCGGGCCGTCGAAGGGGTGAAGGCGAAGACCATCACCCACATCTGCTACGGCGATTTCGACGTGATCTACCCGGCGCTCCTCGACCTTCCGGTGGACATGATCGATCTCGAGATGGCGAACAGCCGGTACGACCTCCTCGAGCGGTTCCGCCAGCACCGGTTCACCAAGGAGATCGGGTACGGCGTGCTGGACGTGCACTCGCACCGGATCGAGACGAAGGAGGAGATCAAGCAGGGCATCCTCCGCGGGCTCGAGATCCTCAAGCCCGAGCAGATGTACATCGATCCCGACTGCGGTTTGAAGACCCGCACCGTGGAAGAGGCGAAGGAAAAGCTCGCCGTGATGGTCGCGGCGGTTCGCGAGGTGCGGGAGGAGCGGGGCATCACGGCGTGAGCCAAGCCGGACCTCAGGACCTTTCCGGACTCAGGATCGATCGCGACGCGCCTTCGTCAGAACCCAGCTCGACCCGGCGAATCCTCGTTCCCGCCGCGGCGCTCCTTGCGCTCCTCGCGGTGGGGATCGGGGCCTGGAGGCTGGCGCACCCGCCGGAGCTTACGGTCCTGGTAGCGCGCGCCGAGTCGCTCGGAGGCGTCCCCGGCGCGAGCGCATCGGAGATCCTCACCGCCAACGGCTACGTGGTCGCGCGCCAGCGCGCCTCGGTCTCCACCGAAGTCTCGGGCCGACTGAACCGGCTCCTCGTGGAGGAGGGGACTCGAGTGCGCAAGGGACAGATCCTCGGGATTCTCCAGAACGACGACCAGCGCTCGGCCCTCGCGAGCGCCCGCGCCGCGCTTGCCTCCGCGGAGGCCGGCACGTCGGAGGCTGCCGCGACCGCGCGCCAGGCCGCCCTCGCAAGGGGCCGCGCCGACCAGCTCCACGCGAAGGGGCTCGTGAGCCAGTCCGAGCTGGACCAGGCGGTCGCCACCGACGACGTCGCGGCCGCGCGCGTGAAGAGCGCCGCCGCCAACGTGGCGAACGCGAGGGCGCGGGTCGTGTCGGCCCAGGTGGAATATGACCGGACCTTCGTGCGCGCCCCCTTCGCGGGGGCCGTTCTGCGTAAGGAGGCCGACGTGGGGGAGATCGTGAGCCCGCTCCCATCCTCGGGCGGGCTCACGCGAGGCGCCATCGTCACGATGGCCAATCTGGAATCCCTCGAGGCCGAGGCGGACGTGAACGAGGGCTACGTGTCGCGCGTGCGCGAGGGGATGCGCGCCGAGATCACGCTGGACGCCTATCCCGACGAGCGCTTTCCAGCGCACGTGAGGCAGATCGTGCCCACGGCGGACCGCCAGAAGGCGACCGTCCTGGTGAAGGTTTCCTTCGACCGCCTCGATCCGCGCGTGCTTCCCGAGATGGGAGTCAAGGCGACGTTCCTCGCGGATCCGACCGCGCCCGGCGGAGCCGCGGGAGCGGGCGCCGTCCCCGCGTCGGTCGCCATCCCCAAGAAGGCCGTGCGGCAGGCGGAGGGGCGCGCGGTCGTTTACGTGGTGGAGCGGGGCCGCGCGATCATGCGCGGCGTGTCGCCGCGGCCGCTCGGGAAAGACCGGGTGTCGGTGAGCGGCGGCCTCGCGCCGGGAGAGATGGTGATCGTGGAGGCGCCGTCCGCGCTGGCCGACAAGAGCCGCGTGCGTGTGAAATAGGGACCGGAGGATTTCGTGCAGGAACCCAGGAACGGCAACCTCATCGAGCTTCGAGACGTTCACAAGGTCTACCACCGGGACCGTAACGAGGTGCCGGTGCTCCAGGGGATCAACCTCGAGGTCCAAGAGGGGGAGTTCGTGGCCCTCATGGGCCCGAGCGGCTCGGGGAAATCCACGCTCCTGAACCTGATCGCCGGCATCGATTCGCCGACCAAGGGCGAAGTGCGCGTCGCGGGAGAATCCCTGGCCAGGCTCACGTCCTCGAAGCTCGCGGCCTGGCGCGCGCGGCACATCGGATTCATCTTCCAGCTCTACAACCTGATTCCAGTCCTGACCGCCTACCAGAACGTGGAGCTTCCGCTCCTCCTGACCCGGCTCTCCGCCAAGGACCGGAAGAAGCGCGTCCATTTCGCGCTCGACCTGGTGGGGCTAGAAGAGCGGGCGAAGCACATCCCGCGCCAGCTCTCGGGGGGCGAGGAACAGCGCGTCGCCATCGCGCGGGCCATCGTGGCCGATCCGACGCTTCTCGTGGCGGACGAGCCCACCGGCGACCTGGACGCGAAGAACGCCGCGGACATCCTGGGCCTGCTCCAGCGGCTGAACCAGGAGCTGGGCAAGACGATTCTCATGGTCACGCACGATCCCCACGCGGCCGAGCGCGCGCAGAAGACGCTCCATCTGGACAAGGGAGTCCTCCAGCCGTGAAATACTTCCGGCTGATCGTCGCGAACTTGATGCGGGCGAAGCGGCGGACGTTCCTCACCGTGTTCTCGATCGCGGTCGCGCTCTTCCTCTTCTGCACCCTGCGCACCGTGATCACGTCGTTCGAGGCGTCGCTCCGCGCGTCGCAGGCCACGCGGCTCGTGGTCCGCCACGCCGCCTCGCTCGTCTTCCCGCTGCCGCTCGCCTACCGGGAGCGGCTCGCCCAGGTCCCCGGCGTGACCGGGATCACGTACGGCAACTGGTTCGGAGGGTATTACCAGGACCCCAAGAACCACTTCGCGCAGTTCGCCATGGACGTTCCCACCATGCTGGACCTCTTTCCGGAGACGGTCCTCCCGCCGGACCAGGCGCAAGCGTTCCGCTCGGAGCGCACCGCGTGCATCATCGGCCGCGCGCTGGCCAAGAAATACGGCTGGAAGATCGGGGACCAGATTCCGATCGTGGGAACGATCTTCCCAGGAGAGTGGCGGTTCAACGTGCGGGGGATTTACGAGGGAAAGACCCGGGACGTGGACGAGAACACGCTCTTTTTCCACTGGGACTTCCTGAACGAGTCGCTGCCGGAGGGAAGGCGGAGCCAGGTGGGCATCTACTGGCTCCGGATCGGCTCGCCCGACCTCGCGGCCGCGGTCAGCCATCGGGTCGACGCGATCTTCGAGAATAGCCCCCAGCCGACAAAGACCGAGACGGAAAAGGCGTTCCAGGCCGGATTCATCTCGATGATCGGAAACGTGCAGCTCCTGCTCACGATCATCGGCTCGGCGATCGTCTTCGCGATCATGCTGGTCACGATCAACACGATGATGATGGCGGCGCGCGAGCGCACGACCGAGATCGCCGTCCTGAAGACCCTTGGATTCTCGGACGGCTTGATCCTCCGCCTGGTGGCGGGCGAGGCGCTCCTGGTCTCGCTCCTGGGTGGGATCCTGGGCTGCGGCCTTGCCGCGCTCGTGTTCCACCAGCTGGACTTCACCGGCGGCGGCTTCTTCCCGAACTTCCGGGTGCTCCCCGCGACGGTCCTGACGGGGCTCCTGCTCGCGGCCGTCATGGGAATCCTGAGCGGGATCGGCCCCGCGATCGCGGCGGCGCGCCTCAGGATCGCATCGGCGCTCCGCAAGGTGGCCTGAGGCCCCATGCGCATCCCTCTCGTCTACAACCTCCGAAACCTCGCCGCGCGCAAGGTGAGCACGGTCCTGACCGCGCTCGGCATCGGTCTCGTCTCATGGGTCTTCATCTTCACGCTCGCTCTCGCCGGTGGATTCCAATCGGCCCTCCAGTCCACCGGCTCCCGCTCGAACGCCATCGTGATCCGGAACGGCTCGACCGCCGAGCTGACGAGCATCATCGCGCGCGACGCTGCCGCCGCGATCGAGAGCCAGCCCGAGATCGCGCGCGCTCCCGACGGCACGCCGCTCGCGACGCACGAGCTGGTCGTGCTCTGGAACCTGGAGCGGAAGAACGGGACCGAAGCGAACGTCGTCGTCCGCGGCGTCACCGCGAAATCGCTCGCGCTTCGTCCCAAGGTCCGCCTCGTCCAAGGGCGCATGTTCCGTCCGGGCCTCGAGGAGGTCGTGGTGGGGAAGCTTGCCAACGCGCGAATCGCGCACTGCTCGGTCGGGGACAGGATCAAGCTTGCCGGCCGCCAGTGGGCGATCGTGGGCGTCTTCGACGCGGGCGGCACCTCGTTCGACTCGGAGATCTGGGGGGACGTGGAGCTTTTCATGCCGGTGTTCGACCGGCCCGTCTATCAGAGCGTCACGTTTCGCCTCGACGAGCCCGCGCATTTCGGCGCGATCCAGAAACGTCTGGAAGCCGATCCGCGCATGAGCGTCCAGGTGAAGCACGAAGACGAATTCTATGCAGCGCAATCCGCCACCCTCGCCACGCTCCTGCGTGGACTCGGGCTCTTCGTGACCCTGATCATGGCGCTCGGCGCGGTCTTCGGGGCGCTGAATACGATGTACGCGGCCGTGGGGTCACGCACGAAGGAGATCGGGACGCTTCTCGCGCTGGGCTTCTCGCGCGGCGCGATCCTGACGTCGTTCCTGATCGAGTCGGTGCTGCTCGCGACGCTCGGCGGGCTGCTCGGGTGCCTTCTGGCGCTGCCGGTGAACGGGATGACGACGAGCACGATGAATTTCGCCTCCTTCAGCGAGATCGCGTTCCGCTTCCAGGTCACGCCCCTGATGCTCCTGTACGGAATGCTCTTCGCCGCGGTGATGGGCGCGCTCGGGGGATTCTTCCCGTCGCGGAATGCCGCGCGCCGCGTGATCGTCGAAGCGCTCCGCCAGGTCTGATCCGCCGCTCCCCGCGTTGACCCTTCCCGGGGCGTGTGATAGCGTCGGCGTCCCATGACCAAGCCCAGGATCAGAATCGGCGTTCGCGACAACCGTCTCGGGCGCATCATCGGAGACCAGGTCGTCGAGCTGTTGCGCCCGCACGTGGTAGGAGCGACCCTCACGGTCGTGCCCGTCCGGGATCCCTCGGGCCGCGGGCATCTCGTCCAATGGCCGGGGCACGCCCTGGAGCGGGCGCTCGCCGAGGGTGAAGTCGACGTCGCCGTGCAGAACATGAAGGACCTCTCGCCCGACCTCCCGGACGACATCGTGCTCGCGGCGGTGACCGAGCGGTTCACCCCGTTCGACGTGCTCATCGCCCGCGACGGGATCATCGTGGACGAGCTTCCGGAGGGCTCGTCGATCAGCGCCCACACGCCGATCCGGCGCGCGCAACTTCTCCATTACCGCGACGACCTCTCCATCATGGACTTTTCCGGAAGTCTCGAGCAGCGCATGCGAAAGCTGGAGCTGGGCGAGGTGGACGGCATCGTGGTCTCCGCTTCGGCGGTCGAGCACCTGGGATACCAGGACCGGGTCACCGAGGTGTTCACGACGGAAGTGGTCGTTCCGGCGCCGGGACAGGGCGCGCTCGGCATCCAGGTCGCGAAAGCCTCGAAGGATCTGCTCAAGGCGGTCAAGCACCTGGACGACCCGATCGCGCGAGTGGAGATCGACGCGGAGCGCGCGTTCCAGCGCGAGGTCACGTCCGATCCCACGGTTCCCGTCGGCGCGCTCGCCAAGCTCGACGGCACGCGTCTTTGCCTCGAAGGCGTGGTCGCCGACCGCGAGGGGCTCAAGCTCTATCGCGACCAAGAAGAAGGGAAGGCGGGCGACGAGGAACAGATCGGAGCGCGCCTCGCGCGCCGTCTGCTGCTCGACGGGGCCCGCGCCCTCCTCTACCCGGCCGAAAGCTCCCACTAGAGGAACATGCTCGACCTCAAACGAATCCGCACCGAGACCGATCGCGTGCGGGAGGCGATCGCGTTAAAGAAGACACATGCGGATCTGGACCGCTACCTGCTTCTCGACGAGGAACGGCGAGAGCTCCTGGTCGAGACCGAGCGCCTGAAGCACGAGCGGAACGACGTCTCCGAGGAAATCGGCCGCCTGAAGAAGGCGGGCACGGACGCCACCGACAAGGTCCAGGCCATGAAGCAGGTCGGCGACAGGATCAGGTCGCTCGATGCGCGCATCGCCGACCTCGAATCGGACCTCGAGAAGATCCTGGTCTGGATCCCCAACGTGCCCCACCCGTCCGTCCCCAAGGCCGAGGATGCGGCCGGGAACGTCATCGTGCGCGAGGCGGGGGCGATCCGGAAGTTCGACTTCAAGCCGAAGCCGCACTGGGAGCTGGCAGAATCGCTGGGGCTCCTCGATTTCGAGCGGGCGGGAAAGATCGCGGGCGCGGGGTTCCTGCTCTTCACCGGGCGGGGCGCCCGGCTCGAGCGGGCGCTCATCCAGTTCATGCTCGACTCCGCCGTGCGCCGCGGCTACACCGAGGTCTCCCCGCCGCACCTCGTGCGCCGCGAGTGCCTCTTCGGCACTGGACAGCTTCCGAAGCTGGAGGACGACATGTACCGGATCCAGGGGGAGGAGCTGTTCTTGAATCCCACCGCGGAGGTGCCGATCACGAACATCTACCGCGAGGAGATCCTGGACGGACGGAATCTGCCCATCCGGAACGTCGGATACTGCGCGAGCTATCGGAAGGAAGCGGGCTCCTACGGGCGCGACACGCGCGGGATGATCCGGGTCCACCAGTTCGACAAGGTCGAGCTGGTGAAGCTGACGCGTCCCGAGACCTCCTACGACGAGCACGAGTCGCTGCTCCAGGACGCCGTGGCGGTGCTGGAGCAGCTCGAGCTGCCGCACCGGGTGGCGCTGCTCGCGGCCGGGGACCTGAGCTTCGCCGGAGCCAAGTGCTACGACCTCGAGACGTGGGCTCCCGGCGAGGGGCGCTGGCTCGAGGTCTCTTCCTGCACCAACTTCGAGGACTTCCAGGCACGTCGCGCGGGAATCAGGTTCCGGTCGGAGCCCAAGGCCAAGGCGGAATACGTGCACACGCTGAACGCGTCAGGGCTCGCGCTCCCGCGGACCTACGCCACCCTCCTCGAGTATCACCAGACCGAGCGTGGAGGGGTGCGCCTGCCCGACGCGCTCCTCCCGTATTGGGACGGCGATCGGGAGATCGGGCCCGTCTGAGGCCTGCCCATGTCCCGCGCCGTTCGGTCTCGGGCGGTCCGGCAACTCTCCTACAAGATGTACCTCTTTCTCGCCATCGTGGTGCTCATGGCGGCGCTGGTCCTCCATTCCAACTACCTGATCGGCCGCCTCAATAACGAGACGCAGAACCTCTGCTACGTGCTGGCTCGCTTCTTCGCGGTCTCCACGTTTCAGGCGGCGGAAGATCCGTCGCTGAGTCCCATCTTCCGCGAGGTGGTGAACAACATCAATTTCCCGATCATCCTCACCGACACGCGTGGGATTCCGCGCGCGTGGAAGCTCATCGGAATCCCGCCCTCCTCGGTGCCCGACAGCATCCTCCAGCGCGCGGCGGAGACGGGGATCGCGCCTCCCATCGTGAAGCGCATCCAGGAGCGGGCGGCGATGCTGGACCAGCAGCATCGGCCCGTTCCGGTGGAGCGGCTCGGGAGTTCCGGAGTGCTCGGATACGTGCACTATGGAGAGCCGCCTCTCGTAGGGCGGCTTCGGTGGGTGCCGTACATCGAGCTCGGCGTCATCCTGGCCCTTCTCCTGTTCGGCTTCGTGGGGTTCCGCGCGATCATGACCGGAGAGCAGCGCTCGATCTGGGCGGCGCTCGCCAAGGAGACGGCGCACCAGCTCGGAACGCCGCTCTCCTCGCTCCTCGGTTGGTCGGCCCATCTGCACGAAGCGGCGGCGAGCGGCGACGCGGAGCCCGAAGGGATCGAGGCCATCGCCTCCGAGATCGATCTCGATCTGGATCGGCTCAGCAAGATCGCCTCGCGGTTCAGCCAGGTCGGCTCCGTTCCCACGCTCAAGGAAGGGGACCTGGTCGAGACGGTCGCGGGCGTGGTGAGCTACTTCCGCACCCGCCTTCCGCATCTCGGGAGCGAGATGGAGATCGTGGAGCGCTACGAGCCCGTCCCGCGCGTCGCCTTCCATCGGGAGCTGATGGAGTGGGTGGTCGAGAACCTCATCCGGAACGCGATCGACGCGGGCGACAAGCCGCGCGGCGAGATCGAAGTGGTCGTGAGCTGGCGCCACGAGCGCCGCGAGGTGGAGCTCCTCGTGAAGGACAACGGCCGGGGCATGAGCGCCTCCGAGCGCCGGCGCGCCTTCACGCCGGGCTACACCACGAAGCGCCGCGGGTGGGGACTGGGGCTCGCGCTTGCGAGGCGGGTGGTGCGCGAGTATCATCGCGGGAGAATCGCCATCGTGGAATCCGCGCCCGGCCAGGGAACCACCGTCCTCGTGGCGCTGCCCGTCACGCCGTCCCCGAATTCCGGTTCCGCGTAGCTCCAACAGCCGAGCGCCATGGCCTCCCAAGAACGAAAAATCCTCTGGGCCGACGACGAGATCGACCTCCTGAAGCCCCACATCCTGCTCCTGGAATCCAAGGGCTATCGGGTCACGTCGGTCTCCAACGGCATTGACGCGGTCGCGTGCGCTGCACGGGAGAAGTTCGACGTGGTCCTGCTCGACGAATCGATGCCGGGGCTCGGTGGACTGGAGACGCTCGAGGCGATCAAGGAGCACGATCCTCTGGTCCCCGTGGTGCTGGTCACGAAGAACGAGGCGGAGTCCCTGATGGACGAGGCGATCGGGAAGCGGATCGACGATTACCTCATCAAGCCCGTGCGCCCGACGCAGATATTCCTGGCCTTGAAGCGCCTCCTCGAGTCCGACCGCCTGCAGGGCGGCCAGCGCACCCGCGACTACGTGGCCGAGCTGGCCCGCCTGCGAACGGAACCCACGGGGGGCCTCGACTGGCGCGGCTGGGTCGAACTCTACGCGCGGAGCGCGCAGTGGGACGTCGAGCTGGACCGCGTGGAGGACGACGGTCTCAGGCAGGCGCATCAGGACCAGCGGCGGGAGCTGAACGTCGAATTCGGACAGTACGTGGAGGCCAACTACGCCTCCTGGGTCTCGGGCGAGCCGTCCGCGGCTTCGCCGCCGCTCTCCGTGGACGTCGTGGAGCGCTGGGTGGCCCCGCTCCTCCGCGAGAAACGCCGCGTCTACTTCATCGTCGTGGACTGCATGCGTCTGGACCAGTGGCTCACCATCGAGCCGATCGTTCGCGAATGGTTCGACGTCACGGTGGATCACCACGTCTCGATCCTGCCCACCGCGACCCCGTACTCGCGAAACGCGATCTTCGCGGGACTCTATCCGGACGCGATTCAGCGGCAGCATCCCGAGTACTGGCACGAGGGGGCCGGTGACGAGCGGAGCAAGAACCGCTTCGAGAAGCAGCTCCTCGACCTCAATCTGAAGCGGCTCGGGATCGAGCTCGCCTCGCCCACCAAGTACATCAAGATCTACAATGCCGAAGAGGCGAACAACGTGAGGAGGAACGTCGTCACGTTCCAGAGCATCCCTCTGGTCGCGCTCGTGTTCAATTTCCTCGACATGCTCACGCATGGCCGCTCCGAGTCGGACCTCCTTCGCGAGCTGGCGCCCGACGAGTCGGCGTTCCGATCGGTCATGCGCTCCTGGTTCCTCCATTCCTCGCTCTTCGACGCGCTGAAGTGGATGTCGAAGCAGGACTGCACGGTCATCATCACCTCCGACCACGGCGCGATCCTGAGCCGGCGCTCGGCCCTCGTGTACGGCAACCGCGAGACCTCCACGAACCTCCGGTTCAAGTACGGGGTGAATCTGACGTGCGATCCGAAGCACGCCGCCCAGGTGAAAGATCCCGCGCGGTACCGCCTGCCCGCGGACGTCAGCAACAAGAACTACATCATCGCCAAGGAAGACTTCTATTTCGTGTACCCGACGAATTTCCACGAATACGAAAACAAGTACCGTGGGAGCTTTCAGCACGGGGGCATCTCCCTCGAGGAGATGATCCTGTCCACGGCCACCCTCACGCCGCGGGGGTGACCGCATGGACGCGACGCGGCACTCGCTCCTGCGAGGAGCGGGAGAGACGCACTCCCTCGGCCGGCTCCTGGGGCGACACCTGATTGCAGGAGACTGGGTCGCCCTGCGCGGAGACCTGGGCTCGGGCAAGACGACGCTCGTGTCCGGGATCGTGGAGGGGATCCATCCCGGGATGAGGAGCCGGAGCCCCACCTACGTGCGCGTGGAGATCTACGGCGAATCCCCCACGATCGTCCACGCCGATCTCTACCGGTTGGAGAAGGCGGAGGAGTGGGACACGCTGGGCATCGAGGACCTGGCCGGGCAGAGCGCGATCGTTCTCGTGGAGTGGGCCGACAGGGCGCCGGAACGCCTTCCCGAGGACCGGCTCGACATCACGCTGCGCTACGCCGGCGCCGATGCGCGCGACGTCCGCATCGAGGCGCGTGGGACGAGGTGGAGGGCCCTCATCGACCAGGGCGCGCTCGACCTCGCGTGAGCCGCGCGCGTTTCGTCCTCGGGATCGACACGGCCGGCCGCGAGGGCTCGATCGCGCTGGCGGAGGAGGGCTCCGCCCTGGCCTGGGAGATGCTTGCTCCGGGGGAGCATTCGAGCGGGATCTCGCGTTCGGGAGAGCGTCTACTTCAGAGCAGGAACGTCTCTTGGCGCGACCTCGCCGCGATCGCGGTCGTAAGCGGTCCGGGTTCGTTCACGGGTCTCAGGATCGGACTCGCCTGGGCCAAGGGGGTCTGCTTCGGATCGCGCGCCAAGTTGATCCTCGTCCCGGCGCACGAGGCGACCGCCTATCGTCGCCGCGGGGAACGAGGCCTGATCGCCACCGTGTTGCAGGGCGAGCGCGGCGAGGCGCAGTGCGCGCTCTGGTCGGGAGGGGAGGGGGTCGCGCTTCTCTGGGGCCCGGAATCCGTGGCGGAGCAGGGCATCGCGGAGAGGCTCCGCTCCGCCGCGGACTCGCGCGTCGGCTCCGCCGCGGACTCGCGCGTCGGCTCTGCCGCGCCTCGGCCGCAAATCGCGGTCTTTGGGCCAGACCTGAAACCCGGGGTCATCACCGCGCTCCGGGAGGCCGGGTTCGCGCTTCCCGATGCCGCCTCCATGCCTCCGACCGCGGCCGCCGTGGCGGAGTTGGGGGACCGGAAGCTCCTCGCCGGCGTCGAAGAGGACCTGGCGCGGTCCGCGCCCGCCTATGGTCGCGAGCCCAACGCGCGGAAGCCCAGGTCATGAGGGACCGCGATACGCTGAATATCGTGCCCCTGGATCGCGCGCACCTGGATCAGATCGTTTCCATCGAGCGCGCGTCCTTCTCCGATCCCTGGACACGCGGGATGTTCGAATCGGAGCTCGACGTCGAAGCCCGGGGCTATGCTCGTGGGGCCGTGCGCGGCTTTCGCCTTATCGGTTATCTTTTCGCGGTGATCATCCCGGACGAGGCGCACGTCGGAAATCTCGCGGTCTCCCCGGAGGATCGGCATCATGGGGTCGCCCAGGAACTCCTGGACCAACTGGTGCGCGATGCTGTTCCGGCCGGGGTGAGGCGGGTCACGCTGGAGGTCCGGGCCTCGAATCACACGGCACGTAAGTTCTATTACAAGAACAACTTCATCGACATTGCGATCCGAAAGAACTACTACCGGAGCCCCGTGGAGGATGCTATCGTCATGTATCGTGTCCTCCCGGAGGATCCGAGCGTATGAGCTGGCTGAAGAAGTCAAAAGTAGGGCTCAAGACGCCGCAGCGGAAACGGGAGCTGCCGGACGGACTCTGGACGAAGTGCGAGGAATGCGGCGAGATCCTGTATCAGAAGGAGCTCGAGCGGAACCTCTGGACCTGCACGAAGTGCTCCTACCATTTCCGGATTCCCGCCCGGACCTACATCAAGATCCTGCTCGATGAAGGATCCTTCGTGGAGCGGTTCTCCGAAGTGGTCTCGACCGACCCCCTGAAGTTCCGCGACACCAAGCGCTATTCCGACCGTCTGCGAAGAGCCCG
>JBGPHU010000047.1:0-17995 GCA_041484545.1 Candidatus Eiseniibacteriota bacterium | reverse complement strand
CGGTCCGCGAGCGCGCCGATGGTGAGCGCGCGGTCGTGGGCGGATGATCCCGACGTCGTGCCGCGGAGCAGGTCCACGGAGATCGTGAACGGCGTCGCGTGGCGCGCGGTGTTGATCGGCGCCATGAGCGAGAGCCCGAGCGACTCGAGCCGGCAGGCGGGCATGGAGACGCAGATCAGCCCGCGACCTTCGCGCGCCATGAAGTTGACGTCGTCCGCGGTCGCTTTCTCCGCGGCCATCACGAAATCGCCCTCGTTCTCCCGGTCCTCGTCGTCGATCACGACGACCATCTTCCCCGCCCGGATCTGGCGGAGCGCTACCTCGATGTCGGCGAATGGGCGGGCGCCGGCGGGCCGCGCGGCGCCTCCGACCCTGCCGGGCCGGCCCTTCACGGCCGCACCGCTCCGGCGGGCGCGCCGGTGGCAGGGGTCAGCATTCCGCGCGAGGTGGCGAGGCGCTCCAGATATCGGGCGATGAGATCCACTTCCAGGTTCACGTCTCTCCCTTCTTCGTATTCCGACGCGATCGTGTGCTCGAGAGTGTACGGAACGAGCGCCACGACCGCGCAGGGCTCATCCCAGCCCGCGACCGTGAGGCTGACCCCGTCCAGCGCGATCGAGCCCTTCACCGCCACGTACGGCCGGAGCGCCTCCGCGATCTCGACTGAGACGAGCACGTCGGCTCCTGTCTTGCGCACCGTTCTCACTCTCGCCATGGCGTCTACGTGTCCCTGGACCCAATGGCCGCCGATCTCGTCTCCGACCCTGAGAGCCCGCTCGAGGTTGACCTTCGCTCCGGGCTTTAGCCCGCCGAGCGTCGTCCGGCGGAGCGTCTCCGGCACCGCGGTCGCATGGAGAAGACCCTCCAGCGCGCGCTCCACGGTGAGGCAGACCCCGTTCACGGCGACGCTGGCGCCGGGCGAAAGGTCCGGTGCGAAGTCCGCGCGGATGACGAGCCGCGCCCCGCCGTCCCGTGCGCGCTCGACCCCTTCGACGCGACCGATCCGCTCGACGATCCCGCTAAACATCCCGCCTCCCGCGCAGCGATCCTTCGATCCAGACGTCGCGTCCCACCCGGCGCGTCACGAGCGACGTAAGCTCGATCCCCTCGTCCAGGCTCGACCGCCCCAAGTCGCGCGTCCACGCGGGAGCGCTCACGCCCCCCAGGATCACGGGCGCGATCCCGATCGCCACGCGGTCGGCCAGCCCCTCGCGAAGAATCGCCGTGTGCACGGTCGGACCGCCCTCCACCAGGACCGAGAGGTGCCCTTCCCCGGCCAGACGGCGGAACATCGCGGAGAGCGGCACCCTCCCCTCGGAGCCCGGCGTAAAGCGCCAGACCGCGCAGCCCCGCGTCGTGAGCGCCTCGATCGCATCCTCGTCCTCCGAGACCGTGGCGATGACCAGGGGCGCCCGCATGGCCGAGAGGACGAGGCGCGAGCCCAGTGGCGTCTGAAGGCGCGAATCGAGCACGATCCGGACGGGGTTCTTTCCCCGCGCGAGCCGCACCGTCAGCTCGGGGTTGTCATGTAAGACGGTCCCGATACCCACGAGGATGGCGTCATGCCGCGCGCGTAGCCCGTGACAGAGCCTCTGCTGCTCGGCTCCGCCGAGCCCGCGCGAATCGCCGCGCTCGCTTGCTACCCGGCCGTCGAAGGAAATCATGGACTTGAGCATGACCCACGGGAGTCCCGTGGCCGTGAACTTGAGGTAGGCCGGGTTCAGGTCGCGGCATTCCTCGGCCCGCACTCCTTCGACGATCTCGACGCCGGCGGCGCTCAGCGCCTTCAGGCCTCGGCCGTTTACCAGCGGATTGGGATCGCGCATGCCGACGACCACGCGTCGGATTCCCGCCGCGAGAACCGCCCGGACGCAGGGCGGGGTCCGCCCCTGATGCGCGCACGGCTCGAGCGTGGAAACGAGGGTGGCCCCGCGCGCGCGCTTTCCGGCCTGCTCGAGCGCGCGCACCTCCGCGTGCGCCTCACCGGCCCGCGCGTGGAAGCCCTCGCCCACGATCTCTCCGCTTCGGAGAATCACGGCGCCGACGCGAGGGTTCGGGTGGGTCGTTCCGATGCCACGCCGTGCGAGACGGATCGCCTCGCGCATCGCCTGGGTCTCGGCCGCCGGAACGGGGCGCGACTCCGCCCGCCGGGGCTCGACCTTGCCTATCGATGAGATCCGCATGCTCATAAAAAAAGAACCCCGCAGGCAGACACCCGCGGGGCGCACGCGGCCTTCAGGCCGGACGCTTCCACTCATGTGATCATCCTTCTCCCATCCAGACTTTGACTGTCGGCTCCGGAATTTCGCCGGATCTGCCGAGGGTCCAGGACCCTGGCTCGCGGGCTCTTACCGCCGGTGGGGACTTTCACCCCGCCCCGAAGGATGTCTGCAGTTCGACACGGATGGTAGACCCAGACCGGCGTCAGCGCAAGAGGATGAGCTTTTTCGCCTGGACCTCTTCGTCCGCTTCCAGACGGTAGAAATAGGCGCCGCTCGCGAGGTTTCTCCCGCGGTCGTTCGTGCCGTCCCACACGAAGCGATGCTCCCCCGCCGGCATCGGCGCGTCGGCCAGGCTTCGGACGCGGGCGCCCGATACGTCGAAGACCAGCAACCGGACCTTGGCGGGGCGCGACAACGAGAATCGGATCGAGGTGAACGGATTGAACGGATTCGGGGCCGCGTTGAAGAGCCGCGCCCGCGGCGAGGCTGCCGAGACCGGCTCGTCCACCCCGGTCGCGACGTAGCAGGTCGGGATCTCGAATTCGTTGACCAGGGTCCGGTAGAGAAGAAGGTTCCGTCGCGAGGCGCTGGGAATGAATCCCAGGCTGAAGCCCAGGAGCACCGAACGCGAGGAATCGGCCACCACGCCCACGGAGTCGACCTTCTCCACCGAGGCCGCGAACGCGTTGGGATACGTGATCCAGGGGCGGGCCTTGGGACCCGCGCATACGGAGGTCGCCAGCGCGTCGAAGCGGTTCAGGCGCGGGCACTGTCCATCCAGCGTGAAGGGCTCGGACGCGATCCTCGTGCCGACCGAGCCGCTCGCGACCGGCTGGAGCGAATCCTGAGGCACGTTCTCCCAGATGTCGCGCAGGTAGGTCGTGCCGAGCGCGCACGTCAGGAAGGTGCCGATATCCTTCCCGTTGGCGGAGAGGTCGTAGGCGAGGTTGTCCCCGGCCGCGAGGAGGCCGCGGTTGCCGCCCGGCAGTTTGAGCCAGGTCTGCAAGAGCTGCTGATCCTCCGCCGAAAGCGTCAGGGCCGAGCGGTCCCCCACGTCCCAGATGATCCCGGAATAGACCCCCAGCGCCGAAGCGGAGGTCATGGGCCAGATCCGGGAGGGGTCCCCCGGCAAAGCGCCGCCGGGCGAGTTGCCGAGCCCGCGCGTCGGCGCGTTCACGTCGTAGCGGTCGAATCGCAATCCCAGAGCCGTGAGCGCCTGGTCCATGGCGGCGCCGCCATCCGCGCCCAAGTAATCGTTCACGTAGAGCACGTTGGCCGTGTTGCCGCCGCACGTGGCGGAGGCGCTCTGGATTGCCGGCAGCACGGTCGCCGTGAAATAGTGGGAATTCGCCAGCGCGTCCGAAGGGAGCGTCGCAGTGTCGTTCAGCGAATCGGTCACCGAGAAGTAATATCGAAGCTGCGTCCCGCGCGCGTACGAGGCCGCGGGAACGTCGGCCGAATAGGCCGTGGGGATCGCGGAGCCGAACGGCGTGAGCGGCAGGCTCAAGAACGAGCCCCCATTCAGGCTGTAGAAGAAGGACGCCAGCTTGAGGCCGCGCGACGCGGAGAGCCGGACCGAGACGCTGTCGCCCACCGGAGTATTGAAGTTGTCGTTCGAGAAGAAAGGCGCCGTGTTGAACGTGTCCTGAAAGAGATCCTCCTCCGAGGCGGCGATGGCCGGAGAAGCGAGCCCGATCACGCCCACCGCCAGGTTGTCGAAATAGACCGACGTTCCCGACGGCGTGGAGACGCCGTCGCAATACACCTGGGAGTAGTCCTTCACGTCGAGCATGAACTCGACCGAGTCCTTGCCCGAAGCACCCGGGAGGGCCAGCATCTGGCGCATCCACTCCTTCTCGTTGCCGCCGTAGATCGTGCTGGAAACCTGGGTCCACAAGGACCAGGCCGGATCTCCGGCGTTCCGCGTGCGTATCTGGGCGTTGTAGTAGAAGCAAGCCTGGAGCGGCAGGTTCCGGTACACGTCGAACGCCAGGAACACCTGGTCGGAGCGGTTCACGAAGACGGGCGGACTGATCAGCTTGTCGTCCATCCGCGTGGTCAGGGAGCCGCTCGAAGGATTCGTCACGTTCCAGACCTTGGACGTGTTGGTGGTGCAGATCTGTTCTCCGGGCGGGTTCGCCTGGACCCGCCAGAAGTCGCCAACCGCCGGGAACGTGGACACGACCCAGGTCCCCGGACCGAACTCGAAATCGTCGAAGAATCGGAGATCGTTGAGGCCGGCCTTCACGGTCACGTTGTCCACCGACCAGCCGTCCACCGCGCCGGCGATTCCATCCGACGAGGAGCCCTCGATGTCGCTGGTGAACACGAAGCGGAACTGTATCGGGTTGTACTTGGCGATGATGGAGTCCGGGATCTGGACCGTGAAGGTATCGCACGCCGCGCCCGCGGTTCCGTGGACCGCGCCGGTCCACCGGCCCACCTCGATCCAGGAATCGCTTGGATCGAGTATTTGTAGGGAGGCGAAGTCGAATCCCGATTCGATGTCCAGCTGCTGCCGGAAGGAGATATTGACCGGGCTCGCGGCGCCCGTGAGGCTCACGTAGTTGGACAGGGCCTGCGTCCAGCTGTTGTCGTAGCCCATTCGATTGGCGTCTTGGGTCCAGCTCGAGTCGATCAGGCCGCACCAAAAGGAGTGCCCCTGGCATCCGTAAACCGTATCGATGTGCCAGGCCGCGGGCTGGAACGAGGCGTCCTGATGCGTGAAGCCGCCCTCGTTGCCCGGGCTCGACCGGGTCTCGAGGCTATCCGTGTAGACCCAGACCGTATCGCCCACCTGATTCGCCTGACCGCTCCGGTAGACCCTCGGGGCTTCGCGGATGGAACGAACCGGGACCACGTCGCCGGGACCACGTTGGATCGTGGTACGCCCGCCGGAAGGTGCGGTGTAAGAAAGCGGGGTGTAAGGCGCTGCACAAACGTCGGTTCCAGCTCCCAGGGCTCCGCTCGCCAGGATGCAGGAGGCCAGTGTGGAAGCAAGCGCGCGGAAGCGGGTCACGCTTCTATTTTACCATGTCGCCCTGCCTTGGTTCCTCTGTTACCACAGGCTCGACGCCGAGCCTGCGCGCGAGGCCCTTCAGAGCCGAGAGCGCCTCCGATCCGCTAGCCGAGGCCCACGGCTCGAAACGCCCGTCCGGGCGCAATGGAAGCCCCAGCTCCACGGCACTCTTCGCCGCGCCCGCGAGGTAGTGCCGGCGACCGATATCGGGAAAGGGATCGGTCCGCGCGCGCGAGGCCGGGGGCCCCGTCCCCGCGATATCCGCGAGGAGGAGCGCCAGCGCCCCCCGCGTCACCGGATCCGCGAGATGGTAGGACCCGTCGGGGAAGCCCCGGATCCACCCGCGCGCCATGGAGACGCGGACCCACCGCTCGCCCCACGCGCCGCGCGCCTCATCGGTGTCCGAGGGAAGGTCCTTGTCGCGCCGCCAACTCGGGCGCTCCGGATCCTGGCCCAGCTCCGCCGCCAGCATGACGCCCAGCTCTCCGCGCGAGACGCTCGGGTGGGTCCGGAGCGCGGCGTATCCTTCCGGAAGCCCCACGGCCGCGTAGCGCGAATCCAGCACCGAGCCCAGCCCCGCCAGGGAGGGGGCATGGTTCGGATCGCGGGCGAGCGCTCGCGAGAACGCATCCGCCGCTAGCTTGGGGTTCCCCGCCTGCGCGTAGGCGAGACCCAGGTGATACAAGGGCTCGGCGCTCAGGGTGTCGAGCGCCGCCGCCCGATCGAACTCGGTCTTCGCGTCGAGGTATCTCCGCGTTGCCGTGTACAGACGGCCCATCGCGTCGTGCGCCACGGCGCTCTGTGGGTAGAGCTCCACCGCGCGAGACAGAGAGCGGCGCGCGGGCTCGGGCTCGGATAGCGCGAGCGACGCGAGCCCCGCGCCCAGCACGGCGCGGAACTCCAGATTTCGGACTCCCGCCCGCTTCGCCGCATCCGCCGCGCGGGAGTAGGACGCGCGCCCTTCGCCCGGGGCGCCGCGCGCGGCCGCGGAGTCCGCTTGCGCGAGGAGCGCCGGGATGGAGGCGGAATCGCCGGGAAGCGAGGGCCGCGCTCCCTGGCTGCCGGAGCAGCCGGTCAGGGTGGCGAGGACGAGCAGAGCGCCGAGAAGCGGAAGTCTAGGCATGGAGGAGCTTTCGTTCCTTGAAACTCGCGTACGCGTCCTTCGCGACCACGACGTGGTCGAGGATATCGATGCCCAGGATCCGTCCCGCCTCCACGAGGCGGCGGGTGATGGCCACGTCCTCCTCGCTGGGCGTCGGATCTCCGGACGGGTGATTATGCGCGAGAATGAGGCTCGCCGCCGAGACCGCGATCGCGGGCTGATAGACCTCGCGCGGGTGGACGATGCTCGCGTTCAGGCTGCCGATCGAGATGATCTCCCGCCGGAGCACCTGATTCCGGGAGTTGAGATAGAATCCGACGAAGTGTTCCCGGTTCGCGGCCCGGATGTCGCGCGTCAAGTCGAACACGGTCTCGGGCCCGCGCACGAGGGCTGCCGCCTCGCCATCGGGCCAGAGCCTCCGGCCCAGCTCGGCGGCCGCGAGAAGCTGGGCGGCGCGCGCGTGCCCCATGCCCCTTACTTGGAGCAGATCCTCCACGGGCACCCGGTGGAGCTGGCGCAGCGGGATCGCCGCGGCGACCCGCGTGGACAATTCCAGAATTCCCTCTCCCGCGCACCCCGTGCCGAACAGCACCGCCACCAAGTCGGCGTCCGTGAGCACGCCCGGGCCCGAGCCGAGCAACCGCTCGCGTGGGCGCTCACCGTCTTCCATGTCTTCGATCGTGGATCGTGTCTTCCGCCGCATCCCGATTTCCTCCCGGGAGCGGGGTCGGGTGTGTGAACCGAGGTAGCGCGATGCTAGGGATGAATCGCGCTCCGCGCAAGCGGCATTCCTACAGCTTGAGATCCTTCCGCAGAAGCTGGATCTTGGCGCGCGCGCGAAGCCGCTCCGTCCAGGCGGCCGTGCGCTGCTCGAACAGCTCCTGCTTCAGCTCCTCGCGGTGCTCCGCGTATTGACCCGTGCTGAGTGTGGTGACCGAATCGACCGTGGCGAACAGCATTCCCAACGCCCCGCGGCGGGGCTTCAGCGTCCTGCCGGGATGCGCGGCGAAGATCTCGTCGTAGAGCGTGGAGTCCCGCGCGAGGACGGAATCGCGGGCCAGGTCCGGAACGGGCCCGCGGCGCGGGAAGGAGCGGGAGAGCTTGAGCCCGCCCAGCGGCAGGGCGAGGGTCTCGAGGTCCTTTCCGGCCGCGAGATCGCGCTCGAGAGCGGTCGCGACCGAATCCGCGGCGGCGCGCCTTCGCTCCATCTGCATGTCCAGGACGGCCTGTTCCTTCGTCTCGCCGAAGGTCGCGGGCCGCGGCGCGAGCGAGCGCGTGAGGCGAGCCACCACGAATCCTCCTTCGACCGGGATGGGCCGCGACACCCCCCCTTCCGGAAGCGTTCCGATCGTCTCGCCCATGTCCGGAAGGGCGCCCAGCCCGGCGACGGGATCGCGCGCGCCGACCGGCCCCGAGGAGGAGACGCCCCCGTGCGCCTTGGCGAGGTCCAGAAACCGCGCGTCCGGCCTCGACGCCGCCGCAGCGAACGCCGTCGCCTCCGCGCGCGCCAGCGAATCCACGATGCTCTCGCCGAGCACGCCCCGGATCTCGGCCCGGGATTCCTCGAGGGTGCGGAGACGCTGAGGGACCATGCTCTCGAGCCGGATGATGTGGAAGCCGAACTGGGTCTCGACCAGAGGACTCACCTCGCCCGGCTTGAGCGCGAACGCGGCGTCTCCGAACTCCTTCACCACCTGACCTCGGGTGATCTCGCCCAGGTCTCCTCCCTGCGCGGCCGAACCGCGGTCGTCGGAGAGATCCTTGGCGAGGGCGGCGAAATCCTCCCCGGCCTTCACGCGGGCCAGAGCGGCCGCCGCCTTCTCTCGGGCCTGGGTCCTCGCTCCCGGGCCGTCTCCGGGGCGGAATCCGATAAGGATGTGGCGGGCGTGCGCGCGCGCCGGAACCGTGAATTCCAGCGGGTGCTGCTCGTAGTAGACACGGATCGAGTCGGCCGGAACCGGCGCTGAGTCGGGCTTCAGCTTGTGGAACGTAACGTAGTCGAAAATCCAGCGCTGGGGCGTCCGGTATCGGTCCTTGTGGGCGTTGAAGAACGCCTCGCCCGCCCGATCCGCGTCCTCCTTTCGCCGCGCCTCCGCCTCGGCGTGCGCCATGGGGCGGACCGCCTCGTACGGCGGCTCGTACCGGTCGTTCATCCCCGTCACGCGCGCCACGAAGACCGAGTCGCGCATCACGCGGGGCCCGGCCACGGTGCCGGCCGAGGTCTTGTACAGGGAGTCGAGGAACGCCCCTTCGAGAAGCGACGGCACCTCGGGGGGCTGTCCCTTGTAGATCGTGACGGGATCGACCACGGCGCCGTACCGCTTCGCCACATCCTCCGCCTTCTCGCCGCGCCGAAGCCGCTCCGCGGCCTCCCCCATCGTGCGGAACGCGAGATCCAGCTGGCGCTCCTTCCGGACCAGGTCGGGCAGGGTCCTCATGACCGAGTCGGCCCTGGTACTCGCCGTGTCCGGCAGCCCCTGGCCCTTCCGGATGCGCTCGAGCGTTCGCGTCACGTCGCGCTCGGAGACGGGGCGCGCATCCACGAACGAACCCGCGGCCCGGGCGAGGATCTGGGCGGAGAGCTGCGGGAGGTGATAGCGCTCGGGTCTGGCCGCGTAGTCCCGGCGGGCGAGCGAATCGATGACGGCGTCCCTGACCTCCGCGTCCGCGCGGCGCTTCACGAGCGGAGCCGCGTCGCGGAACGGGCGCGCGCTCGGATCGTGGTGCTCCTCGAGACGCGCCACCAGGAAGTAGGGGCCGACGCGGACCGGTTCCGGCATCCAGAGCTTCGGCTTGGCGGACCGGACAGCGGCGGCCAGCGCATCCGACCGCCCGAGGCCCCGGATCGGATCCCCGACGCGAAAGATCCCCGTGTCCTTGATGCCCCCGAAGTCCTTGGCCAGCTTTTCCGGGGCGTGGCCCGCGCGGAGCGACACGATCAGCGCCTTTGCGGAGAAGAGCGCCCGGCTCTCCGCGGCGGCGCGCAGGGAATCGGATGCGCCGGGGCCGGACTCGACGGGGACCCGGATGTAGGTGAGCCGCGCCTCCTCGGGCGACCGGAATTCGTCGGCGTGGCGCTCGTAATAGGAGCGAATCTGGTCGGCCGTCGCCTGAGGCTCGAGGGACACGAGATCCGGCGTGATCCAGAGATAGCGGACGGAAGCCTGCGCCGTCCGGCTCTGGAATTCCTTCCGAAGCTGGGCTTCGGGGACGGCGTAGCGCGTCTTCATCCACGCGACGTATTTGTCCAGAAGCACGGCGTTCCGCACCTGTTCGGAAATTTCGTGGTAGTTCGATTCGGGCGCGAACTTGAACTGCCGGAATTTGGCGGGGTCGAACTTGCCATTCGTCTTGAAGTAGTCGTTCCGCTGAAGCCGCGCGTCCAGCTCAGCGTCGGTAGCGACGAACCCACGCCGCTTGGCGTCCGCGACCCAGAGCCGCTCGCGGATCAACTCTTGTAGAACGTTCTTCCGGAGCAGCGTCTTCTCGTCCTCGGTGAGGCTCCGCCCCGCCCGGGCCTCGACCTCCTGGAAGTAGGGATCGGCCAGCCGGTCCCATTGAAGCTTCGAGATCGGGATCCCATCGACGACGGCCAGGACCTCGGCGTCCGGGCCCTTGGCGGCGGACGCCTTTGGAACGCTCGCCGGAGGCACGCGCGCCGGCGGACCGGCCGCATGGGCATCGGACCCTGGGAAAAAGCCGGCGAGGGAGAGAACGACCGCGGCCAGGAAGCGTGGATGAAGAGCGTGTTTCACGGGATTCGCACGAGTTTATCAGGAGGTCCGGCACTGTCCATGTCAAATACAGCGCAAAAAGCGCTTTTTCTCCAAGCCGGATGTTGCTGGGGGACAAACCGATCCACTAGGATGTCCGCTCGCGATCCTCTCCATGGATCCCGAGCGGACCTGACCTTGGGGGATTTCCATGCCGTCCGATCCCGAATCGAACGTCGCCGAGCGGCTTTCAGCCGACGACCTCCTGGAAGCATGGCAGCTGCTCGTCCCGGAGGATCGTCTGGAGAGCTTCCGGGCGTTGCCGCGCCCCGAGGCGGAGGACCTGTTCCTGAGCTTGAGCGCGCGCGACCAGGCGGAGCTCCTTCGCGCCCTGCCGTCTCCCGAGCACCGATCCTGGATGAGGCTCCTGCCTCCGGACGACGCGGCCGACCTGGTCCAGGAGGTCCCGCACGACAGGCGCGAGGAGCTGCTCCACCTCCTGGACGATACGACACGCAAGGAAGTGAGCGGACTGCTGGCCTACGCCGAGGACGACGCGGGCGGGCTCATGAATCCGCGGTACATCCGTGTCCGCCCCGACATGAGCGCCGATGAGGCCATCACCTATCTGCGCCGCCAGGCCTCCGACCGCGTGGGTGCTCTGAATTACGCCTACGCGATCGACCCGGAGCAAAGGCTGCGCGGGATCGTCTCCTTCCGGACGCTGCTCTCGGCGAAGCCCGAGCAAATTGTCTCGGAGATCATGCAAACCGACCTCATCACGGTTCCGGAGAAGATGGATCAGGAGGACCTGAGCCGTCTCTTCGCGACGTACCGCCTCGTGGCGTTCCCGGTCGTGGATGAGCAGGGACACATGAAGGGAATCGTGACCCTGGACGACATCGTGGACGTGGTTCGCGAAGAGGCCACGGAGGACATCCAGAAGATCGGAGGTATGGCGCCGATCGACGCGCCGTATCTGCGCATCGCGATCATCGACATGATCAAGAAGCGCGCGGGCTGGCTCGCCGCGCTCTTCATCGGCGAGACCCTGACCGCCACCGCGATGGGCTACTTCCAGGAGGAGATCGCGCATGCCGTGGTTCTGGCGCTCTTCGTGCCGCTGGTGATCTCGAGCGGTGGGAACTCGGGAAGCCAGGCGACCACGCTCGTGATCCGCGCGATGGCCCTCGGGGAGGTGCGTCTGCGCGACTGGTGGCTCGTCGTCCGGCGCGAGTTCATCTCGGGGCTGGGGCTGGGGCTCATCCTCGCGGCGATCGGAACCGCGCGCATTCTCATCTGGCAGGTGCTCTTTCACACCTACGGGCCGCACCATCTGCTCATCGCGCTGACCGTGGCGTCGAGCCTTGTGGGGGTCGTGCTCTGGGGCACGCTCGTGGGCTCGATGCTTCCATTCTTGCTTAGGCGGCTGGGAGCCGATCCGGCGAGCGCCTCGGCCCCGTTCGTCGCGACGCTCGTGGACGTCACGGGGCTGATCATCTACTTCACGGCCGCGAAGATCATTCTCCAGGGAGCGCTGCTCTAGGGGTGGCCGCTCCAGGGGGCGCTGCTCGGATCAGGAGATGTGCAGCGTCTCCCCCGCCTGCTCGTCCGCGTGGTAGGAGCTTCGCACGAGAGGGCCCGAAGCGACCTGCCGGAATCCGAGCGAGAGCCCGTAGGTCCGGTAGTGCGCGAATTCCTCGGGCGGGGCGTAGCGCTCGAGCGGCAGATGCGAGCCCGATGGAGGCAGGTACTGGCCCAAGGTGACCATCGAGCACCCGTGGTCTCGAAGATCGCGGAGCAGCTCCTCCACTTCGTCGACCGTTTCCCCCACCCCCAGCATGATGCCCGACTTGGCAGGGATTCCCGGCTCGATCTCGGTCACCCGGCGCAGAAGCTCGAGGGAGCGCGGGTACCGGCCCGCGGGGCGCACGCGCGGATAGAGACGCTTCACCGTCTCCATGTTGTGGTTCAGCACGTCGGGCGAGGCGTCGAGAACGCATGCCAGCGCGTCACGGCTCCCCAGGAAATCCGGAATGAGCACCTCCACGCGCGCCGCGGGATTCTCGGCGCGGATGGCGCGGATCACGGCGGCGAACTGGAACGCGCCCCCGTCCGGCAGCTCGTCGCGGTTCACGGACGTCACGACGACGTAGCGCAGCCCCAGCTTCCGGACCGCCTGCGCCACCCGCGCCGGCTCCTCGGGATCGACCGCGAGCGGCTTCCCGCTCCGGATGTCGCAGAAAGGGCAGGAGCGCGTGCACACGTTGCCCAGGATGAGGAAGGTCGCCGTGTGCCGCGAGAAGCAGTCGCCGATGTTCGGACAGTTCGCGCTCTCGCACACCGTGTGGAGATCGAGCTGACGTACTATTGCCTTGGTTTCCATGTAGGCGCGCCCCGACGGGATGCGCGCCTTGAGCCAATCCGGCCGGCGCGGCGGCGCGGGCATGAGGCTCAGCCTCTGGTAGGAGCGGAGCGGCTTCCGTTTCTCGCCGGCCTCCCGCCTCCGGTCGTCAGAAATGGATCGATCGTCCATCGGTCGCGAGCATGGCCTCCATGGTCGCCTCCGCGAGGGTCGGATGCGCGTGGACCACCTCCGCCAGCTCCAGCGCGGTCGCCTCGAAATGGCGCGCGACGACCGACTCCGCGATCTGCTCGGTGGCCTGCACGCCGATGATGTGGACGCCCAGAAGCTCTCCGCTCGTGGCGTCCGATACCGCCTTCACGAATCCGTCCCCCTGCCCCAGGATGCCCGCCTTCGAATTGGCGATGAAGGGGAACTTCCCGGTCTTCACGGCCCGTCCGGAGGCGCGCGCCTGAGCCTCGGTCATCCCGACGCTCGCGATCTGCGGATGGCAGTAGGTGCAGTTCGGGATCGCCTGGTAGTTGACCGTGTGCGGATTCTTGCCCGCGATCTTCTCCACGGCGACCATTCCCTCGTGCGAGGCCACGTGCGCGAGCGCCGGGCCCGGCACGATGTCTCCGATGGCGTACACGCCGGGGACGTTCGTCTCCATCATCCCGTTCACGCGCACGAACCCTCGCTCCGTCGCGACACCCAGGGCCTCCAGGCCCAGACCTTCCGTATTGGGTTTTCGACCCGCGGCCATGAGCACGCGCTCGGTGTGGTAGCGCTGGACCTGCCCCTGGACCAGGATCTCGCTCCAGGCCTGATCCCCTTCGACGCGCACGTTCTGGATCGAGGCGCCCACCAGGATCTCCATCCCCTGGCGCGTGAACGCGCGCTGCAGGGCGTCCGAGATCTCCGCGTCCTCGATCGGCACGAGACGCGGCTCCCGCTCGACCAAGATCACCTTCGATCCGAACGAATGGTAGATGGACGCGAACTCGACGCCCACGGCTCCCGCGCCGATCACGAGCAGGGATTCCGGCACCCGGTCGAGGCTCAGGATGTCGTCGCTCGAGAGCACGACGTGCCCGTCCACCGGCGCCATGGCCAGCGAGCCCACGCGCGACCCGGTGGCCAGCACGATGGCGTTGGCCAGGACCTCGCTCTTCGCTCCCGCAGAGTCCGTGACCTCGATTCGGTCCTTGGCCTTGAGGCGGCCCTCGCCCTTGATCGTGACGACCTTGTTCTTCTTGAGGAGGGACTCGGTGCCCATGAGGTTCTTCTTCACCACCCGATCCTTCCGCTCCATCGCGGCCTTCAGATCGAGGGACGCTTCCGAGACGCGGACGCCGAACTCGCCGGCGCGCCGCGCGAGAAGAAGGACTTCCGCGGATTCGAGGAGCGCCTTGGTCGGGATGCAGCCCCAATGAAGGCAGGTCCCGCCAACCTTGGCCTTCTCGATCAGCACGGTCTTGAGGCCGAGCTGGCCCGCGCGGATGGCGGCCACGTAGCCCCCGGGCCCACCGCCCAGGACGGCGACGTCGTATCCCTCGCTCATCGGGTCTCCCAGGTCACTTCTTGGACTCCGCGGCCAGCCGCGCCCGGATGAGCGGCTCGAACAGGTCGATGGGAATCGGGAAGACCGTCGTCGAGTTGTTCTCGGTCGCGATCTCGGCGAGCGTCTGGAGGTAGCGGAGCTGCATCGCCAGCGGCTGCGTGGCGAGCACCCCGGCCGCCTCGGTGAGCTTCTGGCTGGCCTGGAGCTCTCCCTCGGCGTTGATCACCTTGGCGCGGCGCTCGCGTTCGGCTTCCGCCTGGCGGGCGATGGCGCGCTGCATTTCTTGCGGAAGATCCACGTTCTTCACCTCGACCGTGCTGACCTTGATGCCCCAAGGCTCCGTGTGCCGGTCGATCACGACCTGGAGCTCCTGATTGATCTTCTCGCGTTTGGAGAGAAGCTCGTCCAAGTCCGATTCACCCAGCGTGCTCCGGAGCGTGGTCTGCGCGATTTGGGAGGTGGCGTAGAGGTAGTTCTCCACCTCGAGCACGGCGCGGTTCGCGTCGAGCACGCGGAAGTAGATCACCGCGTTTACTTTCACCGAGACGTTGTCCTTCGTGATCACGTCCTGGGACGGCACGTCCATCGCGACCGTGCGGAGCTGGACCTTCACCATCTTGTCCACGATGGGAATCAGGATGATGAGCCCCGGACCCTTGGCTCCGATCGCCCGCCCGAGTCGAAAGATGACCCCGCGCTCGTATTCGCGGAGAACCTTGATGGAGCTGGAGAGAATCAGGACCGCCAGGAAGATCAGCACCGCCGCGGAGACAGAAATCATCGCCTTCCCCCTCCCTACGCTTTTCGGACGTGCAGCCTGAGGCCGTCGACTTGCTCGACGACCACGGGCGCGCCTTTCTCGATTCGATCGTCTGCTTCCGCCGCCCAGTATGCCCCGTGCACGAAAACCCGCCCCCCGCTCGATCCCACATCGGTCACCGCGACGCCGTGCTCGCCCAGGAGCCCTTCGCGCCCCGTGATCGGTTTTCTCTGGAGCGCGCGATAACCCGCGCCGATTACAAAAGCGAAGAATAGCACTGTCACAACGGCGACCGTGAAGATCACCGAGAGCGAGATCCGCATGCTCCCTCCTTCTCCACTCATCAAGATCAGCGAGCCCAGCACCAGCGCCACGATTCCTCCCACAGAGAGGAGCCCGTGGCTCTGCACTTTGACGTCGACCAGGAACAGGAGCATCGCAAAGAGGATCAGGAATACTCCGGTCAGGTTCACCGGCAGGGCCTGGAACGCGAGGAAGGCGAGAAGAATGCAGATCCCCCCGACGATGCCGGGCAGGATGGCGCCGGGATTGGAGAGCTCGAAGAGAAGCCCATAGAAGCCGAGGATGAAGAGGATGTAGGCGACATTGGGATCGATGATCCTCCCGAGGAGCTTCTGCCTCCAGCTCGCGGCCGTTGCGTGACGGACCGCGTCCTTGGTATGGAGCGTGCGCGTGAGGCCCGCCACCGTCACCTGGCGTCCGTCCATCTTCTTCGCCAGATCGTCGAGATCCCGCGCCAGGTAGTCGACGACGTGGAGCTTCAGCGCCTCGTCCTCCGGAAGGGAGCCCCCCTGGCGGACCGCCTTCTCCGCCCATTCCGCGTTCCGTCCGCGCTGAGCGGCGAGCGACCGGATGTAGCTGACCGCGTCGTTCTGCACCTTGTGCGCCATCGTCGAGTCCATCCCGCCCCCGCCCAGGTTCACCGGCGTGGCCGCCCCGATCGCGGTGCCCGGCGCCATGGCCGAGACGTGGGCCGCGTACGCGATGAACGTTCCGGCCGAGGCGGCGCGGCTTCCCGCCGGCGCCACGTAGACCACGACCGGAACCTCGGAGATCAGGATGCGCTTCACGATGTCGCGCATGGCGGTGTCGAGCCCGCCGGGCGTGTCGAGCAGGATCACCAGCGCCTCGCGCTTGTCGCGTTCCGCCCGGCCGATCGCCTGAACGATCGTCTGCGCCGAGATCGGCTGAATGGCCCCCTCGATCGTGAGTACGTCCATGACCGGCTTCGCAGCCTCGCCTGCCCCTGCCGCCGCGCCCGCCGCCGGCGCGACCGTGGGCGCGGAGGGATTTTCGGGATGGGAGGTGCCCTTCGCCCCGAGCAAGAGGATGACGCACGCGAACAACATCACTTGAATGAACGGGGAGCGATGGCGCATCGCCGTCAACTCTGTCCCTTGGGCGCCTGTGCGCCCTCGGGCCGGCGGATCCGGTTCTTCTCGTCGACGAAGACGACCGTCGGAACGTGCCGCAGGAGCTCCTCCCGTTCCATCGCCGCATAGGTGAGTATGATCACGGTGTCCCCCACGTGCGCCAGCCGCGCCGCGGGACCGTTGAGGCACACCACGCCCGACCCGCGCGGGCCGCGGATCGCGTACGTGTCGAACCGCTCCCCGTTGTTCACGTTCAGGATCTGCACCTGCTCGTGCGGGAGGACGTCGGCGGCGTCCATCAGGTCCGCGTCGATCGTGATGGAGCCTTCATAGTTCAGGTCGGCCTCGGTGACGGTGGCGCGGTGGATCTTCGACTTGAAGGCGGTCAGGCGCACGCGAGCACGGCCTCCCTCGCCGCCGCGTAATGGCGCTCCGGTACCACGGACGGCACGGCGCAGCCCGGGCCCAGGATGAATCGCGCGCCCTGGGCCTTCTCGATGGCCGCGCGGGCCTGGACCTGCACGGCCTCCGGCGGGCCCTGGACCATGACGCGTTCGTGATCGATCCCGGTCAGGAGCGTCTTCGTGGTGACCTTCTTCATCTCGGAGATCGACGGATTGCCCGGATCGTGATCGGCCCAGGACACGACCGCGACGGGATAGTCCAGGTGCTCGCGAACGAACGCGTTCGGGCCGCAGACGTGGATCGTGTTGAAGAAGCCTCCCTTCGCCTCTTCGAGAACGCGCAGGTCGTACGGCCTGCCAAATTCCTCGAGCAACGCCTTGTCGATCCGGGTCGCGTTTCCGTAGTCGGTGGTCGCGAAGAGGATCCCCGAGGCGCCGCGCTGCATCGTCTCGCGCGTGAACGCGGCGAAAGTGTCGGTGATCGCGCGGAGCGCGCTGTGGACGCGCTCCCCATGATGGCGCAGATGATCCACGAAGCGGGCGTCGTCGTTCACGAGATCCGCGGCGATCGAGATGGGGTTGAACACGGTCATGAGCCAGTCGGTGTCGCCCTGGATCTCGGAGGCGATCCGTTCTTCGGCGTCGAGCATCTCGCCCAGCGTCCCCTTCGTGGGATCGAGAGGGCGGATCTTGTCCCAGTCCGCGGGCTCGCGCACCGGCGACTGGACCACCTTGGGCTTGTCCAGAGGGCCTTCGCCGGGGCGCTTGGTCTTCACGCCCCAATCTTCCACGTGATAGGACGCCCGCGGATTCACTTTCATGAAGTCCCAATCGTACTTCTTCTGGAACTCCAGCATCGCGTCGGCCAGGTCCTTCGCCGTCCCCTCGCGCTGGTAGAAATGCCGCCAGAACGACATGGGCGGCCTGTCGGTGCGCTCACCCTGAATCGTCTTCCGGATTCGTTCGCGCCGCGTCATCGAATTCGAGCCTTCCCCGGGCCGAGCTTCATTCCTTGCAAGTCGTTACGGTGCGGGTGCAAGATTGCGATGGTACACGGAAGCGTACCCTCCCACAAGCCTGCTCAAGCTGTTGCAACCTGCCGGATGGACTCGGAATAGCGCCATGCAAGTCATTCGATGCCGCCCCCTTACGCTCGCTCGCTTCCCGGCCCTTTGGATGCCGATGGTGGCTCTCGCGCTTCTCGCGACCGGTTGCGCTTCGAGCATGCCCGCACCGAGAGACAGCGTCGAGCTCCATGGCGTGATCCGCGACCGGGAAGGCGTCGGGGTTCGGGGCATCTATGTATACGTGGATGAACGAGCCTTTGGTCCGCCGACGGATGTCCACGGCAGGTTTCGTACCTGGGTTCGGCCAGGCCGCCACCGGGTCCTTCTGGGCGCCTTCGATATTCCCTTTCCGGCCGGTCACCTGGACACCGTGATCGTGGGCTCTTCCTCGACGAGGCTCGACTAT
>JBGPHU010000046.1:0-18364 GCA_041484545.1 Candidatus Eiseniibacteriota bacterium | reverse complement strand
TCGGACCAGATAGGGATCCTGGGTCACCATGAAGGTGGTGATCGAGATCCTCTTGCGGCGGCACTGCACGGCCTCGTCCAGGGTCTTGTTCACGATCTTGGGATCGAGGCCGAACGCGTTCTTGTAGAGCCGCCCGCTTTCCAATATTGCCGAGGGCTTGCCGTCGGTGATCATGAAGATCTGCTTGTTCACGTGTTTCTGCCTGGCCAGGATCCGCTGCGCGAGCTGGAGCGCCGCGCGCGTGTTCGTGTGGTAAGGACCCACGGAGGCGTACGGGATGTCGCGGATCTTCACCTCCCAGGCGTCGTCTCCGAACAGCACGACGTGGAGCGAGTCCTTGGGGTAGCGGGTCAGGATCAGCTCGGCCAAGGCGAGCGCCGCCTGCTTGGCCGGCGTGATCCGGTCCTCGCCGTAGAGGATCATCGAGTGGCTCACGTCGATGAGGAGCACCGTCGCGCAGGATGAGGAATGCTCCGTCTCGAAGACCTCCAGGTCGTCTTCGGTCAGGTTGAGGCCCTCGTCTCCCCATTCGCCGCGCTGCCGGCGGACGGAATTCCGCACGCTGGAGACGAAATCGATATCCGAGACGTTGTCGCCGAAGACGTAGGGCCTGGTCTCGGTGATCCTGTCTCCGCCCGCCCCGGTCCTGGGCACGCGATGCTCGCCCGCGGAATCCTTGGCGAGCGTGCTGAAGATCCGGTCGAGCGAATCCTGCCGGATCATCCGCTCCCCCTTCCTCGTCAGGACGTTCTTTCCGTTCACCTCCTGGATCGCGTCCTGTTCTTTAAGGTGTTTCTTGAAGTGGTCCATGGTGAAGTTGGGATTGAAGAATCCGAAGCGGTCGCCCAGCTCCTCCAGCGCGCGGAGCGCTTCGTCCACGTCCCCGTCGGTCATGAGAAGGAGACGGTTGTAGAGCGAGAGGAGATTCTTGAGGAAGTTGATGTTCTGGGTGAGACGCTCGTCCCACTTGGAGTAGCGAAACTCCACGCTAGTCCTCCGCTTCCTCGGGTTTCCCGAGCATGGTGGAGAACATGTCGGTGTAGGCGAGCGCGCTCGTGTCGGTCCGCTCCTTGGCCAGGATCGAGTTCTGGTGGAGCGCCTCCAGGACGAACTCCATCGCCGTCGGGACCTCCATCGCGTCCTTGATCCCGAGGTAGCGCTTCGGCAGCTCCTCCAGCCCGGTCACCTGGGAGAGGCGCTGGTGGAACTCGCGCGTCGTGAGCTCGTCGGAGATCTCGACCCGTTTTCCCTGGGCGAAGAAGCGGAAGATGGCGTCGTACTCCGACGGCGCGCCCTCGTTCTTCTCCTTGGCCTTGTACGCGTCGGGGAAGTGCTTGGCGAAGACCTCCTTCACCGCCTTCCCGAGCAGATGCTTGGCCACCGCCACGGCGCCTTCCTGCTCTCCCTCGTAGACCAGCTCCACCTTGCCGCTGATCGAGGCGATTCCGTTCTGGAGATCGCAGATCCGCACGGCCTGGCGGCGCTCGCCGGTGCGGATGGCGCGGCGCTCCGCGTTGGAGATCAGGTTCTCCATGAGCGAGATCGTCATGCGCACGCTGACGCCCGAGCTCTGGTCCACGTAGGAGGACTTGCGGGCCTGGAGCGCCACCGTCTCGACCAGCTCCCGGATGTAGGCCGGCACCAGGACCTCGATTCCGTCGCCGCGATCGGTCCAGGCCTCCTGCGCGGTGACCTTCATCGCGTCTTCGAGCGTGTAGGGATAGTGGGTCATGATCTGGGACGCGATCCGGTCCCGGAGCGGCGTGATGATGTTGCCGCGGTTGGTGTAGTCCTCCGGGTTCGCGGAGAAGACGATCTGGATGTCGAGCGGAAGCCGGATCGGAAATCCCCGGATCTGGATATCCTTCTCCTCGAGAATATTCAGGAGCCCGACCTGGATCCTGGGCTGGAGATCGGGCAGCTCGTTGATGGCGAAGATTCCGCGATTCGTGCGCGGCACGATGCCGTAGTGCATGACTTCGGGATCGCTGTAGGAGAGCCGCTTGTTCGCGGCTTTGATCGGATCGATGTCGCCGATCAGGTCCGCGATCGTCACGTCCGGCGTCGCGAGCTTCTCGCGGTAGCGCTCGTCCCGGTGGATCCAGCGGACCGGCACCTCGTCCCCCTCCATCGCGACCCGCCTCTTGCATGCGGGGCAGATGGGATTCAGGGGATCGTCGTTCAGCTCGCAGCCGTCGATCGCGGGCGTCCACTCGTCGAGAAACCGGACGAGCTGGCGGAGGATCCTCGTCTTGGCCTGGCCGCGAAGACCGAGAAGAATGAAGTCGTGGCCGCTCAGCATCGCGTTCTCGATCTGCGGGAGCACCGTCTTCTCGTAGCCGACGATTCCGGGGAAGAGGTTCTCTCCCCGCTCGATCATCCCGACCAGGTTTCTCCTCATCTCCTGCTTCACGGTCTGCGGCCGGTAGCCGGTAACTTTAAGGGCCTTTATCGTTTCGGGTTTCTTCATGGGGTGCTCGGATTCTCCTTCGGGTGCGTGGCTGAGCGTCTCGTGGGAGGAGCGTAAACCCCAGCGCCGCCGCCATCAAGGGGCCCTCGCGGCGGTCGAGCGCCCTCTAGGCTAAATAAAGGTTGACTCTTGGTGCCTTTCTACCGAATAATATTAGGAAATGAGCACAACAATCCTTACAAAACATGAGAATGGAACCACTCTCGACGTCATCGATCGGAAGCTTCTCGCGTTGATTCAAGACAACGCCAAGCTCTCCCAGGCCGAGCTGGCGAAGGCGGTCGGCCTCACCGCTCCTTCCGTCAACGAACGGATCCGCAAGCTCGAGCGGGGAGGCGTGATCCGAGGGTACGTGGCCCTGCTGGACGAGCGGAAGCTCGGGCACGACATCACCGCGTTCGTCGAGATATTCATCGAACATCCGAAGTTCGAGTCCGGTTTCATCGAAGCGGTCGGGGATTTGGACGAGGTCCTCGAATGCCATCACATCACAGGCGAGTTCTCGCTTCTGCTCAAGGTGCGGGTTCGGGACATGGCCGCCTTCCGCAAGCTCCTGATCGAGAAACTGAATACGGTCCGGGGGGTGCGCCAGACACGCACGCTCATCGTGTTGGCCACCGCCAAGGAACAGCGCCGGATCAAGATCGATACCGAGTGAACGTCACCCAGTCTGAAAGGAGCCTTTGATGAACCCGACCCTGGCCCCCTCGTCGGCGCACATCGCGCCTGACAAGGTCCACGAGACGATCGCGAAGCACATGCTCGCGGACGGATTCGACTTCGTCCTCGATCTGGACAAGAGCGAAGGCGTCTACATCTACGACTCCCGGCACGGCAAGCGCCTTCTCGACTTTTTCTCATTCTTCGCGACCAATCCCGTCGGGATGAACCATCCCGCGATGAAGACCCCGGAGTTCACGACGAAGCTCCTGCGCTCGGCGCTCCACAATCCGTCGAACTCGGACGTCTACACGGTCGAGATGGCCGAATTCGTCGAGACCTTCGGCACGCACGCGATGCCGGCCCACCTGCCGCATCTCTTCCTCGTCGCGGGCGGCACGCTCGGGGTCGAGAACGCGCTCAAGGCCGCCTTCGACTGGAAGGTCCGCAAGAATTTCGCGCGCGGCTATCGTGAGGAGCGCGGCCACCAAGTGCTCCACTTCGAGCAGGCGTTCCACGGCCGCTCCGGCTACACGCTCTCCCTGACCAATACGACCGATCCCCGGAAGACGGCCTACTTCCCGAAATTCGATTGGCCCCGCGTCCTGAATCCCAAGGTCCGCTTTCCGCTCCACGAGGACAATCTGAAGGACCTCAAGACGCGGGAGGCGCTCTCCATCGCGCAGATCCGGACCGCGTTCGAGCAGAACAAGGACGACATCGCGGCCATCATCCTCGAGCCCATCCAGGGCGAGGGCGGGGACAACCATTTCCGCAAGGAGTTTTTCCAGGAGCTGCGAAGGATCGCCGACGAGTACGAAGCGATGCTGGTGTTCGACGAGGTCCAGGCGGGGTTGGGGCTCACGGGGAAGATGTGGGCCTACGAACACTATGACGTGAAGCCCGACATGGTCGCCTTCGGCAAGAAGACCCAGGTCTGCGGCTTCATCTCCTCCACGCGGATCGACGAGATTCAGGACAACGTGTTCCACGTCTCGAGCCGGCTCAACTCCACCTGGGGCGGCACGCTGGTGGACATGGTCCGGTCCGCCCGGTATCTCGAGATCATGGCCGAGGAGAAGCTGCTCGAGAACGCTGCGGCCCGGGGCCAGGAGCTTCTGGCGGGCCTCGAAGCGCTCCAGCGCGAGTTCCCGGACCACCTCTCGAACGCGCGCGGCAAGGGCCTCATGTGCGCCTTCGACTTCCCGAGCACGGCGCTTCGCGACCGCGTGATCGCGAAAGCCTACGAGGATGGAATGATCGTGATCGGCTCGGGCCCCAACTCGATCCGGTTCCGTCCGCCGCTCATCGTGCCGAAGGAAGCGATCGCGGAAGGCCTGGAGAAGCTGCGTACGAGCATCAGGAAGTCAATCGGCTAAGCGTTCCCGCTGTTTCTCGCCGCGGCAATCGCGCCGCGGCGAGGGCGGCGATCCACAGAATCACCCCCGCCATCCAGAGCGGCGCGCCGGGACTCACGACGTCGAACGCCAGCCCTCCCAGAAACGGCCCCACCGCGCGCGCGAGGCTCCCGAGCGACTGGTAGATTCCGAGGATCCCTCCCTGCTCGTCGGCCGGGGTCGCGAGCGAGATGAGCCCGGAGAGCGAGGGGGTCAAGATTCCGCTCGCGACCGCGATCAGCCCCATCACCGCCAGGAAGAGCGCGAGCGGCGGGACGAGGCCCGCGGCCACGAACGCGGCGCCCATGAGCGTGAGCCCCGCGCGAACCAGGGTGCGCTCCCCGAACCTCCGCACAAGCCGGCCCACGATGCCCGCCTGCATCACGGCGGCGACGACCCCCACGTACGCGAAGAGGTAGCCGATCTCGTGCGCTCCCCAGTGGAAGTATCGCTGGCAAAACAAAGCCAGGATCGCCTCCATCCCGGCGAAGCAGAGGATCGCCGTGAAGAACAGGCCGAGCACCGTGCCCACGACCGGCCGCGCAAAGACCTCGCGGGGCGTGACCCTCGACCTACGCTTCGCCGCGGCCTCGGCGCGGACTTCGGGCGGCAGGGATTCGCCGAGGCGGAAGAACGCGAAGACCGCGGCCACCAGGGCGAGCGCGGCCGAGGCGTAGGCGGGCGCCGCGAATCCCCAGCGGCTCAGGATTCCGCCAAGAGCGGGCCCGAAGATGAATCCCATCCCGAACGCCGCGCCGATCAGCCCCATCCCCTTCGTGCGGTTCTCGGGCGTCGTCGTGTCCGCCACGTAGGCCTGCGCGGTGGAGAGCGTGGCCCCCGCGATTCCGGCGAGCATCCGCGAGACAAAGAGGAGCACCAGCGAGGTGGCGGCGGCGTAGACGAGATAGGAGACGCCGGTCACGAGGAGGCTTCCGATCAGCACGGGCCTTCTTCCGACGCGGTCGCTCAGCCTTCCCCAGATCGGCGCGAAGAGGAACTGACAGAAGGAGAACGACGACATGAGGAGCCCGATCACGAGCGCCCTCGCGCCGTAGGTTTCCGCGTAGTAGGGAAGGAGCGGGATGATGATCCCGAATCCAAGGAGATGGATGAAGACGGTGAGAAAGAGAATGCCGCGCGATGCCTGGGAAACCGGGGGGTTGAGGTCGGGGGTTCGCGGCACGGCGGGAGTGTAGGCCAGGCGCACCGCGGATGTATACTTCGCCCGTGTCCAAGCCCCTCCCACGATCCTTCTTCGACCGCGCCACCGTGACCGTGGCGCGCGAGCTTCTGGGCGCGACCCTCTGCCGGCGCGTGGACGGCCTCACCCTTCGCGGGCGCATCGTCGAGACCGAGGCCTACGTCGGAGAAGGCGACCTCGCGTGCCACGCGCGCGCGGGAGTCACGCCGCGGACCGAGCCGCTCTACGAACGGCCAGGCACCGCTTACGTGTATCTCACGTACGGGATGCATCACCTCCTGAACGCGGTGACCGAACCGGCCGGAACGCCCGCGGCCGTCCTGATCCGCGCGGTGGAGCCGATCGAGGGGATCGAGTGGATGGAGGAAGCGCGCGGCTTGGCGAAGCGCCATCTCATCGCCTCGGGACCCGGGAGACTCTGCCAGGCCTTCGGCCTGGACCTGGCGTGGAACAGGGCCGACCTCTGCGCGGGGGCCGCGGCGGATCTCTGGATCGAGGCGGGCGCTGAGGTGACCGGGCGCGCGGTCCACACCTCGCCCCGGATCGGCTGCCAAAACGTTCCCGAGCCCTGGGCTTCCATCCCCTGGCGATTCTACGTAGCGGAATCGAGACACGTCACGCCGGGCCGGGCCGGCCGGAATCTTGTGGTGGCAAAGGCGCGGGAGTTCGGGAATAATCATGGATCACGCGCCGACGCGGGGCATCACGGAGTGAAGCGGCGCATCCGCAACATACCCAGCCGCTGAGGGGATTCCATTGTCGGGCTTTCTCACCGCAAAGAATCTGGAGTGGCGCGCCAAGGCGCGGAGCGTCGCAGAGAAGGTCGTCCGCCCACTCGCCGCGAAGTATGACCGGCTTCAAGAATATCCATGGGAGATCAAGGAGGCGATCGCCGAGGCGGGCCTCATGGGCGTCTGGATCCCCGAGGAATACGGCGGCTCGGGCGGCGGAGTCATCGACCTGTGCCTTTGCGTCGAGGAGCTTTCGCGCGCGTGCGGAGGCGTCGGCGTTCTCTACGCGGTGAACGCGCTCGGGACCTTCCCGGTCATGGTCGGCGGCACCGAGGAGCAGAAGCACCGCTTCCTCCGGCCCATCGCCAAGGGCGAGAAGCTCATCTCCTTCGGCCTCTCCGAGAAATTCGCCGGCAGCGACGCCGCGAGCCTCCATGCCACCGCCGTGAAGGACGGCGATCACTACGTCCTGAACGGCGAGAAGAAATGGAACACGAACGGAGGCGCCGCGGACATCTATACGGTCTTCGCGGTCACCGACGCCACGTCCAAGTCCCGCCGCACGAGCGCCATCATGGTGGAGAAGGGAACCCCCGGATTCCGGATCGGCAAGGTCGAGGACAAGATGGGGATCCGGTGCGTCCCGGTCGTCGAGATCCACTTCGAGAACTGCCGCGTGCCCGCGAAAAATCTCCTCGGAGAGATTCCGGGCTTAGGGTTCAAGCACGCGATGGCGACGCTCGACAAGGCCCGGCCCGGCGTGGCCGCCCAGGCGGTGGGGCTGGCCCAGGGCGCCCTCGAATACGCCATGGTCTATGCGGGGTACCGCGAGCAATTCGGCGCCCCCATCTCATCCTTCCAGATGATCCAGGCGATGCTGGCCGACATGGCCACCAAGACCGAGGCGGCTCGGAATCTCGTCTACGTGGCCGCGCTCGCCGTGGACCGCGCGGAACCCAACGTCTCCAAGCTCTCCGCCATGTGCAAGCTCTTCGCCACCGACACCGCGATGGCGGTCACGACGGACGCGGTGCAGATCTTCGGCGGCTATGGCTACATGCGCGATTACCCGATCGAAAAATACATGCGCGACGCCAAGATCACCCAGATCTACGAGGGTACGAACCAGGTACAGCGCATGGTGGTCGCGCGCTCGCTGGTCAAGGAGTCGCTCGGCTTGAAGCACCTGCTCGATTTCATCCCCAAGGAAGTCCAGAAGGGCGTCAACGATCCGGAGACGCTGAAGCGGTTGGCGGAAGACTCGAAGCGGCTCGCACAGGAGACCGCGGCCGCCCTGGACGTTCCGGCCCACAATTCATGATCATCGGAGCCTGAGGAGACCGAACGATGGAAACAACCGCCGCGGACCGCACCGAAACGCTCAAGGTCGGCGACAAGGCGCCCGATTTCACGCTCTCGGATCACAACGGGAACAAGGTCACCCTCTCGTCCTTCCGCGGGGCCAAGAACGTAGTCCTCGTGTTCCACCCGCTCGCGTTCACTTCGGTCTGCGCCATTCAAATGCCGGGATACAGCAAGGAGCGCCAGTCCTTCGATGGCCTCGCCACGCAGGTGCTCGGCATGAGCGTGGACTCGGTGCCGACGCACAAGGCGTGGGCCGACCACCTGGGCGGCCTGGAGTATCCGCTTCTCGCGGATTTCTGGCCACACGGCGACGTGGCGAAGAAGTACGGGATCCTCCGGCCGGAGGGCTATTCCGAGCGCGCCACGTTTGTGATCGACAAGCAGGGGATCATCCGCCACATTGAAGTGCATGAGATCGGGAAGGTTCCGGATCGCGTGAAGCTGCTCGAGATCCTGAGAACACTGAAGTAGAGGACTGACACCGATGGCGCGAATGGGTTGGGCAACCCAAAAAGGTCCGACAGGACCGCGCGGGCGAAGGGCGGCGGCAAGAGTCGTCGCCCTCGCCTTGATTCCGGCGCTGGCTCTCGCAGCGGCGGCCGCCATCACAGTGCTCCCCGCCACGGCCTTCGCCAAAGGGCCCGCTCGTCCCATGGGCAAGGTGGACGAGAAGGCCGCCGCCGTCGCCTCCGCTCTCGAGACCGCGCTCGGCAGCCAGTCCGCGTGGGAATCCGTTCCCTACGCCCGCTTCGATTTCGTCATCGTGAAGGAGGGCAAGGAGCTGGCGCGCTTCCGCCACTGGTGGGACAAGCGACGTGGGATCGATCGTGTGGAGGGGCCGGATGAAAAGGGGCGGATGGTCGCGGCAATCGTCAACCTCGCCAACCGCACCGGCAAATCCTTCACGGCGGGACTTCCAGACCGGGACTCGACCAGCGTCGCGGCGCAGGTTCAGAACGGCTACGAACGATGGGTCAACGACTCCTACTGGCTCATGATGCCTTTCAAGATTCGGGACCCCGGGACGAACCTCAAGTACGGCGGAATGAAGAAGGGACCCGACGGGGCGGAGTGGGACGTGCTCGATCTCACGTTCGAACCCGGCGTGGGTCTGACTCCCGGGGATCACTACTGGCTCTACGTGAACCGGAAGACCCACCTCATGGACAGGTGGGATTATCTCCTCGAGAAGATGACTCCCCCGGCGCAAACCGCGACCTGGGAGGGATGGAACAAGTTCGGCCCGGTACGGCTTTCGACCCTCCATCACTTCGAGGGGAAGCCGACAATGCTCCGGTTCGAAAATGTGGCGCTGCCTTCGACCATGGACGAATCAATCTTCGCGGACGCCCGCCCGAAGTACTGAAAACCTACCAAGAAGCGCTGTTTTCCCCTCCCAAACCAGCGGCCTTGAACGGCGAACCGGCAACAATTATCATGCCGCCACGGATGGCGGTCTGATCGTCTCCTAAATAGGAGCCAATTCATGGCGGGAAAGCGCTCGGTCAAGAGGTCTAAGTCTAGTGGGACCAAGAAGATAAAGAAGCGTGCTCCGGCCAAGGCGAAGGCGAAATCCGGAGCGCGTCCAAAGAGAAAGTCTGGATCGCGCGCGGCGTCGCGCTCGAAGCCCCGGCCGAAGGCCAAGGCATCGGCCCGGCCGAAGGCCAGGTCCGGCGCGAAGCGCGCCGTCCGAAGGGCCGTCAAGGCGCGCCCTCGGTCCACGGGCATGCACGATCGCGGTCTGGAGATCGCGAGGATGCCCAACGGGGCGGCCGGCGGCATGAACGCAAGATCCGCGAGAGGCAAGGGCAAGGTCGAAGCGCGGGGGTCCGCCGAGCGCGCGCCGCAGGGAACGCTCGAGTTGGACGAGAGTCCGCCTCCGATCGAGGTGGTGCGCGACCCTTCGTTGGGTCCCATGCCTCCCATGCCGAAGAAGCGGCGCAAGGGCGGCCAACTCAACATGCTGGACTATCCGGGAGACAGCCTGACCGTTGGAATGCAGGCGCCCGAGTTCTCGCTCCCCAGCACGCTCGGCCGTCGCGTGTCGCTCGCCGAATTCCGCGGCAAGCGGGTCATTCTCTACTTCTACCCCAAGGACGACACGCCCGGGTGCACCATGGAAGCGTGCGGGTTCCGCGATTCCTTCCCGCGCATCGAATCCAAGGACGCGATCGTGCTCGGCATCAGTCTCGATGACGAGCTGAGCCACGAGCGGTTCGCGCAGAAATACAATCTTCCGTTCCCGCTACTCTCGGACAAGGACGCCGCGGTCTCGCGACAGTACGGGACCTACAAGGAGAAAAGCCTCTACGGCAGGAGCTTCTGGGGGATCGAGCGGACCACCTTCGTGATCGATCGCGACGGTAAGGTGGAGCACGTCTTCCGCAGGGTCAAGGTGGAGGGTCATGCCGAAGAGGTGATGGCTACGCTGGCCCTCTAGTGCGGCGCACCAAGATAATCGCGACCGTCGGACCCAGCTCCGCGGATGAAGCGGTGCTCGTGCGCATGATGCGGGCCGGCATGGACGTCGCCCGCCTCAACTTTTCGCACGGCAGCCGCAGCAGCCACGCGCGCGCCATCGGAACCATCCGGCATGCCGCCGCGCACGTCGGCCGTTCCGTCGGCCTTCTTCTCGATCTCCAGGGGCCGAAGCTCCGCGTCGGCGAATTTCAGGGCGGCGCTGTTTTCCTCCGGCAGGGAACCCAGACCCTCGTCACGAATCGCCGCGTGAAGGGCACCGCGGAGCTGATCCCGGCGGTCTATTCCGGCCTCATGCGCGACGTCAAGGTTGGCGACCGCGTGCTCCTCGACGACGGCAAGGTCGAGCTTCGCGTCGTCAGGAAAGAGAAGCGCGGCCTCCGGTGCAGAATCGTCGTCGGAGGAAGGCTGGCGGATCACAAGGGGATGAATTTCCCGGGCGTGCGCCTGAGCGCCGATTCGCTCACCGCGAAGGATCGCGGGGATCTGGCCTTCGGGCTCCGGATGGGGATCGACTTCGTCGCGCTCTCCTTCGTGCGCAGCGCCGACGACATCGTGAAATTGCGCCGGCTGATCCGCGGAGCGAAGCGACCGCCGCTCGTGATCGCGAAGATCGAGCGGCGCGAGGCGATCGAAAATCTGGAATCGATCCTTGGCGTCGCCGACGGCGTGATGGTGGCCCGCGGCGACCTCGGCGTGGAATATCCGCCGGAGCGCGTGCCCATCTTGCAGAAACGGATCATCCAGCGCGCGAACGTCCGCGAGGTTCTGGTGATCACCGCGACCCAGATGCTCGAGTCCATGATCTCCTCGCCCCGGCCCACGCGCGCCGAAGCCTCGGACGTGGCGAACGCGATCTTCGACGGGACCGATGCGGTGATGCTGAGCGCCGAGACGGCGGTGGGGAGGTATCCCGACCGGGCGGTCCGGACCATGGGAAGGATCGCGTCGGAGGCCGAGGAGGTGACGATCCCTCTGCTCCGCCGGCGGACTTCCGACCATTCGAGCGTGCTCACCTCGCCTACCCATGCCCTGGCGCACACGGCCTACCAGGCCGCGTACGAGCTGCGCGCGAAGGCGCTCGCGGTCTTCACGCACACCGGCTACTCGGCCCGCTTAGCCAGCAAGGCGCGGCCCTCGGCGCCGATCATCGCCCTGACCCCGCTCGAGTCAACCTGCCGGAGGCTCACGCTCGCCTGGGGAGTCACGGCGGTGCGGGTGCCCCTCTGGCGCACGGCCGACCGGATGGTCGAGCTGGGCATCCGGCAGCTCCTGGAGCGCAGGCTGATCCGCCGCGGGGACTGGGTGGTAGCGGTGGCCGGGACGACGACCCGCGCCGGAGGGACCAACCTCCTTCGCATTTTGCAAGTCGGCCGCCGTCCCGACACCCCGGGATCCCTGAACGCGCGCCGAATCTCCCGGCGCCGCGGAACATCGAAATTGACATAGGGAAAACCCGTGCCTACACTTGTTCTCAGGAGGACACCCCCGAATGGTTAATTTGACCGAAAAGGCCGCTAGCGAGATCAGGGCCATCATGGAGCAGAACGGCGGCACGTACCAAGGCGTGCGCGTTTTTGTCGCCGGAGGCGGCTGTTCCGGTCTCTCGTACGGCATGGAAATCTGCGACGAGCCGGCAAGCGCCGAGGATCAGATTTTCGAGAGCCTCGGGGTCAAGGTGATCGTCGATGTCGCCAGCTACGAATACCTGAAGGGCGCGTCCATCGATTTCGACGACTCGCTCGGCGGGGCCGGCTTCAAGATCAACAATCCGAACGCCGCCAAGAGCTGCGGGTGCGGTAACTCGTTCGCGACCGCCGAGGGGGGCGAAGAGGGCGCCTCCGGCGGAGGTTGTGGATGCGGCGGCGGAGGGTGCGGCAGCCACTAGCCGTCGCGCTTGTCACGAACGACATATCATCCGGCGTTCCCGCGAGGGAGCGCCGGATTTCGTTTTCCGGGGGGTGAGGCCGAGTGGGGGCTGAGTTCCTGAGCGTCATGCGCGTCGAGGACCTCGATCCGGGGAAGGGTGCGGTGGTCGTCGTGAAGGGGATCCGGGTCGCGCTCTTCAATTGCGACGGCGTCTTCTACGCGATCAAGAACACCTGCCCCCACATGGGAGGGGACCTGGGAGAGGGATATCTCGATGGCGACATCGTGACCTGCCCCTGGCACGGCTGGCGGTTCAACGTGAAGACCGGGAAGAACCCCGAGGCCGACGTGGTCGGCGTGCGCAGGTTCGAGGTGCGGGTCGAGGGCGGGGAGATCTTCATCGCCGTCTAGGCCCCTACGAGCAAGGCTAGGCGCCGAAGGCCCTACGCGCCAGGCAGCAGATGGAGCCAGTCGCGCAGGAGGAACTGGACGCGGGAGATGAGCAGCGACACGCGCGCCATCACGGTGTAGCCGAAGCTCGCTCCGAAGGCCACCATCAGGAAGTAGACCCCGATCCTCGCCGCCACTCCCTGCACGCCCCGGTGCGGAGCCGAGAAGAAGAAGTAGGCGAGCACCGTGAGAAATCCCACGAACACGAGCGCCGAGCTGATGCCCGCCCATCCCGACGCCCACGGCTTCGACGCGTCGGCGAGCTGGGCGAAGATCTGCGCCTGCATGTAGCCCGGGATCGCGACTCCGGAGTAGATCCCCACGTAGAAGGCGATCGACCACCGCGCCAGCCCCGCGCCCTTGTCCCACATGCGCGCGAGCATCATGAACCCCAGCGCCAGAGGAATGAGGACCACGAGGTCGCGGTCGTGGGTGAGCGGCCTCCACACGTTCGGGATGAGCACGTTCTGCCACTGGACCGCGAGGAGGTAGCCCGCGGAGGCGCCGACGAAGAGGTGCTCCGCGAATCGGTAAAACGGGTTGTCCTTGTAGAGGAATGAGAAGACGCAGAGCGTGAGGAACGCCGCGATCCAGGTCCCGATCATCGCGCCGCGCCCCCGGGGCCCGGCTCGCCCGTGCCCGCGCCGCCTGCCCCCGCCCCCGCGGCGCCGCCCGCGCCCGAGCGCTTGCTGATGAAGAGCGCCGCGTTCCCCACGACCACGAGCAGCACGATGATGAGATGGACCATACTCTGCGCGTCCATCCCCCTCCGGGCGTCGCCGAATGTGTCGATCAGCCTCTCGTATTCGGCGGCGCCCTTCATGCCGCCGATCAATCCGAGGAGTTGCTTCGAGGAGAGGTAGGGGTAGTAGTCGGTCGCCATGACCGCCGTGCATCCCACGACGAGCGGCGCGTGGAATCGCCCCTGCGCGAACTGGATCCAGTAGTCCGTGGCGGAAGACCCGCTCAGGTTGATCACCATCGCCATCTGCCGGTAGGAATTCACGCCCCTCAAGATCGGAATCGAGTCCAGCGGCGTTCCGTAGAAATCGACCGGATACATCCCGCGCAGGTTCTCCCCGATGCCGATCATCACCACCTGGAATCCCGACTTGTACCCGAGCCACACGAAGTCCCGGTTCCGGACCGCGCCCTCGGCCTTGGACGCCTCCCTGAGCGCGCGCTCACCGAGCCCCGTTCCGGCGGGATAGAGCGTCATCGCGATCACCTGCAAATGCTTCCTGAAGCAGTGACGCAGGACCGCGACCGACATGGGCAAGAGCTCCGCCATGATGTCGGGCTCGTAGTCCATGGAGACCAGGACCTTCGATCCGGGCGGGAGCGCCTCGATCGCGTCGTACGCGGCCTGGACGCGCGGCGTGACGGTGATGGGCAGGTTCACGGGAAAGAGGAGCGGCACCGTGACGCCCACCGCGACCAGGAGGAAGATGATGCGCCGGTCGATGGCCAGGAGCTTCCGCACCCAGATCATGGCTCAGGATTTCCCAAGGTAGCTCTGCTCGATTCCGAGGATGATCTTGAGCGCGGTCGAAACGGCCCCCAGGCCGACCCCGATCGCAATCGCGCGCTTGGCAGCGAGATTGGGCACGTCGAGGAGCCATTCGGTGATTCCCGGCAGGTGGTGCGAGATCACCTCGCCGATCGAGACGCGGCCGATCATCATCACGACCGCCGTGGCGAGGAGCAGGGTGGCCTCGAGGCTCCTCGCGCGGAAGGCCCGGAACGCCGCCGAGGCGATGACGAACGCCAGGAGGGCGAACATGGTCGAGGCGAGCGGAGAGTTCACGGTGTTGTAGATCTGGCCCACCGGAGATTTCTCCTCGACCCCTTTCCAGATGCCGAGCGTCGTGATCACGAGGAGCGAGACGAGCGTCACGAGGCTGAATCCCCAGCCCGGGGAGCGGTTCTTCACCTTGCGGGCGTGGCTGTTCCAGAGCGAGACCGAGCCCAGGATCAGCGCGAACGCATACACCACGAGCGTCCATTCGAGCAGCTTGGAATTGACCGCCTGGGCCTTGTAGTTCGGGATGAAGAAGAGCGCGGCGACGGCAATGCCGGTGAGGAAGGTGACGAGGAGCGGACCGCGCCGCATCAGAGCGCCCGCTCCGCGATCATCCGATCTTGAGCCACGTCGTCAGACCCGTGTGCCCCGCCGTCGCGAGCGCGAGGGCCAGCACCACCGCGGCGGCGGCGAGCGCCTTGGCCCAGTCCTGCGCGATGATCGTCGCGAGCTGGATCGGCTCTTTTCCGAGGTAGGCGCTGGCGGCGAAAAGCTCCTCGCCGAGCAGCGTGTAATCGCATGCGCAGACGAAGAAGGGGAGCTGCGTGACCTTGTCGGTGCCCGCGATCTGGATGGCGCCCGTCAAGGCGCCGGTTTCGGCCAGGAGAAGAGATTCGGCGTAGAAGGAGCCCATGTAGATGTTCGCCGCGGGGCGTTCGCGGAGCATGTAGCCGTTCACCGCGGCCACGTATGCGAACTGCTGCGCGCTCACGTAGTGCACCGAGCCCGGCCGGAAGGCGTCCGGGCGGCCCGCCTTGGAATAGGCCTCGCGGACGGCTCCGTCGAGCACCGTCATCACGACCGGGTCGTAGCAGGGCACGTCGAGATCGCAGCCCATCTCCGCCACGCGCTGGGCGAGGCGGTAGAGGATGGTGATCGCGGCGAACGTGCCGACCTCGGTCATGTCGCTCAGGCCCGGCACGTAGAGCACCGAGCGGCCCATCTCGGTCGCGCGCCCGATGGCCTCGTCGAGCGCCTCTAGTCCCGCGATCGGCCGCACATAGAGGTTGCTTCCGGATCGTGCGCGGATGATGTTGACGGCGAGAAAGGCGGCGAAGAAGAGAATGCCGATCAGGACATTCCAGCGGGCAGGATCGAACCAACGCGTGTCGAGCGCTTGGGTCACGAGGCGGGGACCGTAGCACGGGGCGGCAGGACGGTCAACGCGGCACTCTCTTGCGCGGGTCGCGGGCGGTCCTGTATCGTCGCCGGGTCCTTCAAGACGTCGATCCACACCAACCTCAGGAGTCCCGACCCGTGCGACGGATCCTCTCGGTGCTGATGCTTCTCTCCCTCGCGATCTTCGCCTCGTTCGCGCTTCTATCCTGCTCCAAGGAGCCGTCCCTGCCGCCGCCGATGAGCGATGCGGAGCAGGTGGCTCGCGGGAAGTACCTCGTCACGATCCTGGGATGCCACGATTGCCATACCCCCGCATATTTCTACGGCGCCCCCGACACGACCCGGGCGCTTGCGGGGAGCGAGCTCGGCTGGAAAGGCCCGTGGGGCGTGAGTTATCCACGCAACATCACCCCCGAACCCCAAACGGGAATCGGCGCGTGGAGTGAAGCCGACATCGTGGACGCCATTCGGACCGGGAAGCGACCCGATGGAAGGATCCTCCTGCCGCCCATGCCGTGGCCCGACTTCGCGACGATGACGGACGAAGACGCCGCGGCAGTCGCGAAATACTTGAAGACGCTGACGCCTGTTCCGCACAAAGTGCCGGACATCGTTCCGCCGGGCGCCCAGGTCAAGGGCTCCTTCTTCACGCTCCCACCGCCCTCGGAGTGGGACGCGCCGAAGACGCCGCCCGCCGCGACGCCGTCGACGCCCTAAGCGCACCGTACCCGCGTCGCAACGCCCCGCAGCCGGAGTTCGACGCGAAGGAAGGGAGGCCAGAAGTGGCCGACGTGATGGAAGAACGAATTCGATCCATCGAGCGGACCGCCGGGTTTTCGTTCGTGATCGCCGCCACAATCCTGGGAACGACGATCTTCCTCCAGCCGGCCTTTCCCGACGTGAACAAGGCGGGGGCCGTGCTCCAGGCGATCACGAGCGCCAAGGGAGAGGCCTGGATGCAGATCCACGCGGTCATGGCCGCCGGGTTCGTGGTCGCCGCGATCGGGTTCTGCGCGCTGGCGTTTCTGCTCCACCTGAAGGGCTCGTCCGGATCGGCTTCGATCGTGTCCACGTGCGCGCTCCTGGGAGCCGGAGTCTGGGTCACGTTCCTGACGGCGGAACTCTACGCCTACCGATTCTTTGCGAACCTCTACGGCGTGGACGCCGGCGGCGCGACGATGCTTTTCGGGACGATCTGGTTCTGGAAGCTCGGGGCGCTCTATGCGGGCGCTCTTCTGTTCTTCGCGGCGGTGATCTTCGGGGGCATCGGTGCCGTGAAGCGCGATCTGCTCCCGATCTGGCTCGGCTGGGGAGGCGCGCTCGTGGCGATCGTGGGCGCGCTGGTCTACGTCATGGATTTCTGGAGCACGACCGCGACGGGCGCGGCGAGCCAGCCGATGCAGTGGCCGGCGATGCGCTACGGCGTGGGACTCCCGCTCCAGTTCTGGATGCTTGGCGTCGGCGTGGTGATGCTGATGGAGTATTTCTCGTCGCGGCCGATGACGGCGCGCGTGACGCACCCGCGTCCGGTCGAGCACCTGCCGAGGCGGGCGTCCGAGGGTACGTCAGGGCACGCGCCCCATCCGCAGGCCGGGACGGCCGGGGTCGGGACGCCCGAGTCCCCGCATCCCATGCCGCCCAGGATTCCGCACCCGGCGTTCGCGCCGGATCCGGAGCCGGGGTCGGGCGCGGGGCACCAGCCGCGCCCCGGACAGGCGACCGGCACGGATCCCGGAGCGCCCAAGCGCCCGCCGCCCCCGCAGATCTTCCCGGGGTGAGGCGCTAGGTCCACGCGACGACAGACGCCGCCTGGAACGTCGGTCCAACAACAAGAAGGCCCCGGAGGTGTCTCCCCCTCCGGGGCCTTGTGATTTCCCGTTCTCAGGGCCTCACGCGCACCCGCTCGTGGCGCCGCAGTTCAGGCAGGAGTAGCACGCGCCGCGGCGGACCATGATGGCGCCGCAATCGGAGCACGGAGGCGCGTCGGCCTGCGATACGAACGAACGGTCGTCCTCGAGCGTGTGGCCGTTCCCGCCGTTGATGAGCGAGAGCTGCGATTCCGCCACCGTCTGGACCCCGCCCGCTTCGAGCGGATCGTCCTTCGCGGTCTCGTGCGCCACGGAAGCCGGCGCGTAGTCCAGGAACTTGATCCCGAGCCAGCGGAAGATGTAATCCACGATCGATTTCGCGATCGGGATGTCGGGATTCTTGGTGAAGCCGTGCGGCTCGAACCGCACGTGGCTGAACTTGTTGACGAAGAGACGGAGCGGCACGCCGTGCTGGAGCCCCAGCGAGACCGCGGTCGCGAACGAGTCCATCACTCCCGAGAGCGTGCTCCCGGCCTTGGCCATCACGATGAAGATCTCGCCGGGAGTTCCGTCCTCGTACATCCCGACCGTGAGATAGCCGTCGTGTCCTCCGACCGAGAACTTGTGCGTGATCGACTTCCGCTCGTCGGGCAGCCGGTGACGCCTGGGCTGCGCGACCGCCGCCGCGGCGCCGCGGTCCTCTTTCCCGGTCGAGAGAGGCTGGCTCCGCTTGGAGCCGTCGCGGTAGATCGCGATCGCCTTGAGTCCCGCCTTCCAGGCGGCCACGTAGGCTTCCGCGATGTCCTGAGGCGTGGCCGACTCGGGCATGTTCACCGTCTTGGAGATCGCGCCCGAGATGAAGGGCTGCACGGCCTCCATCATCCGGAGGTGGCCCATGGGCTGGATGGTGCGGGTCCCGTTCTTCGGCTTGAAGGCGCAATCAAAGACGGGGAGGTGCTCTTCCTTGAGCCCCGGCGCCCCCTCGATCGTCTCGCGCTCGTCCACGTACTTGACG